>NZ_AP023287.1:4382115-4695124 GCF_014218295.1 Mycolicibacterium litorale
CCGCAGGTGGAACTCGGTGCCGTCGCGCACCCGCATCGGAATGGGCGCGACGAACGCCGCCAACCGTTGGCGCGCGAGGCGGACGAGTTTGGTCATCATGCCCGGCACCTCGAGCATGGTGGCGAACGCCTCGTGCGCACCGACCCAGCCGGTCACCTCGTCGAGTGCGATCACGGTGGCCGTGCGCGTGGTCTCACGCATCAGCGCGATC
Organism: Mycolicibacterium litorale; assembly: GCF_014218295.1. Next base: position 4,382,327 of record NZ_AP023287.1, read on the forward strand.
TCGCCGACGATCATGCCGTGATGGACATCGACGACCGCGTGCAGGCCTTCGGCGCCGGTGTGGCTGACCTGGACCCGCCCCGAACCGATCAGCAGGAACGACACGGCGTGTTCGCCCTGGCGCATGAGGATCTCGCCGGGCGCCGCGGTCAGCGGCCGCAGCTGTGCCGCCAGCGGCTCCAGGTTCTGTTCGGAGCAGCCGGCGAAGAAGTCCAGCGCCGCGAGCTCATCTGCGCGGGCGGCAGTCACACCGGCCACCCTTTCGAGGCTACGGCGCGTCCGGCGGACCCGGCAAGGAACGGCGGGGGCGCATCGGTGACGTCCTGGCCACAACGAAAAGCGCCCGGTGTCCGTCGTAACGGAACCGGGCGCTGTTCGGGTGATTCGGAAGCGGCTGGGCCGCGGTCACCAATCCCAGATCGGCGCGCCGGGGCCGCCGAACGGACCGAAGTCGATGTAGGTGCCGATGCCACCGGTGATGGACGGAACGGCACGCAGCGAGTCCTTGGACTCACCGCCGGACGGGGCGAGGGGTGCGCCGACATCGGCGGCACGCACCTCGGACGGGCCGGCGTTCACGACGCCGGGATCGGCGACGCGGATGCCCTCCTCGGCGACGGGGAATGCGGACGGTGCGGCCGGGTCGGCCTCGATGTCCTCGACGTCAGCGCCGGCGGTACCGGCTCCGAACGCCAGGAAGGCTCCCGTGACGGCGAGCGCACCAAATCCCATAATGCCCAGCTTCTTCGTTTTGCGGACGAGGGCTTCGGCGTGTTCGGCCATCTGCCTCCCCTTTCTCTGCGGGATCGCATCCCGATCGTTGACGTCAGCGCGCCAGGGAAGATTATCAGGGCGGAGGACCCCGCGCACCCGCACGGGAGTACCAGATCCTGTGAATTCTCGCGGCAGGTTTCCGCATCGAAACGATGTCGATGTGCGGGCCGCCGAAGCGGCCCCATCTGTGGAGCTAAGGGGAATCGAAAGCCTTAGCTTACCTGCAGAAATATGCCCTGACCTGCGCCGCGTGTGATTTGACCCTAACATGAGGGCGTTCCCTCACCTGCGGGTATGCCTCGCTGTGTTCCGCCACGGAACAGCAAACAACCGCCCCCTACGTCGGCCCTGGCCGTTACCATCCCCCCATGGGGGAGCCGCCCGCCCTACTTGCTCCGCTGCTTCATCCAGGAGTCGATGGTTTGGGGTAGCCAGCCCTGGACGCGACCGATCTTCGCGTCGGGTTTCGGGAAGCGTCCCGGCACCTTCACGTACGCCTTGACGGTGTTGCGGGATAGTCCTGCCCGTTCAGCGGCTTCGGTGATGCTGAGGTATCGCTTCACGCGCCCATCATAACCCACGCGGGTGCGCCCTTTTGGGTGTAGTATGGGAGCATGCAGCAAAAGGAGGATCGGCGTGGCTAGGCCAGCAGAAGACGATCTGTCGCTTGCTCCCGTGACGAATGTCGACTACGGCGACGGAGATCCGGTGCGGCAACGCCTACGTGAACCTTTACCTCGGCAGCTTCGCCTTCGTCCGCATCCGAGATAACGAGGTCAAGGTCCCGGAGATCCCCGCACTTATCAAAGCGCTAGAGGCCGCATACGCGGCTGCTCAATTGCAGGAGCAACGGTGAACTCCAGACGGCCTAAGCCCCCGGACCGCAAATGGATCACCGGATGGGTGGACTACGAGCGGCAACAGGCGGGCGTGGATGAAGCGTTGGACTTCCTACCAGTTGTCTCGCAGCGTCGGCTATCGGGCAAGTCTCCGATGGGCGGGGAGCTAATGCAGGCCGAGTTGAAAAAAGCCTGCACCCCGTAGCCCTCGTTGAGTCTGTTCCCCACCAACCCTAACAAGTAGGAGAACCAACCAATGAAGATCGTGGTGACTTGGTCCGGTACTGATGCCGACCGCGTGCAGGCGCAGGCTGCACAGAACGCCTTGGAGGCAGCCGGTTTGGCTGATGCGGTGGAATACGTCGTTGAGGGCAAGCAGCCGTGGAAGCCATGAGTGACCCCCCCGTAGTGATTGGGGCGTCATCATGCGCTCCGATGGCGGGTCGGTAGTACCCAAGGAAAAGCCAGAGTGAGCGTCAGCGAGTTCCCCTGCCCCCACTGCGGCCAGCGGCACGAGGCCAGCAGGGAAGAAGCCGAGGGCGCGGCGCTTCAACCGTTCCAGTCATGCCCGAACGCCCCGGTACCGCTAACAGAGGAGAAGCCATGACGGAGTGGGGCCCACGCGAACTCGAGTGGAGCGTTACCGTAGGCGAGGGAGACGCTGACGAGTTCCGGCGTCGATGCGCCGCGGTCCAGGACTCCTACGACTCAGCGAAGCCGGTGCGGATCAATAATGGCCCGCCGATGGTTCCGGGCAAGGACTTCTTCCTCGGCGACCGCTACCCAGCGCAGAACCCTCCGGGATTCTGGCATCGGTTGAAGAATCGTCTTCGTGGCCGTCACCCGCTAGCCCGCTGAGGGAACCACTTCTCACCCTCCCACCGTCTAACCCCTACATGAGCCTTGATCTTCAGCTACTCGCCCTTAGCCCGGAAGGTGTTGGATGAACGACACAGACAGCACAGAGGAGAAGCCGCAGTGAACGCACGAGAGATGGCAGCAGCAGCCGAGGAGATCGGCCGGCGCTGGCCCGACGCGGACATTCAAGGCCATTACGGCAACGCGTCGGTCTCCCTGGAGGTCGTCGTGGACAAGATAGTGGTGGCGCAGGTGAATTGCCGTGACGGCAGTGTCCACGAGTTGTCTACGCCTATATCGCTGCCCCGCGGCTTCTACCGAATCGAGTCGCCCGCTAGCGCCATCCGGGCGTATGAATCTGCTGGGAAGCGTGTCCCCCACTTCACGCAGGAGCCCGGGGAGAAGCCGTAGTGCTGGTCATGCCCGACGATATCGGCGCACCCGGATACATCGGGCCAGTGCACATCTACGACCGCTACATGAGCGGTGAGGTGGTCACCCGCACCGATGCCCTCACGGATCAGTCGAAGTTTGTGGCCCGCCCGATGAGTGCGCACGACCGAAAGCGTCTGCGGTGGATGCTGGACAACCTTGAGTTGGTTGATGGGAAGCCTGAACGAACTACACGTTCCTGACCCCAGCAGGACCATGCAAGACCCTGCAGGCGGAGCCCATGGGCGGTGCATAAGTGACGTCGCCACAGAGGTTGCACGTCCACGTCGTATGAGATCCGCTGCCGCCGCACGGTTGGTTACCAACGGTGACTTCTCCCGGCCCTAACCGATGCCCCTGAGAGCAATGCTTGGGCGGCCACACAAACCACCCACCCTCAGTGGATTGGACTAGCTCACCGACACGAGGCATGGAAGAACCGGTACCCCGAAACGCAATAAAGCCCCCTCCCATCCGTAGATGAGAGGGGGCTCGAAAGTTTGTTGTGGATCGGCGCCTGGGAATTGAACCCAGCAAGCTAGGAAGCAGCGGCTTGAGCCTTCAGCCATCGCGGCGGGCTGCGCAACCCTCCGACTAGCCGTTCAGTTTCCGTCGCAGCTTGGGTGCCGTCTCAACCCTGTCGATTCAGGGTCAAAGCACCTTCGCCGATCCAGCAGAGTTCAGTCTATCGCTGGAATCCGATTCTGTTGCGGTCTTCGTACCAAGGTTCTTCGTTGGTGGGTGGGTTCATATCCCTCTCGAAGCACTGCCCCGACCCGCCGGTGATTCCTGTGGGTTCTTCCTCGTACTGCTGGGCACCTTCACACGTGAGTGACAGAACGGTGCGGCCAAAGACGCGGATACGAAGCCTCATGGTTCCACGTCGAGCAGCTCGTCCTTCGACCGACGGTCACGACGCTGCTCATGCCACAACGCCACCACCATCGCCAAGTAGGCCACCGCAGCCAAGCTGTAGATCGCAAACCGAATATGCTGCCGGCCCGGGTATTCAGACCCCCACCACACACTGGTGACGACCTGCCACAACAACAGGGGCAGCACCACACCCTTGACGAAGAAGATCTTCCCGACCCGGTTGGCCCGCCAGTTCGACCGAAGCCCATACATCAGCACGAAAATCGTGGTCAACCCCGCCACATACACCAGGGAGATGTCGGCGGCCAGACCGTAATCGATGTCCACCCAAAAACCGGCGATGAAGGTGGCGGCGATCCCCGTGATGCCGATCCCGTAGGCCCACCGCATCAACGTCCCCCCATCGCTTGCTGCAAAAGTTCAGTGAATCCGTTCTTGGCGATCTCTCGGCGCAGCCTGGCGGTGACAGCACTCGACTCGCTAGCCAACTTCTGGGCTTCTTCCCGGCGGCGCTTCGCAGCCGTCTTCTCAGCGTGGGCCTGCTCAACCTCCTGATGGACCCGCTCGACGGCGAGCCGCTGACGCTTCCAGGGCAGCATCACAAGCGGTCACCTTCTTGCACTTCACGGATCGCCTGTAGGAGTTTGATGTTGATGTCTTCTACGCCGGTTTTGCCGGCGATGACGCGGGCTTGGTCCCGCATGGTTTCAGCGTCCACGGCGGCTCGTTCCCGATGCTCGGCGAGGGCGGCGTCTTTCCCCTCAACGATTTCTCGGTGGTAAGTGCCCAGCACAATCCACCCCCTGATCAGGGATAGGAACAGCACCGCCCCCATACAGACGACGATGCCGACGACGCCGAAGCTGTTCCACGCCTCCGGGGACCAGGACGGCATTACTTCACGCTCCTCGTCGAGGCGTTCTTCTTCTTGGTCGAGGACATCGTTAACGGTGGTACGTCGGGCTCATGGCCTTGTCCGTCCTTTCTGCATCCTCGGCTCATTTTCGGATTCCGGTGGCGGGCGTGTGGTGGTGCTGCCTATGGTTCACGGCAGCCCCCTTTCTCTTCGCAGGTTGAGGGGGTTAGGGGCCGCCATATGTGGCTGCAACCACGGCGGCCCCGCCTACCTTTATTCGTCAATCATGTTGCGCAACAATGCTTTCCGGGTTAGCCTAGTTGCACAACAGCAGATGGGCGGGAATGAGCAGAGACGAGCTGCCGCTCAGGTAACCGGAAAACCGGTCGTGCGACATCGAAGCCAAAACCGCCCCTGCTGTTGGATCACGCAGCGAGGTAGTCGATGGCCTGCTGAACAGGTAGGTTCCGAACGTGCGGGCCGGTGCCGGAGCCGAAGAACCCACCAGCCTTCACCGCCGCGATCAACGCCGCAGCACCCTCCCCGAAGGGGTTGAAGACGATCTCCCCGAGCTGCTCGAACACATCGTCGTCACCGCGCCACCAGTCCTTGCCCATCACGATCTTGGTGACCATGCGGACGTTCTCACCCCAGCCAGGGCCGGTGGGGACGGAGGCGTAGATGTCTTTGGGGTGGGCGTACTCCCGCCACCAACCAGGGGTGTTCACCAGGCGGTCGTGAAGGGCTCCCGCCCCGGGTGTGCCGCCGACACCCTCTTCTCTCATGGGGTTGGCGAACATGAACGCCTTCACCAGGCTGTCGTTGCCCAGTGAGCCGTACTTGTAGGCCAGTGACATCACCACAGCGCCTTGGCTGTAGCCGACCGCGTACTTCCGCCGACCCGGGAACCGCCTGACCTGAACCTCAACCTCGGCGACTCCCTGCATGATGGACGGCCACATCGGGAACGGCCGCGCCGGGTAGTTACCGATCGGTTGATGCTTCGCCTTACCCATCCGCTCAAGGGCTCGAGCCACATCGGCGGGCGGGCCGTCCCACATCGACACACCCGTTCCGTGCGCCGTCAGGCACAACGGTGCCAGCAGGTGGCCGAGGCCGAGGATGCACAACTGCTCCTCACTGACTACCACCTTGGCTGGGGAGTCGACCGGTCGCAGGCCGATGCGGCGGTGCCATTCATTGGCTACGCGGGCGTCGTCGAGCCCGAAGTAGCCATCCTCGCGCAGGGGGGTGCCGTCGTCGCGTTTCGAGTACGACGCGAACCGGCGGTTCATCGTCTGAACCCACGCGTTGACGAGCGGACCGGACGCACCGATCCGCAGAGACTGATCCATGATCAGCGCCAGGGATTCTTGTACACCACCGGCGGCGACATAGCGGAGGTGCCGTTGTAGTTGCCTCCGCGGACAACGGTGACGTCGTTCACGGTCCGCAGCGGAGGCTTCACCGACTCCTTGGGTACCAGTACCGTCCCAGGCGGCGCGTAGGGCACCTTGTAGACGCCGAACCACGTCAGGAGAGCGAGCACCGCGGCGAGCACCGCAGGCCACGGCTGCCCGAGGTCTGCGGCGATCTGAGTGGCCGTCGGCACGGCGAAGGTGAGCAGCGAGCCGATGAGCGCGACCCACGGCTTGTACTTCGTGGGGATGATGAACGACAAGTCTGGGGTGGTCACTGTTGCGCTCCTTCGTCTTTCGTCTGGGGCTCGAGGATGCTGATGACCGCCTTCAAGGTGGCCGCTTCCTGCGGGGAGAGCCGTTCACTGAGGCGCATCTGCTCCACCGCGTCCACGAGCTGCCCGATGCGCTGACCGGTCGACCCTGCTGTGGGGAAGTCAGCAGGGGCGGGTTCAGCGGTGTAGATGATCTTCGGTTCCGCTTCAGCGACCGCTGAGCGGACAGCCTCGACCACCGCCGTGGTATCGACACCGCTCGTGATGGTGCCGACGTTCATCACGGGCTTGGGCTTCTCTGCGGTGGTGGCGAGGATCGCCTGAGCTAACTGGGCGTCATCCTGGCGTGCCGGGTCGGTGTTGTCGGCGACCTCCCGCAACTCTGCGAGGGTTTTCGGATGCCCTAGCCATGCCCGCAGGAACGTGGCAACGAAGTGCATGTTGCCGTCCATGTTCAGGTCCATGCCAGCCCACGTGTCGACCACGCCTTCGCCGGGTTTGCGTAGGGCGCTGCGGGAGGGGTGTTTCTGGGTCTGCTCGCGGAAGATGGCCCGCAGCATCTGGTCCTGTTCGGGGGTCAATTCATCATCTCCTGAGCTTGAGCCGATAAGGGTGAGAAGTTGGTCGCCGAGCGCCAACGCCCGGTTGTAGCGGTTCTGCCGGTCCTGTAGTCCGTTGGTGCCGCCGTTGATTCGCTTGGTGACAGTGAGCAGGTCTCTCCTGTCGGAGAGGGTGTTGATGTCGGGGCGGGCAACGGTCCAGTACCAGGCGGGGCCGAGGCCGGCGTACTGGATCTGCGCCAGCTTGGCTGGCTCGTCGACGAAGAACGTCGGGGTGGGGACAGCGCCCTTGCTGTGCGCCCACTTCGACAACTGGGTGTAATTCGATCTGCCTGTCACCTGAATCCAGGAGCGGCCTTTGAAGCGCACCCCGTCGCCGGGTTGGGTGTTTCCGAGATCCCTGCGGCCTTCGTAGGCGGCGCCGGAGGCGTACTCCTCGGTGGCGTTGAATCCCGCTGACTCGTGGCCCATCTGCGCCAGCCACATGGCGATGCGGTTGACGTTGGAGCACTGGGATTCCCGGAGTCCGTTGATGACGCCGGGGAGGATTTCGCGGGCCTTGCCGATAGTCACCCCTGTGGCGCGGGCGAGAACGTCAGCGACGTCGACTTGCGGCGGGGGCGGGGGTGGTGCGGGTGCGCCACCACGCTTGTAGGTCGAGAACCCGTCCGGGCGAATCTTGCGGCGGATGAAGTCTTCGACCCGCTCGAAGTTCGCCGACCCGTAGGTGTTGCCTGAGCACTGCACGTGCATGGAGTCGCGAATGCTCCAGTCAGCGCCCCAGAACAGTGTTCCTTCGTAGAAGGCCAACAGTTCGCGCATGACCTTGTTCTTGGGTGGCGGGAATGCGCGCTCTTCGGGGAGGCCCAGCCGGAAGGTTCTGCCGTCCGGGCCGTTCCAGTTGAGGTCCATTGCAGTGCCGGACAGGTGATTGGACGACGCCACGGAGTTGGTGGCGGTCCAGCAGGCCGAGTCCGCGTCGCGCAGCGGCTCAACGTAAGCATGGAAGTCTGCGGCGAACGCCCTGAGTATTTTCTCGGGCTGCCCCTCCCTGATTTGGAGAGAGACGTGTTCAGCGCCGGGAATTCTCACCCATCGGCAAGAGCCTTGGTCGACCATAGGCCAACCGTTCTCGCTGTGAGTACGTCCATAAACAACGCGATTGGCCACCCTATGCCGCCTTCTTCTGCTGCTTTTTCTCGCGCACGCACACTTTGCAGCGGCTCTTTCCGACGCCGTTGGTGTAGCGGTTCTCGGGGATGGCCGGGTGGCCGTTGATGCAGCAGCCCTCGGCCTTTACCTGCTGGCCCGCCTTATAGAGTTGGGCGCGGTCTCGGCGACAGGCCAGGCAGACCCGCTTATTGGTCTTGCTCTTCTGCAGATTGCGCGGGTCGGTTAGGTCGTGTCCGCGCTTGCACTCAAGTAGCCCTGCGTGGAAGTGGGTACCGTGACGCTTTGAGTCCTCGGCGTTTTCGCTGCGGGTTCCGTACTCGAGATTCGAGGCTCGGCAATCATCGGGCCGCCCATTCTTGTGGCGAACCTCGGCACCTGCGGGACGTGGCCCCAGAAAGGCATCCGCTACAAGGCTGTGGACGGTGCGGGTAGTCCTCCCCTGCAGCACCACGTAACGGTGCCCGCTGTTCGCCGTGGCTGGACGCAGGATCTTGCCTCGACGCCGTGACATGTATTGGGTGCCGGTCTTGCCGTTGATCTGAGTGCCGATCCGGTCCAGAGACCGAACTCGGCCCTGGTCGCTGACTTCGTATGCATTCTCGCAGCCGACGACGGGCCGCCACTGTTCTTCGATAGGCTCCATAAAGCCCGCTCCTCTGGTCGCATCAGACGGGTGGGTTAGCGGTCGGGTTGTGTTGGTAGCACACCCGGCCGCGCCTTCAATTCTACCCTCTAGCAGCGACAATTCCCCGCAAGGCATCAGCGCAGGAAACCCCGAAGAATCTCGCTGAGGTCAACGATGTCGCTGAGCCCGGGGATGTCGGGGTCGGTGGCGATGACCTTCTCCGCCACCCCTTTGGCGAGGTCCACCGATTCCGGGATGTTCGGCATGTCCGGGAACAACTCGACGACCTGCTTCAGGCCGGCGTCGATGAACTTCGGGATCAGGGGGACGACAGCCTCGAGGAGGTCGGGCAGGAGGTCGTCTTTCAATCGGAGGGCGAGTTTGGTGGCGAGGTCGAACGCGAAGGCGCGGATCTCCTCGTTCTTCACGGCCTCGATGAGCAGCTTCAGCAGGATGGATTGCAGCACTTTCTAGCCTTCCCAGGAGATGACGAGGAACGCCCACACGAGGAGGGCGGTGATGATCACGTAGACCATGGGGTTAGAAGTAGGCGAGGCGTTTCTCCTGGCCATCAGCCAGTTGGAGAACCACCACACTTAAAACGACAGCAACGAGGGGGCCGAGTAGTGCTCCGGCGGTGATGGTTACCGCGGCTTCACGCTTACTCACCGCAACCACCGATGGCGAAGCCAGGCGATCAGGGCGTAGCGCAGCGGCACGTGGTCTATGTAGGGGCTGCCGCATTCGCAGCGGGCTTCAGGATTCACCGCGCCTAAGCCACCCTGAACCCGATGCGCGGGCATGGAACGGTGGACCCCACAGGGGCAGCGATGGCGCCAAAAGCCCCCGTGATACCGCTCTTGGCCATAGACGCCAGACTTGTCAGCGTTGGTAGCGTCGTGCCCAGTGGGCCACCCGGCATCAGGGGTGACGAAACCACCCGCATTGTCGGCTGAGTGGTTGGTGCGTTTTGCACCGCCCCACCAATCCAGTACAGGCCCGGGTTGACGACCTGTGGTGTGCTGAGCGTGATTTCCGAAACTCCTGGTGTCCCGTCGGCGGTGACCTTCGCCGTCACCGGAGGCACCCGATACAGGTTGCCCTCCCACGTCACAAACCGATCCTCGGGAACATTCGACCTGAACGTCACCGTCGCGGAGGTGAGCACACTCGGAGACAACTCCGACCCCGACACATCCCCCAGGATGTCGTAGATGGTGACCGACTCATCGAGGGTGAACTTAGGCAGAGGCACTGCTAACTCCCTTCAAGATGTTCACCAATCACCGCGACGATCTCCGGCGGCACGGGCAGCAGATCAAGCACCGCCTGAACCGGCGACTGATCTTGCTGCGGGGGTTCGGGTTCCGGCTCCGGGCCGATGTCATCAATGACGGTGGTGTAGCCGAGCCCCGCCAAGGCGTCCTCGAAGCCCGTGCCGGACGGGAACGACTTGAGGGGATGCAAATGCCCCGCTGCGCCGTCGTCTGCTGACGGGCAGGTCATGCGGCCATCGCACCGACAGAGGAACACATGGGTGTCGCCACGCACACCGGGGATATTCGGCCGGGTGACGGCGAGGAACCCACCCTCCACCTCGTAGAACCGGGTCACTGGCGCCCCACCGACGCCGGGAATGCGAACTGCTTCGCTCATACTGCCTCCGCGAGTCGGTAGATCAGAAAGATGGCGCCCGGGGCCGGCGGGTTCGGCATGAGGCTGACCGCGCTCCCAAGCGAGCTGTTGACGGCCGCCCCGCTACCGCCGGATGCGCCGCCCGGCCAACCACCAGCGCCACCACGCGCGCCGAAAACGGTGCCACCGATGCGGATACCCGAGCTCCCACCGCCCCCGCCGCCGCCGCCACCGCCGCCCTTCTTGCGCTCAGCGAGGTTGATGTCGGCACCCGGCTGGCCAGGGTTGCCATTGGTTGAGTTGCTGACCCGACCGACGCCCCCCTTACCACCAAGCGCCACGGCGGTGCTATCACCAGGCTCACCGTCCGTGGCGAGGTTGGGCTGACCACCGCTGCCACCGAGATTGTTTCGGGCATCACCGCCCGTGCCGCCATCACCGGTGTCGCCCGAGGTTTGCACCGGAACGAACCCGATCTCCACAGACCCCTGACGGCCACCCTCGGAAACGACGAAGGTACCGAACGACGTATCGCCGCCCCTCTGCCCCGGAGATGTGGCTGGCGCACCAACAAGATAGGAAACCGTGGCCGGTAAATCACCGGACGGGATAACCGTCGCGGACAGGCCACCAGCCTGACCGCCCTGCCCCCCGTCATAGAGCACGTTGGCCGACGTACCCGTTTCACCGAGACGCCCCATCCCGCCCCCCGCGAGGCAGATCGCGGTGACATCACCAACGAGGGTGGCGGGTTTGGTCCAGGTGCCGGAGGCGTTGAGTACCTCGACGAGATACTGGCCAAGCAGCGCGGATCGCACACCTCCGATGACGCCGTAGACCGCCGTCGCACCCGGTGGCGGACCCGTGCCCGTCCATGCCGCCGCGGCGTCGGCCTCGATCTGGTTGGACTTCGTTTCCGCGGTGACCGCTGTCTGCCGCAGTCCCGTGACCTCGGACAGAATGTCGGCCAACCCCCCGCCGACGAAAGGGATTCCACGGATCGCGGAGATGATGGCGTCGACAACATCCTGAATGAAGCCGTTGAGCCCCGCTAATGCTCCCTGGAGCCCGCTGACGATGTTCTGCGGTATCGCACCGGGGTTGACGACATTCCCGAAGACGTGATTCCACACCTCACCCGGGGCTGGTAGGTCACCGAAGTTGAGACCACCGAACACTCCCCCCAGGATGCCCTGAATGGCGTCAGCGACCTGCTGCAAGAAGTTCTCCACCAGATCCGTGAGGGGCGCCGCCCACGCCGCCAGATCGTCAAGTCCACCCGAAATTCCGCCGGTGATGGCGGCAACCAACTGGTTGAGGATCGGTACGCCCGCAACGAAACCCTGCAACTCCTGAAACAGGATCATCGGCAGATGAACACCGAACTCCGTCATCACGTTGATGAACGCGTTGATCGCGTTGAGCGGGTTGAAATCCCCATCCAACGGATTCAAACTGCCGAACAACACCTGCAAGTTGTCCACCACACCGTTGATGAACGGCAGGAACACCGACAGATCAATGCCCGTAATGTTCTCAATGATCGGGAACAGGATGTCTTCCACCCACTGCTGCCACATATCGATCAGGTCATCGATATCCAAACCCGGCTTCTTCGCGGCAGCATCAATCCGCATGAGCGGGTTGTGCGTCTCGGGCAGCATCCCCTGAAGGAATGCGTCTCCAGCTCTAGGCATTTAGATGGGGATCGCCAGGATCGAGAGCTGCGCGCCACGCTTCTCGAAGTGATAGATACCGGTGGCGCCGTCGTTGAATGCACTCACATACAGGGTGGCCGCCGCGCCCGTCGAACCCGCGACGATCTTGCCGCGCTCATTCTCCGGCGACGTGGCGTCATTCGGAGCGCCGGTAGTGGAGAAGTGCGGCTTGATATCGACATAGGTGGAGATGTTGCCGAACCCGCGAGCCACCACAATCCCGCTCGTCGGATGCCCCAACCGCACCTGCACACCGATGATCAGCGGATCAGCATCCAACTCCACACCAGTGATCCGCACATGCCCTTGCACATACGGCACGCAATCCCACTCCAGAGGGGGAACCACAAACGACCCCAACGGCACTGAAGTTGAGATCGCCAACGGCACATTGACGAACGCCGCCTCCGGCATCGTCCAAAACTTCGGGATGTAGGCGAACGTCGAACCTGGTTTCCACTTGTTCGTGGCCTCGTTGAACACCAACGTGTCCCCCGTCTCGGGGGGGTTCGTCATGTCCACATCGGGGGCATTCGCAATGGATGTCGCCGGGCCTTGAGGGCCGCGCGGCGCCTTCAGTTTCAGATGCACCGACGGGTGGTACGGGTCGCCCGTTTGAATGACCTCGTTCTCCAGATCATCATCATCAGGATCGAGGAGTTCAAAGCTGAAGTTGATGATCGGCACCGGCCCCACCGGCCCCTGCGTGCCCATCGGGAACGGCTCGAAATGCGTTCCGTACCAAACCCATGCCTTCGACGACACCGCATTACCGAACTCGTCGAACTCCCGGACGATCCAGAACTTCCCCACGTCCACGTCATCGTCAGTGAGATTGGAAGGGAGATCGTCGTCGTCGTCGTAGATCGGCTGCTGCAACTTCAGGATCGGCGCGTTCTGCCCCGCCGGCCCCGGAGGACCCATCAACGCCCGAACCATCATCACCGCATTCCCGGCGGTGCCCTCAATGGAGAACGACATCATGTCCGGGGTGTCGATGTCGGACACCACACCGAACATGTGCACGTTCGCCAGGAACGACCCCAGGGGGACGGTGTCCCCGATGGCAGGGGTGAGGGGTTCAGTCACTGGGGCGCTCCTCAACGATGTCATTCACCACGGGGGTGACCGACCACAACTGCTGGTCGGGTTCGGGATTGGGCTCCACGACAATCGGATCGTCGGGGGCATCCATAGGGACGTAAGCCACAAGGTCTTCGAACGCCCCACCCACAACAGGGCGGGGTTTGATGACGGCTTTCGAGTCGTCACGCCGCCAGCCGCGGCGGATCAGGTGGTACACCAAGGTGGTGACGATGTCGGGCATGTAGGCCGTCAGCATCACGTTGTTCTGCACATTGATCGGGTATTTCAGGTCCTGCTCGAGTTGCAGGCTCGCCGCCTCGATCTCCCTGGCGGCGTCGATTTTGGCTTGCCAGTGCGGGGGGAGCTTGCGCTTCTCCGGAATGTCAGCCAAAGAGCCAGCCCTCCCCCAAACTCATGCTGAGCACCGAATACACGGCCTGCAGCGCCTTGATGCCCTGCGCGAACGGATCACGATCCTTGGTGTCGTCGCCCACCGAAACCGTGTAGGTGATGGGCTTTTGGCGGTCGTACTCGTAGCGGATCGCCGAGATTTGGTCGACGTAGAGGATGCCGTCCTGCTCAAACCCAACCCGGTCGTCTAACTCGAAGTCGTAGTGGACGAGGTAGGGTGCGCCGTTGCGGATTGATGTCTTGAACGCCCGGTACGCCCTCTTCTTGAAGTCCGCCAAGCGAAGGTCCAGTACGGAGGAGATCGTGTACGCGGTGCCGTTGGGGCGGGCGATCTGCTCCTGGTACACCATGTCGCCCGAATACAAGGCCCGTAACGGATTCGAGTAGCGTTGCCCGGCGAGCAGGATATTGTCTAGCTGCCCCTGATACAGGTTGTCCAAGCCCTCAACGGCCGGAAGTTCCGTTCCCAGAACGACTTGCGCGATCTGGGAAATCCCATAGCGGATAAAGAAGGTCTGCAAATCGTTAACGATCCGCGGGCTCTTCCCATATATCATCGCCGTCTTAACTGGGCCTTTGTGCTGGTGATAGCCCGATTCGATAATCCCCGAATGCTGACCGTCCCGGTACACAGCCCACGGCGGCTTCGGCGCCACCATGAACAGCTTCCGGAACACCGGGTCGACCTCCCCATCGTCATCGGCGTCCACAGGGAAGACGGTGGTGGTGATCAGATCGTCGAGGGTGGTGGCGAAGAAGTTGATGATGCCGTCCGCGAAGGTGCCGGTGGGGCCTTCATAACCGGAGTGGTCCTCGAAGGCGGCAATCAGGCAATTTCGTTGCGGTCGGGCGAGGTTCGCCAACTCCTTCCCCACCGCTTTTTCCAACTCCGGGTGGGGGTTGTCGACATCATCGGTGAAGTAGGTGTACACCCGTGCTGTGCAGCCAGCGTCCTTCAACGGGTCGATGGTGGCGTCATGGAAGGTGTTCCACGCCGCCGCGATCAACGAGGTTCGCGACTGATCCAGAAGAGGGTTGACGAACTGCGGCTGGATCGGCCACTGCAATGGTGAGAGATTTAGCAGCGCATCCGGCCCCAAGGGGGAGATCCAGCCGCCGGGGTTGGCGATGTTGGTGGGGATGCTGGCGATCGGGTTGAACAACCGCAGCAGGTTGATGAACAGGGTGATGAAGCAGCCAGTGCGGATGTTGGCGGGCAGCATCCACATTTTGATGGGCTGCACCTCCGGCGGCAGCAGCGGTGTGCTGCCGATCAGGATGTGCTTCAAATGCTGTCGGTTGGATGTCGCCACCAACTCCACGGTGTGCACACCGGAAGAGTCACGCTTGACGTTGATCGTGGTGATCTTCCCGCCCCACCGCGTCTTCCACGACGGCTTGGAAGGGATGGGATCCACGCTCAGGTGGAGATCCTCCTCAATGCGGACGGCGTTGCGGACGAAGTCACCGAGATAATCCCCACCCCGCAACACCACAACGGCTTCACCGGAATCGGCGGCCACCTCTTCGGTGACGCAGGACATCTCCCCACCCAGGGTGGCGAGCTGCTTGTAGTTTTTGTCCTGCATCCGGATCAGTGGACGCTGCTTCACTGAATCCACCAGCGTCTGCCGGCGCGCATTCAGATACCGGTACGCCGACAGAGGATCCTGCTGCGGAAGCGGCTTATCGAGCGCCCCAATCACATGGGACTGCAGCGCCCCCGCCAGGTGGCGAGTGAACTCCAGGGGTGGCTGAATAAGCCCTTCCACACCGGTGTAGAGGGCATCCAAGGGTGAGGTCATACCGGCCTGGTGAACCTTTGCGGCATCATCAGAATGACCTGACCCCCCGCGGTGTCGTGACGGACTTTGATGTTGGCGACGGTGCGCGGCGGGATATCGCTGGTGAACCGGACATACTTGCGCCGCCACACCGGAACCCCCAGGGCGGCGATGTCATGGAGGAAGAAGTCGAGGATGCGGGAGCCGCGGATCCAGTCGTAGAAGATGTTGTCCACCGGGTCGGTGGCCCCGGTGAGGGTGCGCGCCCCCTCATTGCTGTCGACAAGGGCGTACCCGTCCTTCGATGTCAGGAGGGGCAGCTCCACCATGCGGGAGGTGATGCCGTCCTGAATCCAGGCCCGCCCCGGCCCGGTGTACATCGCGAGGAACCGGGCCGGCATATCACCGCGGTTGGCAATGGATATGGTTTCTTCGTCGAATCCGCGCGCCGCAACAGTCTCGGGGTGGGCCGTCCACCTCTCGATCAGCATCCGCTTGGCGTACCAAGGCTTGCAGGCGAGAAGTTTGATCTCCCACTGCATGGTGTTGTTCTGGAAGGCAACCGAGTCGATCTTCATCGGGGTCTTCACAACCTCGGCGAGACGAACCTCAATCCACCGCCACCCACCGAACATGGTGTGGCATCCCAGCCAGAACGGTTTGTCGTGGGGCAGGGAATCCCAGAAGTTCGTTTCGATCATCCGGTAAGCGTGCGCCGAGTACTTCGGGCCGCCGAGGATGACGGGAAAGCTGATGATGCGCTTGTTGATGTTGGACCGCTCGTAGGTGGCGCCCACCTGGTAAGCCCCCTCGGTGATGAGGTGCTCAAACGGGAGGTGGTGGGCGCCGTCGATCAACTGGCCCATGCGGGCACCCTGACGGCCACGGTGGCGGCCCTCCAGCTCCCACAGGATGCCCGTAGCCCCGAGGAGAACCCAGCGGGTTGCTTGGCCCTGCTGGGGGATGTGAAGGGCGGCGCAGGCGGAATCCCAATTCTGGAACATCGCCTGCTCGGCTTTGTTGAGCAGCTTAGGTGGCATCAGGATCCACTCGGGAGGGTCATGAGCGGGACACGCGCCTGCGAGAGGTGGGTGTTGCGGATCTGGTCCTGAACCTGGGTTTGCGAGTAGCCGAACTGGGCGCCGCGCAGATCAACCCGGTTATCCTGAACCGGCGAATTCCCCGGGCCTGGAGCGCTGTTGGCGCCTGTCGGGCTGAATGGCGAGGCCATCATATTCCCGGGTAGAACCACACCCCCACCGCCAGCTTCGGGCATGGACGGCATGAACGGTGCTGGGGCGTTGTGGTCCTCGGCGGTATTGAGCGCGCCGAACGCCTGCGGAATCGTCGACAGGAGGCTGGACAGCCCTCCGCCCCCGGCGCCGCCGGGAAACAGACCGCCACCTTCACTGCCGGAGTCACTGAAGCTCAACCCCATGACACCCTTGAACAGTTTGAACAGCCCGAACTGGGTGGGATCCTTGAAAAGATCGCCGAGGCCGAAAATTTCGAACATGCCCGACATCAAGTCCTGCCCGAGCTGTTTGAAACTGGAGCTACCACCCTTCAATGAAGGTTCTTCGGCGGCCTTCTCGTTGTACTTCTGCTGCGCCGCAGCCAGATCCTCCAACGCGTCGGCATGTTCACGCTTCGCCTTCGCTAGGGCGCGTTCCTTGGCTTCACGCTGCCGCTGCGTGGCGTCGCCGGGCAGGTCACGCAAAGCCAGTTCGGCGTCCCTAATCGCGCCTTCTTTGTCGGCCACCTTCTGCTCGGCGTCACGGAGCTGCTTACTGCCCGTTGTTCCGTAGGTGGACCCCAAGGGGTCGTAGGTGTAGCTGCTGCCCGGGTATGTGGATGTGAGCCCACTGGTGCCTGCGGGGATTGTGGCGTTACCCCAGTCGGCAGCGACGTGAACGTGGTTTTGGTGGTTGCCCGCCTGGGCCATCGTGTAGACGTTGCCGAAAGCGCCTGTGTTCTGGCCGTTCTTGATGTTGCCCGTCCAGCCGGGCTCGTCGTAGATCAGCTCCTTGAGGGATGTTCCGTAGTTCGCCGACATGTATTCGGCGAACGCCCGCATCTCCGGGGTGTTTCCGCTGCCGTTGGAGATGTCGAGAGCCATCCCCTTGCCGTGATAGCCGTCATCACCCGGGCGATCCTCGGAGGTGACCTGCAGCCCGAAGTCGGCGGCGATGTTCTTCACCATCTCCTCGGTGAGCACACCACCAGAACCGGCCACCTCGGAACCAACCGAGTAGCCACCACCCTTCGAGGATGACTTGTACTTGAACGTGTTCGGCCAAGCCCCTGGCCCCTGCTGCCGCAACAACTCCTCAGCGACTTTGATCTGGGCTTCACGTGTGGCGAGGTCGGCCCGCTCGGCGTACTTCAGGCCACCCGCAGCCTCCCACGAGGACTGAGTGAATTGCAGACCACCGAAATAACCGTTACCGCTGTTAATCGCCCAGTTGCCGCCGGATTCGGCCTGCGCGATGGCATCCCAATCAGGAACCTGCCGCGACGAGGACGACGACCCCGAACTACCACCAGAGGTGATCGGCGGCGCAACATACGTCGACACCGGGGGCACGGGGAGGGTCGTCAAAGGCACACCCACGGACGGGGCGACAGGGGCCAGGCCGCGCCGCTCGCGGGAGGCGTTCGCCCCCCCGTACTGCCCCACAGCCGACGGCGCCACGCTAGGCAATCCCGGCACAGTACCGGGGGTGGTCATGGCGCCCGCAACACCTTGAATCGTGCCGATCGCGGCCTGAACACCAGGCAGTCGACTAGCAAGGCCAATGATCTCGTCTAGCGGACCCATGAGGGTGTCGATCGCCGACTTGATGGCATCGAACACCGGCTGCATGATCGTCCACGCCGTGGACACCGCCGTATGGATGGCACCGAAAGCGGTCTGCCAAACCGTCGACATCGTCTGTATCGCACCGGTAAGCGGAGGGATGATCAGGTTGGCCAGATTGGTCAACATAGACATCCACGTCGTCATCGGGGGCAGGATGAGAGCCATCGCCTGCTGCACCATCGGCAACGCCGAGATGGCGAGCTGCATGATCTGCGGCAGCAGTGGAGTCACCGCTATCAGCAGTTGACCCATCTGCTGAACGAACGGCACCAAAGACGGCAGGATTGTTTGAATCCCCTGCACCATGCCGTTGGCCATGACCATCGCCAACTGCCCCAGCACGGGCGTGATCTGCTGGACGATCGGCAGCAGCGCAGTCGACAACTGCTGAATGACCGGCTGCATCGCCGTGAACCACATCGTGAGCGCCGGTGCGATAGCTTGAATGACCCCGCCTAGCGTCTGCCCGATCAGGCTGGCGAGCGGCGCCAACGCGTTCAACAGTGAGGCGACCGCGGGGGTCAGCGCAATCATCGTCTGCTGAACGGTCGTCATCCACGTGCTCAGCGCGCCCTGACCGGCGGGCGAGTTGAGGAAATCGTTAGCGATACCCAAAAGGTGCTGTAGCGTCCCCAGCAAGCCGCCACCCTCAGGGGCTGCCGTCACGAATGACGCCAGGATGCCGCCGACCTCTTTTACGATGCCGCCGAGTTGTTTCATCGCGTCGAGGCCGCTTTGAATCCACTCCTGCAGATCACCCGTGGCGCGAGCCTCGGAGATGAACTCCGAGAACGACACGGCTGCCTGCTGAGCGGCACCCGCCAGTTGCGGCAAGAACCCTGAACCCACCAAACCGATGTCAGTGAATGCCTGCACCATAGGGGCGAGCGCTTGACTAAGGGTGTCGAACGCGGAGGCGGTATTCGACGTGATCTGCCCGATATCGCCTTGCATGGCGGGGGTTTGGAGCAGTGAAGACACTGTGGTCAACGACTGGTTCGCTGAAGCCGCGATCTGAGACATCACGGTCTGAAACATCGGCAGATACTGCGAAGAGAGCGCTTGTATCTGCTGCCCGAACCCACTGAAGAACGCGTCCTGCACAGTGAACTTCAAGGTGTCCAGCGATGGCAGCAACCCTTGAATCGCTCGAGCGGCTTCCTGCGCATTCGGGGCAAGCTGCTTGACCGACTCGTTGAACTTCTCGGTATCGCGGACCTCTTTGATCGCGTCACCGAACCCGGAAACCGCCAGCTTGAGGGAACCGATCGCCAACCCCGCCCCACCTGCCACAGCGGGCAGCAGGCCGATAGCACCGGACAGTTCCGTGATGGCACCGACCGTGCCCGCTATGGCCGTGGGCGACAGAATCACACCCACCCCGGCCGCGACAGCGGTGAGGTTGGTGCCGAGCGCCCGGATCGACGCGGCGGCAGCATTCATGCTGTCCTGGTCGACATCCACCTTCACGGTGGCGCGGGTGGCGTTCGTCTTGCGTGTGAACTCGTTGACTTTGCGTTCAGCGGGGCGGGTGTCGGCGTCGACATTGGGCTTCCCCATGCCAGTCTCGATCTCTTTGCGCCACCTGCGCGCAGCCTGCGCTACTTCGGTGTCGATCTCCCGCAAAGCCCGCTTGACTCCGCCAGCAATTTGGGAGGTCTCCGGCAGCACTGTCACGTACACGTCGGCGATAGATGCCATCGGAACCTCCCTTCTTTCACGCTGCGTCTTCGTTCTGAGCCACCAGCTCGAGGTAGCGGCCCACCGTCATCTCGTCTTGCTTCGGCTCAGTCTGAGCCGCTTTCTCCATGCCCGGGATCCATGTCCGCTCAGGTCGATTCCGCGGCGGATTTTGGTGGGCATCCTTGGTTTTCGCCCACAGCAGGTCGTGGCCGGCATCAAGGATCTTCGCCAACAGCCGGTCCCCAACCCCGTATCCACTAGTAACCCGGTGGTAGACCGCTGTCCCGGGCGGGGAATTCAGCACAAACGACGTGAACTCTTCGAACGTGAACCGTTCGGTGTCAACGTCAGTGAAGCGGAGTCCCGCGCAGATGAGGTCGCGCTCGACAGCACCCCAGAACTTGATCAGGATGCTGTAGAGCGCCCCTATTCCCCCGCGTGGGTTTGATTCCACTCCGTTCGCTCATTCCACATCAACAGCAACTCTTCGGCGGTCCAGGAATCCACCACCGCGAGAGCGTTGTCTGAAGCGACCAACTCGAGCATGTCGAGCACCTGCTCAAACTCGGGCTTGCGGCGCGATTCCCGCATGAACCCGATGGAGGGCTGCCGCTTCTTCGAGATCGCCGCCAACCCCACGGTCACTTCGGAATTCGGCTTGGTGTAGACGAACACCTGCTCGCCCGGGTAATCGGCCGACCAGTCGAAATCAGGCTCCCCCGGCTTCGGCTTCTTCGACTCAGGCTTATCCGCCACCTCGACATCCTCTTCACCGACGCTGGTGTCGACGACCATGACCGGCCCGTCGTAGTCGAGCGGTTCAGCCTTCTTGGCCTTCTTCTTCGGTTCAGCAACCATGGTCACGAGGCGTCCACCACGCCGTCATCGGTCAGCGTGTACGAGTACTTCCCCGCAGTGTCCGGGAAGAACACCACAGTGAGGGTGTGGGCGAGGATCTCGCGGTGATTCGTGGGCTGCGAGTCCTTGTTCTTCACCTGCCCCAGCGGGAACCACTTCTGGATCCGCTTGCCGCCGGGGGCGAACGCATCCCAGCACCACGACTTCATCTCAAACACGTCGGCGGTCTGCGCGATGCTCAACCGGGTGCCGTGCGTGGCGTCAGCCGCGGTGACGGTGACGTTGTTGTCGCCGTAGGACACCTTCGCCACCTCGGGGTTGAGGAACTCCCACAGGGTGAACTGGATCGACAGTCGGAAGCTGTCCTGCGACTCCGCGGCCAGGTCACCGCCCCACGCGTAGTACGGGGTGGTGGGTCGGTCTTCGGTTTCGTTGATGCCAGCGTCGCTGATGAATCCGAGGTTCTTCATCGTGTTCGCAACGTTGGTCAACTGGGTGGGGAGGGTGACGCCCACGGGGCCGGCGTAGAGGCCGCCGATGGCGGGGAGGTTCTTCGGTGAGGGCAGAATGACGTTCTGCACGTTCCCGGTGAATGCCATTTCTGGTTCCTTCCATAAAGAAACCCCCCACCAGGCGGAGGGGGGTTGACGACGGTGTGTGGAGTTACTCGGGGCTGGTCATGACGGTGACCCACCCGGTGATCAGGTATCGGGTCAGGTTCGGAACATCAGGGTCGACTTGATATGTGGGGCCTCCCGCGATGTCGACGTTCTGCACTTCTCCGTTGGCGGGCATCACTTTCCACAACGCCTTGATCATCCGCGCGGTGGTGGCTGCGCGCTTCTGGTCGGCGTCGTAGATCCTGATTTGGAGAAGCTGAGATTCCGCCAGGACTCCGAACTCGTCGCGGGCGTTGAGTTCCTCAATGGTGAAGAACCTGGTCGGCCGGTTCGCGGGCACAGTCGTCGTCCATGACGATCCTGCGAAGCCCCGCGCCTCAAGTTCGGCGATCATGTAGGTCCGGGTCAGGTCTCGCGCCGACGGGGCGAGGAGAACCTCAGGCATTGGTGAATGCCCTCACGTGAGCCATGAGCGCTGCCCTGCGTTCCCGCGATTCATTGGAGCGTTCCGCCAACGCTTCGGGAACTCCCTGCGCCTTCTCCACGTCGCCCACTTTCATCTGCTTCAAGATGCTCTGATGAGTAGCTTCGTGAGCCTGTGCCCGCGCGGTGAACGGAACCATGTGCAATCGTGCGCGAGTCTCACCGATGACCACGTGGTGCGCGTAGCCGTCTTCGACGGGTTGCTTACGCGCGCGCTGAGCTGCGTTCAACTCAGTGTTGAGGTCGGTTTCCCACGTCTCGCCTTTGGACTCGAGGTACGCCACCAACTGGGGGAGTTTGCGCAACTCGTCCCAATCCTCAGTGTTTGAGTACGCCTTGACGTGTCGCAGGCCGTCGGTGTTCCAGCGAGCCCTAGCCACTTACCCGCTCCACCACTATCGCTCCGAAAGCTGTCGCATCCGCAGAGGGTTTGAAATCCCACGGCCCGAAGGACATGTTCTGCACATCCTCAGAAACCCGGTAGGCGGACTCATCATCGTTGATGTCCCCGCCGGGAAGTGCGATCCGATCCCCCGGCTTGTACAGAGTCACGTCGGGAACACCTATCACCAGCGAGTTGATGACGCGCAACGACAGGTCATCATTCCCCACTGGCACCTCAGACCTCTGAGGCTGAATGAGGTACACCAGACGCTCTACCGGGTCGGCGAAACTCTCCGGCACCGTGTAGCCGTCAGGATCTTCACCCGCCGGTTGATAGGAGGCGTGCTGAATGGTCCAGCGCGCGTGCATCAAAGGCCCTGCTGCTCGTAGATCGGCTGACCAGCGATGTCCGCGCCGCACGAACAGGACGTACCGCCGAAGTAGAGAGAACAAATCGGCGAGTGGCCACCGCTGGTCGGCACCGTATCCACGGAGAACGCCTTCGACTCCGCCCCGCTCTTGCAGATGTCCTGCAGTTGAGTGATTTCGCTGGGCCACAGGTTGAACCCACCCCTTTGGCGGGTATCGAACGTGATCCCGTAAATCCCCGCGGTCTGCGACTGCAGGGCACCCGACCCGGCCTGCGACCAGCGGATAACGGCGCCGATCAGGATGAGTTTCGCCTCGGCCAACTGGTCCTCGGTGACGCCATCTGCGGCGAGGCATGGCGCGACCCGTGACGCTCGAGCATTCGCACCGTTGACCCACACTGCGGCCATCGCGTTCGACGCAACATCGGCAGGCAGGTCATCGGACGCAATGATCTCGGCCACGGGTCACGCCACCCCCGTCACTTATTGGCGCTCGACTTGGTCGCCGTACGCTTCTCCGGCAGTCGATAGCCAGCAGCGATACGTTCGGCCTTCTTGTACTCAGCGACGGAAACCGTCTGACCGTTCGGTGCGATCAAAGTGACGGTCTCGACCTTCTTTTCAGCCATGACTTATCTCCTGCCCTTGCTTAGGAGTTCGCGGTGCCGTCTTTAACCTGCGCGAAGGCATCCAGCGACATGATGCCGATGCCGTACACCACCTCAGCGCGGATCGCGATCTGGTTCTGACGCTTCAGGTCACCGAGACCGTCGGGGTCACCGAACTCGATCAGCTCGAGCGGGATGTTCACCTGGACACCCCACCGGAACGCCGAGAAGTCGCCGACGATGGCCTTCACGTTCGGGTTGGTGGTCGCGTAAGCGCCAGTCGTGGGGGTCACAGCCTCAGGGCCGCCACGCACCGTGTCGGACACCGCCGCATTCAGCCCGGAGAACGCGGTCGCATTCGCGCCGAAACCCAACTCCGGATACAGCTTGCGACCCTGCGAGTCGCGCTGCGTCGCCAACTTGAACGCGTAGCTGTTGTCGAGCGCGATCCCATCAGGAGCCAGGCTGTCCTCAAGCACCAGCCCGACAGCAGCCTCAATGGCTAGATCGGGCGTGGCCAGTGTGCTCGTGGTCAACTCCACAACGTTGGTGGTGTCGGTGATCTTGGCCGGCGATCCGGACAGTGCGGCACCCGTGCGGGGGTTGATCCCATGAATGGCGATCAGGTCGAGAGCGCGACCGAGCGCGACACCGGACAGATCCCTCATCGTCTGCAGGACACCGAGCTGACGAGACTCGTCAGCCCACATGACTTCCTGATTGAACCGCTGGGTGACCTGCACCTTGCGCGGGATCGCAGTGACGGGAGCGAAAGTCGCGGTCGACTCGTTCTTCTGGGCGCCTTCACCCACGACCTCGCCGCGAGGCGGCGCGGTGAGCGTCATGTACTGATGTTCGCCGAACTCCTGGGGGTCGGCGGCGGACAGGCGGGCCAGAACGGACTGACCCTGCGCCTTCTGCCACACCCCGGGCACCATGTGCTTGGGCAGCGAGAAGGAGCCGGTTGCAAGTGCGGCCATCGTGCTATTTCCTTTCGGGTTAAGAACCCCCACCGAAGAAGGTCCGCGCGAATTCGCGGTCGTCCTCTTCTGTGGTTGTTCCGGTAGTTGTCGACGTGCCCTCCCTGGGCACGGTCGGGTGTTTCTTCTTGCGCTCCGCCTCGGCATTCGCCTGCTCGGCCGCGCGGTCGGCGAGTCTCTTCGCTTGTGCGGTGAGGGTCTCTTCGGTGGTTCCAGTGAGAAACAGGTCGGCATCTTCGAGCGAGATGCCGTGTGTGACAGCGATACGCAGCCGGAGGGCTTCCGCCTTGGCGGTGTCTCGCTCGGATTCGGCAGCCGTGATGCGACTGTTGGCCTTCTCGAGTTCAGAAAGGTTGGCCTGCTCGATCTCATCGAGCTTGGCGGCCTTCGCCTTGAGGTCGGGATAGTCCTTGTATTTGGCCTTTTCCCGGTCCAGGCGTGCCTTCAACGCCGTGTCGAATTCCTGTTGGGAGGTGATCGGCTTGAACTCGTCAGCGGCGGGCGTATCTCCGCTGTTGTTGCCGCCCTGGCCTTCTGCCGTGTCTTCTGCTGCTTCGGGCATTGAACTGTTATCTCCTTGGGCCGTCCGTTGACCGCCGGACGTGGGCGTAACCCGTCATGGCGCGACGGGAAGTCTGTGAATTGCTGTTACTCGAGGTTTTCTTTGATCCAGCGCCGGACACGGGCTCTGTCCGCATCGGTCTGTGGCCGGTCTGAGGGTTTGTACGGCCCGACCGGGAGCGCTTTACCACCCCACGCTGGAACGGCTTCGCAGTAGCAGTTTTCGTGGCAAGCGAATGTTGCCGATGCCTTCGTGAACACCCCGCCACGCGAAGCGACCATGCGGCAGAAATCGCACGCACCGGGGCGGGTGCGGCGCATCCATCCACGTGCTTGTGGATCTTCGGCCGCTGAGGTTGTGGTGGTCAGATTCGCCGCGTTGGCCATCCGCTTCTGCAGCCCACCCTCGGCACGGGACCGCGCCGCCTCAACATCAGGTTCGGGTCGGCGTAGCGGCTCAGACGCCCAACCCACCAATGCATTCGCGCCGAGGTCCATCTCGGGGATGATTGCGCGGAAGTTGCCTGGTACCTCGTTGGTGTCGCGCAGCAGGTCGTACAGGTCGGCCGCAAACGAGGCTGTCGCGGTCGCATAGGTGTCGACGGCGGCCGGCAGCACCTCGGTCAGGGCAACAGTGAGGATCTCGGCGGGCTGTTCCCACAGTTCGGCCAGTTCGGCCAGAGCTAAAGTGGTGACTTCTTGCAGTCCGCTACTGAGTGTCAGTGTTGGCGCTGGTGCCGTCATTGGTTACCCCCCGCCGAACCAGCGATTGCAGAGTTGCGCGACCTTGGTTGCGGTTGACTCCCGCGACGGCGCGCTTCACCTGCTGGGCCGAAAGGCCCAGTAGCTCATAGCCCACATCGGTCCCATTAAGCTCCGGCGCTGCGGCGAGTTGCTTCTGTCCCGCATCGGCCGCTGCGGAACGGGATAGGTAGCGGGGATCGCGCCACTGCGCATCTATCGACTTCCACTCGGCCGGGATCTCATGGATCGCAACCTTGTTCAGCATCGCCAAGGCCCGCACATACGATTTCCGCAACGCGGGGGTGAAGTCATCGACCGCACCCTCAGCTTCGGCGATCAGTTCGTACTGCGACGCGTCGTACGACTCCGCAGACGTGGGGTTCGATAGCCCCGAGATCGCCACCGCCGTATCCGGCAGGGACGCCTCACGGGCGAACAGTTTCGCCAACCCGTTGATGTCCGACCAGTGCGAATCCGGGCTGGCCGCGGGGAACTGCTTCACATCCGCTCGAGCCAACTGCGGGGCGGCGTCCTTATCGTCCGGTAGACCCTTAATGCGGCCCATCCGAGCTTCCCACACCGACATCCGCGTACCGTCGCCATTCATCAGCGACGACTCATCGGCGCCCAGCAGCCAGAACTCCGGGTAGGAGAACACATCCATGTGGCCTTCACGGCGGGCCAGCTCGCGTGTGGCGGCATCCTGTAGCCCCATCATCGGCTGCGTGATTCGCGACCGCCCGAATGGGCGCTTCGGCGCCGGCTTGTATGGCAGCACCTCCGCGGGCACCCCGTACACGTGCTCGTCGCGCTCAACCTGCCACTTCAGGGTCGCTTTGTCGCGCTGAGCGGTGATGGTCTCATTGTTGAGATACAGCGCCAAGGTTAGGATTTGGCCGTCTTTATCCTTGTCGATCACCGACAGCAAGTTGTCGAGATGGCGGCGGCGGCGATTCCACACCCCAGTCGCCTCGGTGGCGTCCTTGACGTGGATGAGGGCATCAGGCTCGCCCTCGTCGCCCACAGTGTTGATGAGGAACGCAGGGCCGTGCTGCATCGCAACCACGATTGCGGCGTCCACCTCAGACGCCAGGTGGTTGTCGTCCCACACATCGACCCCGCCGATACTTGCGAGATCACCGTCCGGCCACACAAAGCCTTGGAGGTTGCAGCGGCGAGCGAGCGCGTCGACCGCCTTGCCCGTCCATCCGAGCACAAGTCCGAGGTTGAAGTACTGCGGCGGAATAAGCGTTCCGACGTAGCGGATTGTGCGCTTGTTCTCGTAGTACGAGGTGCGCAGCAGGTTCGTCATGCGCCGGTTGTCGATCTCGGCGAGAAGCCCGTTAATGAGGGCGTTCTCATCGCTCGACACCCTGGGCAGCCGGACCGTCTTCGCAGCGGGCAGGCTAGGAATGCTCATCTAGCGACAGCCCCGTTACGCCCACGCCGAGACACCGCTCGAGAACCCCCCGACGGCCGTGTCGTCATCGCCGCATACACCGCAGCAGACATCGCAACCGCAGGCCCAATGTCAAACGAATCAGACCGCGGGACAAGCATCCACCCCCCCGACGAGCGGTCCTGGCGGCGCGACCCCCGCACAGCATTGTCAAGCTCCGCTTGACCGCCATGAGACAACCGGCCTTGCTCTGCGAGGTTCAGCCACAACGCGTTACCGGCACCGGACTCATTCTGCGTGTACGCCGAGGCGTTGAAATAGTTCTGCTTGAGCTTCTCGCCCAACGCTTTCGCCGCACCTGTTGAGTCGAACTTGATAGGCGTCCGCTTCGTGGCGTGGCGGGACAGGAAATTCATCGCCTCCACCTCCGATTGGGTACCTAGTGCGATTTCGACGTGCGCGTATTCCTCTTCGCGCCAGCATGCAGTGATCCAGAACCACCCCGAACAGGTCGCGTTGATCCCGTAGGCCGCCACCTCGGGAAGTTCGTCCGGGTAGGCGGCGAGGGTGTTCCAGTGGTCTTTCGGGACGACCGAGAGGCTCTCGTTGGTCTTGTCCCAGATGCCGAAGACTTCGCGCAGCACATCCTCTGGGGACATGTTCTCCACGAGCCGCTCAATCGCGGATTTCCCAACGCGGAAACCGAAGGACGGGTTCGCCTCCGACAACTTCTCCCAAAACCCGGGAGCGTCGATGTCGGCCACCACGCTTTCGGGTGACTCTGGGGAGAACTCCACATACACACCCTTGAAGGGGCGGCGCTTCTTCGGCTCGAGCGCCTTGTCTCGGCGGCGCTTGAACGCATCATGGACACCGAGCGCGACTTCCTGCGGCCGGGGCGGGGTTCCCATGAAGAACGCCAGCCCGAGGTCTGAAACGTTCATCGCTGCGAGCATGTCCGTCAAAGCCGACTCTTTGAGGTTCTGACATTCGTCGTAGACCTCGATATCGACCTCGGCGAAGCCGCGACCAAACCCGGAAGAGCGGGCGCCGAATAAGATTCGCGACCCGTTCGCGAAGTGAACACCGCGGCCGTCGTCGGCTTGCACCACTGGGTATTGGGCGCGCATCTTCGGGCGGATCGTGGGCTTCTCCACAATGCCGGCGATCTTCGTCAACGTCTCCGACGAGGTCCTATCGTGGTGCGACGACCAGACCACCAAGGTCCCCGGCCGCGACAAGCAGATCGCGATGAGGCCAACCATGATGCCCCACGTCTTCCCAGCCTGCCGGCTGATCGACAGGGTGACACCCATGACGTCGCATGCGAGCGAGCCGTCCTCTCGCACTCCGAGGGCGGCGTACCAGATGTCTTCCTGCCACCGGTCGAGCACTACGCCCATGCCGGGCAGTTGATTCTTAATCAGCTTCTTGTAGCGCGTCCCGGCTATGTCATCTGGGATGAAACAGTGCCGAGCAATATCGACCAGAGGCGCAGGGTTAGCTCGACTTGCGGAAGCGGCTGGCATCGAACGGAACCACGTCGCCGGAGTCGTCATCCGACGTCTCGTCATCCCCCTCGGTGGCGAGTGCCCGTAACTGGTTGATCTCAGCCTTCGCCGCCACAATGGCGGGATTCAACTGAGACCGCAGCTTCGGTTCGCTTTCGAACACCTCGGCCAAAAGCTTGTACCGAAGCTCAGCTTCACCAAGTTCATCCTTGGCGTCCATCGCTTCGTTCAACGTCACATACTTGGCCATCGGCCATCCTCCTAAGACCGTCGGTTACCGCCCGACGTAGGCGTAATGCGCCACGGAGTAGGCGCAAGCTCAGATAAAGCGTGGGTTCACATACGTGGGGCGGATCGGCGCCAACTGCCGACCGCCATCAGACTTCTCGCGATTGCACTGCCGGCACACGCCCTGGCAGTTATCCAAGGAGTCAGCGTCGACTGGCGACCAACCCATCCGCTGCGCCTCATCCGAGGACACCACGTGGTCAACCTCGAACGAACGCGGGTGCGGCGGGCGGGCGTCGTAATCGATCTCCCCGCCAACAGCCTGACAATCCGCTGTGATCTGCAAGGCACACGGGGCGTCACCATCACGCGTCCGAACCTCAGCGCGGCGACGATCCCGGATCGTGGTCGAAGCGAACGGCACCTCAACCCCCATCCCCGGGTGACACACACACCCGCCTATGCGGCGAGGCGCGCTGTTGGACCCCCCTTAAGGGTGCCTCCCCCACCCTTATGGGTGGTTCGGTCGGGCGAAAGGGGCCTCTGACCTGCGGTTATGCGTCGGGGATGCCGTGCAGGTGGACGCGGGCCATGGTGGCCTGCAGGTGCACCGGCCGTGAATCCGATCCGGGGCGCAGTAGGCGGGCGATGTGGTCGAGCGCTGGTCGTGTGAGGCACCAGGCTGCGTACGGCATCAACGCCAGGCATGCGCCCAACCCGATCTGATTCGCCATGCTCATGTCACACCGCCGGCGGGTACTGCCCGTAGATGCCTCGCGGGTCGCCGTATGCGAGAGCGTGGTGTTCGTAGTCCGCGTGCGCGGCGAGGGTGCGGCGGCGGCGGGCAGCGTCGAGGCTGTTCTTGTCGTACTCCGTGGACACCTTGTACAGCAGGCCGGCGAGGGCGGCGACGAGGGCGAGTCCGAGGAAGATGGGCCAGAACGCGATCAGTGAAGCGCATCCCAGGATCACTCCCACGACGAGGAGGATCGGGTGTTGGGTGGCGAAGCGGCTCACCCTCGTGATTCTAGTGGAGAGCTGCGGGTTTGGTAGTGGCTACTGCAGGTTCTGCTTGAGGAACTCGGCGGCGAGTTCGTCGTGTGTTTGGCCGTCGTTGTTGGTCTCGAGCCATTCGCTGAAGAGGGCGAGCACACTGGCCAAGGGTTGCGCGGCGGGTGGGATGGCCTGTGTCATGTCAGATCCCTAGGAAGCTGCGGTGCGGAAGGCGGTCAACGGTTTCGAGGGCGATCGTCTCGTTGGCTTCCGTGGGGGCGAGGATCGCGAAGCCTCGGACGGTGCGGTCGCTGTTGGGCACGTCGAAGTCGATGTCGTAGATGAGGTGGTCGAGGGCGAGGAGGTCGGTGTTGGCGACCAGTCGTACCCCTTCGTTCGATGCGCCTTGGGTGTGGGTGGTGACTGTGGCGCCGGTGGCGGTGAGTTGGGGGACGTTCATCCCGCCGAGGGTTCCGGTGAAGTGGGCGGTCCAGGGGCCGCCGTTGTTTCCGGTGACTTGGATGTTCCCTGTCCCGATGTTGGGGAGGTTCTGCAGGGCGGTGCGTACCACCGCGGGGGTGGCGTTCGCGGGGATGCTGACCGTTGCCTGCCCCTCGAACGCGAGAGTGAACGGGTCACCGGTGGCGGTGATGGTCTGCTTCTCATTCACCGGTGCGGCGACGAGGGTTCGGAGTTTCCCATCCTCGGGTGAGAAGCGCGCCCGAATGGGATCGAGCTGAACCCCTCGGGGCGGCGTGAGACCGGGCGCCCAAATGACTTCCCCCTTGGGGATGCGGGGGCGGAAATGCACAAACGCGTAGACAACATCCTCATCGGGTTCTACGCCGACATCGACGTAATCAACTCCGATGGCCCCTATGCCACCACAGGTGACGAGGAAGGTGTCCGGCGCAGTGGGCATCAGGAGAGCGCGGTGTCCTGCGCCGGGATCGCGGTGGGCACAGCGAGGGAGTCGATCGTGCGGGCCACGGCGTCCTCGTCGGTGTCGTTCACGTCATTCCAGGAGATGCGCACGTTGTAGACGCGGGCGTCCTTCTCCTTGGCGGTGTCGACGACCTCGTACTCCACAACAGCGGTGAGGGGAATCTGGTCACGGGCGTGCGTGAGGGCCGCGCGGTAGATGTCGTTGAGGTTCACACCTTTGACGGCGGGCACACTCACCGGCACGGTGACCTCGGTGGCCTTCTTGGCGTCCTTTTTGGTGGCCATTGTGGAGCTCCTTCTATTGGCTGTTGGCGGCGTTTACTTCACACTGGGTGGATGTCTCAACCTGGTTGGTATCCGGACCCGCACGGGGGGCCGTCGCAGCGGTACTTCGACGGGACTGCGTGGACCGAACACATCGCCCCAGCGCCTGCCACTCAAGCCCCGCCGGTGGTGTACGGGCCGACGGTGATCGCACCGAAGCCGGTGAACCACGCCTTCCACCTGATCATGACGTTGTTGACGTGTGGGGCGTGGAGCATCGTGTGGATCATCGTCGCTATCGCGGCGGGTGGGAGACGCTAGGCCACCGCCACGGCCACGATGACCACCGCAAGCATCACGTAGAACACCACCTCGAACCCCAACATCTCCCAATCCTTCTTATCAGGATCAGGGGGTAGGAAACTCACCGGACCGTCAACCGCTCATGAAGGAGAGGGTCGATCAACTCCAAGGGTCGGTAGGCGACGCGTTCCAGCATTTCATCCAAACGTCTAGTGATGACGTAGATGGCTTGGGGGTCGGAGTCGTAGCGGGCGTCCCGAAGCTTCGCGAGGGCGGTGGTGATCTGAACGTCAAGTGGGGTTGGTGCGGAGAAGGTGGTCATCTTCGTGCGCGATCACGCGTGGCGCGTTCAGCCTTCGCCACATCGAGCAGGCGGTACAGCTTGCGGCCCTGCCGGTTCATGCCGACGGGGGTGATGCGTTCCTCACGAACCCATTTCGTGATGGTGCACAAGGCAACACCGCAGAGTTGGGCCGCCTCGGAGGCGGTGATCTGTGAGTCGATGCCCTCGGGTGTGAGCACAGCTGCTCCTGCCACTTGCTGACCTCCACGCGAAAGAACCCCGTACCGGTTACCGGTCGGGGTTCGTTGGGATGGGGTAGGCATACGTGTGCTACCTGCATCCACTGTACCAGTACAGTTCACGTTTCGTCTGCGTCTATCACCGTGCGTGTCTGGGCTTGACGCTTGGCGAATGCAACAGGGTCGATCTGGAGTGCCGGTGCCAGCTCGTTGGTGGGCCGGTTCCGCTTATGGGTGGGGGTGCGTCGATGCAGCCCGAACCTGGCCTTGCCGACTAGTTCACTGATCCACGAAGGCGCCCAGAGACTTGCGGTGTGGATGCGGCGATTGCAGAACGTGCAGTCCGTCTCGCAGTATCGGCTGTTGAAGGTGACGCTGATCTTCATGCCGCTGCTGCTCCGTTGATGAAGGCGTCCAACGTCATCCGAATCAACAACGGATAATGGACCTCTTTGATCGTGTACCCGCACGAGTCGCAGGAGATGAAGTCCTGCCCCACACCCTGCACCCGCACAAGGGTGCGAAGTTCGCATTCCTCGTTCGGGCATGGGATCGGCAGCGTGTACTTCGGGACCGTGGCGCCCAAAGTGCGGCGGATGCGGTAGTGCAGGTCCGGTAGCTCTTTCAAATCCTCGGCGTCGACGATCTCGACGAGTTGTTCGCAGCGGGGCTCGAGGTACTGCCAAGCGGCGACCAGACGGCGTTCCTCACCCCCACGCGGGGGTGGCTTCTCGTTGCGGTGCTCAGCCATCAAGTCATGCCATGAGGACAGGAGGTCGGTGATCTCGGCGGCTTTGTCGGACGCCCACTCGGCGGGGTGCCCGTAGACGCGGCTGTTGCTGCGCCTGCCGCTATCTGTGCCGCGCATAGGGCTGGGCATGGCGTCACGGAGGTGAATCCAGTCCAGGGCGAGCCAGTAGAGGGTGCGGCGGAGGTGTTTGGGGTTCATCGGCTTGCGGCCGTCGCTCCCGTCTTCCTCGGATAGGTGCCGTACAGCAGACATGTCAGGACTCCTCCGTGCCGAAATCAGGTGGTGCGTAGGGGCAAGATCCTGGACAGGAGGGGCGGTAGCAGCCTTCGCAGGGGCGGTCCAGTGACAAGGGCTCACGAGAAGCCGGGAGGGGGTTCATCTCGAACCACGGTCGCCTCATGCCTGCTCCTCGGTTCCCACTGGTCATTCCGCGAAGAACCTCCATACGCCATACCGTTCGGCCTCTGCTGCATCCACCTCGTTGCATGCAGCCACAGCCTCATCACGAGTGCCGTAATCGCCGATATGCCAATCCGGGTGCTCATCCGGGCTGTACTTGAACGCCCCCCATTCGGCTGGCCCCTGCTTCACGTAGAAGCGCGGCGGTGGGTCGGTTAGGTGCTTAGCGACCATCTAGAACCCCCTCGGCCGAATGCCACGACGGATGCCACACGAGCTTGGCGGGCAGCGTAGGGATGCCGTCATGCCGAGACGGCGGCGACAGCGGGGCCGCGAGGCAATGCCACACCTTGTTGTGGCGCTCCCAGACCTCGTTGAGTTTCCATCCCGCAGCAGAGGTGTACTCGCGCACAAGCAAGGTTCCGTGAGGTAGGGCGTCGAGCTGCTCCACCGTTTCGATGCGCTGATGAACAGGCGGGCCGCTCACGTTGGGGTTCCATTCGGTAGGCCAGCAGCGGACCGTTCCCGAAGTAAGCGGGCGTACTCCCGTATCGCCGCCGCTTCCTCGTCGGTGAGTTCAGCGCAGGCGGGACAGACGTTGCCGTACCTGTGGTTGCAGCCGTCGTTGAGATAGATCCGGACAGCGCCATCCGCGCCGCCGACCGGACAGTTCATCCCACAGGGCTCATTGTCGTCATGTCCGTGCATCACCGGTCCTCCAGGGTTGGGGTTCCATTCGGTAGAGGGGCGGCACGAAGGCGTTCGACTTCGGCGACCAACTCCGGGACGAGAGTCCGCGCCGCAGCGATGAACTCAGCATCTGGACCAGTGACACCGCCATCATCGGGCGCGACGCAGATGCTCACGCCGGTGACGTACTCGCCGCCGCCGATCAGCTCCCACGGCCCTTCGGTGACACCTTCCAGTACGGCTTTCGCACGCTCCACAATGTCGCCGCTCATGTCCACCATACTACCCTAGATTTCCGCATTTGCCCTGCTAGACAACACTTTTCGGCCAATTCTCAGGTTCACGACACCCGCCTCTGGTCATGAATCACTTCATGCTGCGGCCCCATTCCCGCGGCGGAGCGCCTCGCGCTTTCGACGCGCACCCTCGCGCGATCGACGACGGGTGCATTCCAGGCAACCCCGCGTACCCCTTGGCCCCTTGCAGGTGTTCTCGGGGGTGAACTCATGGCCGTACTTGCAGTGGGTCTTATTGGCTTCCTTGTTTCGTCCGTGCCTGACGGTGTCGTGCGAGTTCTCCGATGGCGTTCCCCACGCGAGGTTTTCGGCGCGGTTGTCCAGTGGATTGCCGTTTAAGTGGCGGACATGCATGCCGCGCGCAGGCTTTGGGCCGTGGAACGTCTCGCATACCAGAACATGCACGCGCCGCTGAAACGGTGGGGCTCCGGGGGCTGGAGTGATGGTGGTACCGAGGTACCCACCCGGACGGCCATGAAGGCGAATCTCGCGAGCGGGTCGCCAATACTGTTTCTTCCCGCCAGGGGGCGTGACCAACCTTGCTTTCACCCGCACGCGACCGTCATCGCTGACTTCGTATTGATGGAACTCGGGGTGCTGGCGCCACTCAACGCCAGGGTCGTTCTCTAACTCCCATGACGCGCCGGCCGTGACGGTTCCCGGCGCAATTTTGGTATCCGCGTTGCCATCGCTGAACACCTCGTGCACATCAGAAGCGAGTATGCGTTCTGGCTTCGCGCCCAGCACGATCACCGGTTTCCGGCACTCAATGCCGTAGAGCTTTAGCGCGGCCCGGACTGCCTGCTCCGCAACCTCACTACGGTTCATGTCCGCTTTGGTGTTGTAGCGGATAACGAGCCGCTCCCCATCTACGTCTTTCTCGTCGCTCATGATGCTTCCTCCCGGTATCCGTAGCTGTATCCGCAATGGGTGCAGATGTCATAGGGGGGGATGATGTGGGTGTGGCCGTTGACCTTCTCCGAGATGGAGGGAACGGTCTCGGTGTAACCCCAGCGCATGCACGAGGGGCAATGACGGGGAGTCATCTCTGCTCCTCGTGCCACCTGCGGTGAGTAACCGCATCATCGGCGGCCCCCCTGAACTCGTCGTCGCCCACCCAGATGACTGCGCGGCAAATGTTGCAGATGCCGAACAGGTCCTGGCTGGTGGCGCTTGTGTACCGACAGGTGAATCCGTTGTCGGTAAGCGTCTTGCGATTCTCGTTGCGAGCGTCGTCTCGACTAACCAGTACTGGGTCATCGCTCCAGTGGAATCCGCTCATCTCTGCTCCTTGCTTTCATCCCCGATGCCCCGATTGGCCGCCTGTGCGGGCCGTGGAGCGATCAGATGCCCTTCGGTGGAGTCACTAGTGCCGGGAACGGCTTCGGGGCCGAAATAGAGCCGCCGCAGCCACAGAGGGGAAGACCCATCCACGCCCATCAGTTGCGCCCACCTCGCACCGAGTGGGGTGTACCAGAGCAGCCACAGGCCGAAGCTGATCCCTGCGGGGATCGCGATCACGTAGTTCATGCGGCCTCCTCGGCTTTCTTGGTCCGCTTCCAGCAAGGGCGGCGCTTAGGGGTGTTGGTGATCTCGTTCCAACACTTCTTCCCGGCAGGCTGCTTGCAGTCCGGGCAGTCGACGGGTACCGCCGTCTCCCACATCTGCTCCGCCTCCCAGTCCGTCATGGGTCAGAAAGGCGGGCCGTAGGTGGTGATGATCTCGGCTTCGATGACCTCAGCGACGTGTTCGTTGTGGTCGTTGTCGCCGGTGTAGCTCCAGGCGCAGCCTTGGCAGTTAAGCGAGTAGGCGCTGAGCCGATGGGTGTAAAGCAGCTCCGCGAGGCGGTCTCGTAGCACTTCAGGACCGCTCATGGTTCATCACCCCATCCGCGATGACCTCGGCGACGTGGCGGCGCCAATCCCCGAGGAACCAACCCCGCCAGGTGCACGATGCCCCGACGCACTCGGCTTGCACTTCGTCGGTACCCGGCACGTGGGTGTGCTCGATCAGCAGCTGCTCGATGCGGTCTCGTAGTACTTCACGATCACTCACTGGGCCTTGCCCCAATCGCACGAGAGACCGCCGCCGTACCCGGACTTCTCCCAGACACACAGCACCTTGCGACCGTCAGGCAGGTCCACATAGTGCGGCTTTACGCTTCCGGGTCGTTCGTTGCCTTCGTCGTCTTGACCGCTGCAACCGGCGAGCAAGACTGTCGCCGCGCACAACACCGCTAGAACGCGGCCCTTTCGGCTTCTTCCGCTCACGGCTTCTCCTCCCCTAGATCCCCACCAACAGACACGTCACCCCAATCCACCTTCGACTCGGCAGCGATGCAGAGTGCTTGGTAGCACTGCGCGAGGTAGGCCGCGATAGCGAAGTCGGGCATATCGCAACCGCTCTCCAACGAGTTGCGGTTGATAAAGCGGGCGAGTTCCTGCTGCTGCTCAACGGTCATAGCGTGGCGTTCTCTCATGGTTGCTTCCTCCGGTTGGGGTGATCAGACACGGGCATCAGCGGCCCTCCTCGCAGAATTTGCAGCCAGCCACAGGGGCAAGCCCCTCCTTGGCCCGCCGCCACTTCGACGGGTGCGACTGTCGTCACGCAACTCGAGGATGCCTGAATGAACAGACACGGACATCACGAAGGTTCCTCATCCGCAGGGAGTTCAAGGCTGGCGTTCAAGATGGCTGCAGCAAGCGACAATGCCTGCTCACGCGGGAGCGCCGTCTGGAACCTTTCGATTCCGTCTTCACCGAAGTGTGTGAAGTCAAGAACCACGCCGTCCTCAGCCTCATTGACATCGACATCCCATTGCCCGATCTCGTTGTCCATCTACGACGCCTCCCCGAGTTCACGGCCGAATGTCTGCCCGGTGCGCTTCTGAAGCCGTTGCAGCGCCTCCTCGTACGAGATGTACTTCGAGTCGCACAGCGCCTCGTACTCCGGGGTTGGCCCCAACCGGTCAGTGCGCTCCTTCCGCTCCATGCGGGCCGCCTGAACGATGTCCTTCGGCAGCGGCTTGAAACCAGAACCGTTCTCCCGATACGCCCGCTTCACGCCGGCCAACACATCCTCGAGGGACAGCCGGTACTCCTCGATGGCCTCCGCCCACGCATCAACGGTGGCTTGGGAGGCTTTCGGGAACCACGGATCGTAGGCGGCGCACTTCGCCAGCGCGAGGGCTGCGGTGGTCTTGTAGTCGTCGTTCATTCGCCAATCGCTTTCAGGTGGGGCCGGGTTTGGTTGTTGGCTAGGGCGAGCCAGTCGTTGACTTTCGCGTCAGCCGCAGAGGGGCCAGGGGAGGTGCTCCTGAACTCTCCGCGCTCGTTCGCGGTTCGCATCCAGTTCCGCCAGGCGGCGTTCCAATCCGCCATGACGGCCCCTGTCTTCTTGAAGTGGTCAATGAACTTGCGGTGTTGGTAGCGGAGTTGTTCATCGGCGATGCCAGGTACTTCTTCGCGGATGCCGTCCACGACGCGGGTGGGGGGCATGAAGTCATCGCTGATGCGCGTGCGAGGCTTCGCCCGCTTCGGCTTGGCCGAAGGGGATGTAGCTACGTCAGTAGCTACATCTGGTCGGGTCGGGTCGGGTCGGGTCGGGGGTTGCGAAGTCACACCGTTAGTCACGTCGGCTGTCACGCGTGACTCACTTGGTGAGTCGCCTTCTGACTCACGCTGTGACTGCCTGCGCTGTTCTTCTCGCTGTTCACGCAAACGGCGCTGCCTCTCACGCGCGTCGTCACGCCGTTTCTTCACAATCTCGCTGGTCTCCTGGTATTCGTCCCAGTCGTGGAACTCCCACCCGCCCTCTACCGGATGCCACAGGCCCACGTCCACCAACTCTTGAGCGGCCGACATTTCACCGAGCAGGCGGAGCTGCGCTTGCTTCACGAAGCCATCGGTAAGGTGCTGGCAGCAATACGATCCAGCCCGAACCCACAGCGTCACGGCAGCGTCACTGAGAGTCGCCGTCTTAGGGTGCGACCAGAAGCCGTCATCGACTTTGAACCAAGTCACTAGATAGCCCCGTACCTTTCGAGGTTGTAGACCGGGTTTGCCCGCCTGATGTATCGCCGCTCCCACTCGTGTGCGGCCTCTCGTGACTCGGCCAGCCCGACGATGATGTGATCAACCTCGGTCCACCACGGCTTGCTACGGGCATGCTGGGCGAGTCGGCGATACAGGTGGCCGGTCATGCCGATGTAGAGCGCCGGCCTGCTGACGCCGAACATCGTGTAGACGTACCAGCCATCGGGAATCGTTAACTGGTGCCAGCGGGTTCGATCGTTCGGGTCGTAGATCCACTCAGGAAAGTCACCGACTTCGGCGTCCCAATACAAACGCGGCTTAGCCATGGGTGTCCCCCCAACTCACCCCACACCAACAACGATGACCACCCCCATGGAACTCTCCGAACTCACAAACATGACCACCATTAGGGCAGTTACCAGGTAGGGATTCACCACAGCCGTGGAAGTCTTCGGTCATTGGGTGTCCCCGCTTTCAGCACGCCCACCGTGGCAGGCGCATCCGCAGTAGCCGTTATCGGTGTAGTCGCAGGAGGCGCAGGGCTCCCCGCTTTCAGCACGCCGCCAAGGGGAAACGGTGCGGCTGACCGGATGAGCGTTCGGTTCAGCTATCGCAGCCCCGGCTACCCCCTTGTGCTCATCCCAGTAGCGTTTGTTGATTCGGTCGGCCGACTTCTGCGCGGACTCCTCGTCGGGGAACCGCTTGGTGCTGACGTATGCCCAGACGCCTTGGCCCCGTTTGACTGCCCACTCTTCGGTTAGTCCTCCGAGTGCTGCTGTGTGAGCTTCAATAGCCGCCTCGGCGAGGTGCCGATACCTCGGATATTGGGCGACATAGGCGCGTGCGAGGTCGGTGGTCCTGAGGTCGTTCGCGGACTGGCAGATCGCGATGGCTACGGCTTCTACTACTTCGGGCCTGTGGGGGGAAGGGGTGTTACTCACCGGACACCTCGCCAAATGGATTCAAGGCTGCTGCTGATGCCGTCCAGCCGCTTCACGTCGCAGTCTGGGCACCAGTGCGGCCCCCAGAGCGTCCCGGCTGGCGCTCCGCAATCGATGCACTTCTTGCCCGAAGGCTGCTGACAGATGTGGCCTTCTGGCCCCCAGCAGTTCGGATGGCTCCGGGTGTTACTCACCAGACACCTCCCACGCATAACCGTCATCCGCCTCTCCCGTGATCTGATCGACGTAGCAGAGGCCCATGCCGCAGTTGCCGCAGCAGGTGTTGTAAGCCCAGTTCGGGTCGTCAGGGGTGTTACTCACCTACACCACCCCCAACCTCGTTGCGATAGTCCTCAGCAGCGGCAATCAGGGCGTACCTGATGGCCCCCTCAATGATCTTTGAGTAGTTGGGTGCAAACGTCCGCAGTAGCCAGTTGGAGATGACCACAGCAGCACGTGCGGCAAAGCCGGTTTCGACCTCGGGGCGCTTGGGGTTATCCACGGTCACCAGGCACCCCCAACCAAGCGTTCGGCGACGGCGAGTACTTCGTCACCACGACCATCACGGATAAGGTCCATTCCGCGCTCACCTCCGAGCCAGCGGTGAGGAGAGGTGAGCCAGATGTCCACGCCCTCGGGTTCATAGACCTCGCTGAGGAGTTCACGTATGCGGGCTTCGACCTGGTTGGGGTTATCCACGGACATCACCACCCGACCGCAGCGGCGGGATCATCCCCCGCATCTCGGCGAAGTGCAGCAGGTCGCGCAACCGCTCGAGGTCGTCGGATCCGATAATCCATGGCTCGCCATGCTCGGGAGAACGCGGCGCACCCTCGACGTGATGTAACACCATCACAGACTGGGTGCTGGTGACGCGGGGCGGCAGATCGCCTGGAGGAAAGTGCAGCGTGGGATGCTCGCGCATCTGTGCGCCGATATGCGTACCCCACATGGTGAGGTGTTCGGGCATGTAGTCGTTCATGCCTTCGCTGGGGTCGATATCATTCATTTGTCGAACTCCTTCGTTAGGGATCTAGTTCGGCCATCGCCCGGGCCTGTTCGTAGCAGGTGCCGGGCTCTTCAATTCTACCCCGGAATTTGCTGAATCCCGCTGTCTAGCAGGGCTTTTCTGCCACCCCGACCTGTGGGACCGCCTCCCCCACCGCAACGACAACATCAACTCAACATTCACCCGACACCCCTCACCACTGTGTGACCCTCTTCCCCGTATGCCTCCTACGGTGCTCAACACCCACAGCCTCAGCACGGAACCTGTTAGCAAGGTGGGGTCCCATGTGTCCGCAGGTGCAGACAGGTTGGAAGGTGTCACCGAAGATCGGGGACGAGCGGGGAAACACCACAACCTTGTGACTCATGCGAAATCCCTCCTGGAATGTGCGCAGGGTTTGGTGCAGAACGCTTCATGGCTGCGGCGCTTAGTGGTCCGTACCGTCGACCGCATGAGAGTCGCCTGCATCTCTCGCGGCAGCGGCTCGGGCTGTAGTTGTGGCGCCTGCACCTTGGCGCGCAATACCGTCTCGGTTCGCTTGCTGAGGTTCGGCCATGTCACGGTGTGGGTGCGCTGGGCCATGACGAGCAATCCCCAGTCCTCTGGCAGTTCGCCCGGCTTGACGATCTTGGCGTCCGGAATGACCAACCACCAGCGATCCATGTACCGCTTGAACGCTTCAGCCTTATCGGGTTGCTTGAGCTCGTGTAACCAGTCGGATCGGCTGACCTTGACCTCGTGGCCGTGCAGTTCAATGCCACCAGTAGGCCAGCAGTCAACGGCGATGAAGTCGGCGACCCGGCGATGGGAGAACCCGGCGCCGTCCTTCACGTGCTCAGCGCAGGCGTACCGGGGGCCGTTGCCAGGGTTGGATTGGCTGTAGCGGCGGTGGAGCAGATCGAGCATTTGGCGCTCGGTGAACTTGATGTTCAGTTCAAGCGGTTCGGCCTGATGCTCGATTCCGAGGTCGAGTGATTCACTCATCGCCTTTGTCTCCCTTCGGGTCTAAAGCCACCTCGTAGCGGCTCAAGTGAATGATTCGATTCAGAGGGGCGCCCGACTTGAACGGGCTCCGACACTCCATATCCTTTGGCGCTTTACAGATCCCGCAGGTTCGTTTCAGTGCTTCCTGAACCCTTGGGTCAGAGCGGTCGGAAAGCCACGAAAGACTCATGCGGCCACCCGAAGCTCAATGCCGCGCCAAAACATCCACAGGCCGACAGCCGATGTCGCGGCCAACGCGAGCCACTTCAGCGCCGCACGGAGGTTGTCACTCCGGGTGACGTAGCGGGCCACTCGCCACAGCGGCCAGCCCGTGGCAATCAGGCCGGGAACGCACAGCCAGAAGCCGATCCAGACGTATGCGAACGCCCACTTGTCGCTGTCGCTCACGATGGACATCCCTCGCAGTGCCAGCCATCATCAGACAGCCACATATCCTCGTTGCAGAAGACGCAGGTTGCTGCGTCGAACATCAAGCATGGGCACCTGCCGTAACCCGGCGGTGGCCTGTTGCCGCAAAATAGGGTGTGTCTCCCGTGGAAGTCGGGGGCATGGTCGACCTCGGGATGGCAGCATTTGCAATACCTCACTGGACAACCTCAAACCGGCCGGCACGTCGGCGCGTGCACCGGGAGCAGGGGCTACCAACCCACCCGCAGGGGCATAGCCCTTCTTCGTGGGGTTCGTATCCGCATCCGCATTGCAGCAACCGCGGCTTCGGAAGCTCTTCTCCGGTGATTCGTAGGCCGTTCTCGGGCAACTGCCGAAGCAGTTCGGCTGCAATCGATTCAGATGTCAGCGCTCCGAGCGAGACGCCCGTATGGGCAGCCACTATGTCATCGAGAAGGTGCCCGATTACATCCGCCGCGTCGATGATCGCCTGTTCGAGGCCGGGGGAGGACGCGGGGGTGCCATTGATGTACTGGCAGAGGTATACCACTGCGTTAGAGATGTCTTGAAGTCGGGATTCAGTGCTCGTGAATCGTGGGTGGGGATTCGCAGCTTCCGCTGCGAAAATTTCCGCCTTGCGGATGAGGGCTTCTCTTTCATCCATTCGTGTTTCTCTCTTCCGTCCAGACTGTGGTGAGTTATCAGCCATCCGCAGTAGCCGTCATCGGCGAACACCGGCTCCACCGTGGGGCCACAAGGGCAGTCGTCACCCTCTTCGTCGTGCTCAATGAGGTCGTTGACCGGTAGCACGTGCACGATGCTCATGACTCCTCCGTCAGCGGATTGCGGCGCAACGGCAGAACCGCGTTCCACGGGTTTCGTTCGCGGTTGCGCCAACACACCTCGCACAAACGCTGCCAATCGTCACGCGTTGTGCGCTGCTCCCAATTGGAGGACTTCCGCTTCTTTAAGCACCAGAGGCACTTCGGGTACTCGGCCTTAACCAACCCCACCACCGCCCGCACATCCGACGTGAGCAAGTAAGTGGGAGTCGCCGTCGGCCTCTTCACGGCGACGAACTTCCATGTACAGGTCGCCGACGGCGATAACGCGGCCACACGCCGCGCATGTGTTCGCCCCACAGCGGATGCACGGTCCGCTCTCGCCGTAAAGCTCATGCCACCGACCATCTTCGCTCAGGCATCCCATTCCACCTTCGTCATCAAATGCCGATGGAGGTGTCGGGGTTTCAGGTCGATAAGGGAACACCACAGACCTCCTTGATTTCGGCGATAAGCTGTCGCCCGATGTGTTCGGTGTAGGCAGGCGGGATGCTCTCTGACAGTTCGTCGCGGGTCATCCAATCGATGCCCATAGCTTCACGGGCTAGCGCTATAGGTGTGCAGTTCCCCGAGACGGAGATGATCTCGCCGGGCTTCCAATGCCCCGCCTTGCCGCCAGGTGTTATGTG
Organism: Mycolicibacterium litorale; assembly: GCF_014218295.1. Next base: position 4,424,949 of record NZ_AP023287.1, read on the forward strand.
GCGCGGGTGATGTGGCTCGGAGAGGGCCACGTTTGATTCGAAGAGTCGGTGCCGGTACAGCTTGAGTCCGAACATATGCCCACACAACGTGATGCCGTGAAGATCCTCGAACAGAGAGGATTGCGTGAGCAAACCGGAGCCATCTACATTTTCCATCACCCACGGCAACCCAGTCTGCTTTAGCAGCTCGCGGGTCGGCCCCACAAGGTCGGGATAGTCGTCAGCCAACCCGGGGCGGCAGTTACTCATGTCTGAGTAGAACTGGCACGGAGGAGAGGCGTGGGCAGCCACGAAGCGCAACTCCGTTCCCCCGTAAATCAACGGTTCAGGCTGGGAGATTAGACGCGAGAGGAAATCGAGAGCGTCCGCGCGAATGAAATCGAACGGATAATTCGGCTGCGGGGCCTTATCGACACCGACAACGTGCCAGCCCGCCCGGTGATACCCCATCCCGGCGCCACCGGCGCCACAGAACAGATCCAGCAGCAGCGGCCTACTCATTGTTGAGCCTTTCCGCTACGGCATCGCCTACATGCCGGTAGTACTCGCCTTCTTGCCTTCCGCAGCGGCACGATTGCTTCGTGACTGACCACGGGTGCCTCTTAAGGACTTCTGCGACTGTCGCGGCAAGATCGGCGCGGCTCACTACGCCACCTCCTCTAGGTACTCGACACCGCCGTCATCTCGAAGCCACGCCATCCGCCCCCTGTAGAGGACGGGAACATCAGCAGGGGAAGCGGACTGACGAACCAGCCAACCGTTCTCCAAAGCCTCAGTGCGATGGGATTCGATCCATTCGTGGCAGCGGTTATCTAAGGCGAGGGCATTTACGGGGGTATTGGTATCGGCCCGCCTCGACCCTCCGGCGCCTCTCGGTCTGCGATGGTGATGGGCCTCAGCCCACGCTTCCCCGCACTTCTCGCACCGCCCGGCACTTCGGGCCACGATGACCTGCCGCACTGCGTCGGGGAAGCCCGTGTTGCGGCGGCTCATCGGTCCCTCCATAAGGCGATGCCGATAAGGGCCACTGTGGCGACAAAGAACGCGAACGTGGCGAACATCGAACCGAATAGGCCCACTTGGAACCACCCGGGCGGCCAATCCGTGTGCAGGTACCGCACGAACCCGATCCCCAGGAACACCGTGAAGGCCACCACGCTGCCGATACATCCGCAGTAGGCGACGTTCACAAGGCGGCGCATCTATTCACCCCCGATCAAGGCTTCAACGCAGGCGTCCACCTCTGTGGCGTAAGCCTTCGCCAACGACACACTCGAAAACACACGGCCTTCTGCGGGGAGTTGGATCATCGGCAACTCGTCATGGCCCACACCCGAAAGCACACACATTCCTGCCGCCCAGTGGATGCGGTAACGGCCCCGCATCCCTACTGCGTCGAGGCATCCCCTACGGGTAGAAACCCACCTCACGACGCCGCCTTGGAGTGCTTGTCATGCAGGGAGGAGATGAAGTCCTTCACCTGCTTCACCGTCGCCTGCCTAGGGGGTTTCTTGAACTGGGCGTAGAACTCACCCGAGACTTTCGGGGCGTCGAGCTGGTAGAGGACGCACACGTCCTGCAGTTCCCCCAACGCGAGGTCCATCTCTGTGGGCTGCTGGCCCTTCTCCATCTCGGCTTCGTGGAGATCGCCCTTGTGCCACAGATCGAGGGCGGCGCCGAATCTCATGCCGGCGTTCCTCAGCGCGTCGCCGATGGCTTCCTTGATGGCGTTGCCTCCGGACTTGCCGTCCGCGAACCCGTAACCCGGGCGGGTGACACCGCAGATGGTGAGCCAGATCCACAACCCGCCGAACTGGTCGTAGATGGGGAGGCCGTGCTCGTTGACTGCCATCGGCTTCCACGACCACTGGGGGTCCACCTCGAGCAGGCGGTCGGTGAGGGCGGCGTGCCCCACGAAATCCAGATGCAGAGCCGGGAGACCGTGGTAGCCGTGGCACTCTGGACAGTTGCCCTTCGGGGAGTCCTTCTTGAACGGCTTCGGGAGCTTCCCGATCTGGTTCGGGGCGAACGGCTCCCGTAGCCTCTTGAGGCCGTCGAAATCCACCTCGGTCATCAGATCACCCACACCAGGAGTGCGATGACGGCAGCGACATAGAGGCCCGTGACCAACCACGCCCGGCGACTGATCCGGTAGAGCTTCCAGTCCTCACGCCAAGCCACGTACATCTCAGCGGTACCTTCGACGAACCACTCCAACGGACTCACAGTCCCGCCGCCCCCTTCGATCCTGGGTGTACCGGTCCTCAGGTTCCGGCTGCGGGAGGGCAGCCACCCTCTCCACCCCGTCGAGGATGTCGCGCACCAACTCCCGCGCACCTGACTCCTTATTCACCCGCACCGAGCCCGAAGTCATCCGCTCACAAACTCCCGGCACCTCAACGCCATCCGGGTCCAGCACCACCCCGTCAATGACCCTGAGGGTCTTCAGGATCGACTTCTTCGCCTCGTACTGGACGCTCAGAAGGTCGGGGCGGTGCTGCACAACCCAGCCGAGGAACGCCCCCATGTCGTCCACGTCGAGGGTCTTCGACGGCTTCGATCGCGTCACCGACCCAATCAGGGTGCCGTCCGCCGCGTGAGCATCCACACCCTTCGAGGACTCCCTGACGAGATAGTCCGCGGTGAAGGCTTTCGCCTCCTCCTTGCGCTTTTTGGCGGCCTCCTCCACGAGGCCCCACACCACAGCGTCCCTTGCGGCATCGCGCGGATGCGCCCACCTCTCAACCTGTGTCACTTCTCCCCCTTGATAATCAACGTCTGTAGAAAGTTCCGGCACGCATCACACCCGGTGAGTCGGATGTGTCGTGCCGCCATGGCTGGTGTGTCCCCCTCCAACTCAGGGAAGGGTGTCTCGTGTAGTTGGGCGGGGACTCGCGCCAACAGCTCGTCTGCATCTATCGGGAATGTCACGCCGCGTCACCGCCTGCGTCGTAATACCTCTGCACTGTTTTGATCACTTCGTCGAGGAGGGTCATCACTGTCGCCATATCCGCTAGCACTGAGGAGTGTTCACGGAAGTTGAGGCTGTCCATGAAGTCGTCTGCGTGGGTGCGGGCTTCGTCGCAGAGGATGTCGATGTGGTGGAGATGGGAGTCGTTGAACTTCACCACACCGCCTCCGCTGTCTCGAATCCCCTTGCCAGGCGCCGCCAATACGCAGACTTCGTCAACGGCGGATCATGGAGGGCGGCGAGTTCCGCCAACGTCGAATCGGGGTACTTCACCCGAAGTTCAAGGGCCGCCCGGAGGCGTGGAGGCATCTTCTCGTGCTCGAGCGCCTCCATCGCCCGATCCACCTGTATGGGTGCGGCTTGCCGGGAACGCTGCTGGTTGTAGCGGCCCAACACCTCGCGTTGCTTGTCGGAGAACGGTCTGGTGCGGGTGGTGCCTTTACTGGCCCGGTATTCGAGGCGGTAGCCACCGCTGCGGAAGATCCGGTACACCGCGCTCACGGTGCGGTTGTGCTTCTTCGCCACATCCTGAACGCTCATGCCGTTCGCGTAGTCCAGGTACATGGCCATGGCTTTCTGGTGGTCGAAGCTCATGCCGCCAACAACCTCTCCAGCCGGTCGATGCGAACCACACCGACGGTGTCTTCAGCGGTCCCAACATCGGTGTGGGGGTGGATGTACTCCCGCGCCACGCTGAGGCGGCGGCGCCCGTAACCGGCGAGGGTGAAGTCCTCCCCCGCCATGGGGCATACGTCACGCCCCACGGAGTCGAAGTGCTCCGGAATCAACCCCCCACCGGTGGGTAGTCCGAGGGTGGCCCAGCAGACCGGGCAGTAGCGTTGACTCATGACGCCCTCCTCCTGAGGTCGTCGCGCTGCCGCTCACTGAGCCCGCCCCAGATGCCGAGGACTCGCCGGCCGCCGCGTAGCGCGTATTCGAGGCAGGGTTTCTGCACGGGGCATGAGGCGCAGATGCGTTTGGCGTCGTAGCTGGGTTCGCCTGCTGCGGGGAAGAACGCTTCGGGGTCGGTGAAGCGGCAGTCGGCTTCATCCGCCCATGGCATCGGATCAGTTGGGAAGCTCACTGCCCACCCCGAATCTTGCCGAGGTGCCAGATGTCTCCGTTGCGGTGGCGGAGCCGCAACACCACATCAACGTTCGGGTCCACCAACTTTTCGATGGCTTCTCGGGCTTCGGTCCAGTCGTTGTAGTTGTGGCCGAACTTGCGGTTGTTGGCGCTGATGAAGCGGAATCGCCATGAGCGGCGCACGATCCCACTCTCGTAGATTTCGGCGATGATTGGTTCGTCACTCATGTGTTCTCCATGGTTTCGTGGCGGTCGTCCCACCAGTCGAGGATCGCGGCGACGGCAACAGCCGCAGGGAAAGCGATGGAGCCTGAGAGCAGGGTCATGGCGACCATGAGGCAAGCGAACTGAACAGTCGTCATGGCTGCTCCTTGCGCCAGCCAGCGGCGATCAATCTGCGGGCACGCTTCCGGTACATCTCTTGAATCTCGGCGAACGTCTCACTGCCCCAAATTCCTTCGCGATACGACGGCGCGAACATGGCTTCAGCGAGTTCTTCAACTGCAGCCGCCTCCGGGTCCACGTCCTCTTTGCCGCCTCCGAGGAATGAGTCGACGAGCCAGAGGATGTCGTAGACCAGCGCGTGGCTGCGCTCTTCGGTCATTGGCTTCGCTGCGATGTACTCTCGCAGAAGCCTGCGCTGAGCGTCAGTCAGGGTGATCGTCACCGGTCCACCTCAGGTATGAAAGCCAGCGCGCCGGAGCAATCCGGGAAATCCGGCACCTCTTCCAACGCCTTGAGAAGTTTCCGAACCCAGCGGGTGGCCTCATCCGCCGTCAGCCGCATGAACACCCCGCCGTCGCAGTGCGCTTCGATATGTTCGATGTGGCCCAAACCGCGGACGTGATGCGCCGGGAGGGCGGCTCGGAGCGTGCCGAAGCTGGCGATGTAGCTACGTTCTCCGGGGCCGCTGATCTTCAGCTGGTTGGGCAGTGAGGCGCTCACCAGAGTCCTCCTGGCATTCCGTTCCACTGGCTCAACTCGTACTCCCACACCAAAGCGGCGTATATCGGGTTTACGGGCCTGGTCAGGTCACCAACCCCATCGGACGGTATCGGCTGGTCCATCACTCCACCGCCTCGTACGTGGCAGCGAAGATGTCGGGCTTGCATGGGTACGCTTCGTTTCGGACCCCGCGAATGGCGTAGTCCCACACGGAGCAGAGGTGGTTACCCTCAAGCGTTTTGATGGTGATCGTCGCGCCCCGAGAACCCCCATCGGGGCCGCCGCGCATAACGGCTTCAACCCCGAATGATTGGAGCCACTGCAACACCGCACCGGCGTTGTCTTCCCTGAGCTGCATCGCCTCGATCTCGACGGGTTTCTTTCGGTATTTCCTGGGCGATAGACTCTTGTCGCTCACTGCTTCTTCTCCTTTGTGTGTTGTGGTGAGCAGGTGCCCGTCCGCTGATACCGGGCGGGCACCGTCCATTACTGGGCTTGGAGGGCTTGAGCGATTAGCGGTGCAACATGGACACGCCACTCGCGCCAATCCCAAGGGCACTCGCCGCACGTGCAGTAACCGCGACTCTCGAACGTGTCGCCGTGAGAGAACATGTGGCCAGCGAGCACCTCGGTGATCGTTTCCGAAAGTTGAGGCCCCCCGGCAGGGCTGATGCGCGGGGGGATGGCGCCGCCATCCACCGGGGGGCTGGCATCCGCACCCGATGCGGGGATGCCCGACTCAGATGCCCAACGAAGGCATGTTTGTTCAGGTGCATGCGTTGAACCACACCCATTGCAGTAAGGGTGACGGCTCTCGATCTTCTCCAGGCGAGCAAGAACATCCTCGACAGGAACGCCGGTTGCGAGAGCGGTACCGATCGCGACGTCGCGGACCGTCAGGGAGCGCACATCCGGCTCTGCGACTTCTTCCTCGGCTTCTTTGGCTACCAGCACTTCCCGTAACGCTTCACGAGACACCTGCTCCGCCTCACGCACAAGCGAGTCCCGTGCCGGCTGCATCTGCCTCAATGCCCATTCCCCTACTTGGGCTGTGAGGATGGTGGCGTTGTCTAGGAGGGTGGTGATGAAACGAGAGTTCACGACGCCACCTCGGAGTAGTTCATGCGCTTCCGCAACGACTCGCCCGTCACGTCGGCGAACTCCTTCGCCGTGAGGAGTTGCTTTTGATAGAGGCGGTATGCCTTTTCGACCTCACTGGCGAAGGTGAACGGATCATTCGGCCCGCTGTAGGCCCTTGCGGTGGCGATCTGCTTGACGTGCTCCTCGACCTCTTCCCGCGCGTCGTCGGATGTCTCGCACCACCGCGACCGCCAGTCGCACAGGCAGTACGCGACATAACTGCCGGATGCTCTGTCAACGTAAACCTCGGCAAGAGAATGAGTTTGGGCGGTCATGCCGACTCCCGCAACAGCTCGTAGAAGGCTTCCCATTGCTTGTTTGACTGTTTCTTCGATGCCCGTAGTAGAAGTCCCAGGCAGGTGAGAAGGCATACGATCCAGGTGGTTACAGCCAGGTAGAGGTAGATCACGACGCCTCCCCGAACTCTCGTGAGTCATCACCAGGGAACCCCCAGAAGGAAGTCATGCCGACCTCCGCTCAATCCGCCGGCGGAACTTCGAGTTCCTCGCCAACCCGGCAGGAGACGGCTTCTCCACCGGCCGCGCCTCCGTCGACATCGCTTCGATGGCGTGCTCAATCTGCGGCTCCGTCATCGCCCACCGGCCAGCCCGCTTCAATCCCGCGAACGTGTGGTCCCGCAGCTTCGACCGCAACCACTCATCGGAGACACCGATAAGTTCGGCAGCCTCGGAGAGGGAGTAAATAGGGGTGATCACGCGATCCTCACCACCCGCACATGAATCTCCTGCGTAGCGGGATCGGTGGTCACCTCGTAAATGCCCGGGCATGGCACTTCCGGGTCTGACATCAGGTGCCCGCGCCAAGATCGAGTGCTGTCTTCACTGACAACCGGGTGCCAGATCTCTTCGGTGTAAGCGCCGTCTTCGATCCAGGCGCCCGACTTCACAGCGCGACCGTCTGAGTAGTGGTTGACATCCCCGAAACGCGCTGCGAGTGCTTCGATGTCGCGGACTATCTCCGATATCGCATCGAGTTGGAGTTCGTGGTCCGTGTCGCACATTGAGCCGCCGATCTCGTCGGTGGTCCACGAGATGCGCTGCTTGAGGATCGCCGCTGCGTACTTAAGGGCGTCGTCGGCGCGCATCAGGATGCCGCCTCAATGTGAGGGAGGAGTCCCACCAGGCGGGCTAGGTCCACCGCGTGGACGGCCCGGATGTACATCGTCCTTCTTGCTTGGCCGTTGTTCCGGCGGGGCGCGTCGCGCTGCTCTTTGACGTCAAACCAGGTGAACGATGGCTTACCCGCGCGGGGGCGGTACTCGACCTCGGTGATCTTGCAACCGTGCCGCCGGGACCACCGCTCGAACGTCTTCTTGTAGATGAGCTGCTTCTCGTCGTGGAGCAACGCGAAGGCTTGGGGCTTGGTCAGCCCGTAGGTGCGGCCCCAGTCCTCCACCAGCATCACGTCGTCGTCTACGACAACGTGGGTCTCGAAGTACTCCACTGCGGGGCGACTGGCTTCGACGGTTGCGGTGAGTTCCTTGACCTTGTTGTCCAAGATGTGCAGTGCGCGGTGAACAATCTGGTCCTCGGTGAGTTCCACCACTCCCGCTCGCGACGACTGTTCGGCATTCAGTAGGTAGTCGCGAACCCGCCGAGCGACCGGAGAATCGCGCAGAAGCATGCCGATTCGCAAGACCGCGCGGCGTGGGTAGAGGCCAATGGTGCGGACCTTTGGGTCCAGATTTGAGAGTGACGCGATGTCACTCTCAAACTCACCCCGTCCGACGACCCGGTATCCGTCGTCGTCGAGTTCGTCGCGATTGCGCTTCACCACCTGTCGGATGGCTTCGGAGGGAACCTCGAAGAAGGTGGCGACCATGTCCGTGGTGGCGTGCATGTCATCGGGCAGGGTTTGGAGGACGCCCACCTTGTCGATCACGTCGGTGCGGTCGGCCAGTCGATCGCGTTCCGCCCGCGCCTCCATGAGTGTCAGGTCGGTGCTCATGCGACCACCCCCGGCTGGGAAACGCAGGGGATTTCGAATCCGTTGAGAATCAACCCGGGGTCGGGCAGCTTGCCGGACTTGCGCGCACAGTCTCGGCACACGCGGTATGTCACCGTCAGTACGGGGGGAGCGTCCGGGTGGGCGAGATCAAAGGTGGCCACCGCTTCCGAAGTCGGCAAACCGAGAACGACGAGCGCGGCGACGCACCACTCGGGTTCGCCCCTGAAGGCAATAGCGGTGTCGGTGCCGCCGAGGCAGGCAATGCAGGAGCCGGTGAACGACCCTGCTGCTTGTAGGATTGGGTTTGACACGAACTGTCCTTTCGTTGTCGGTTGGCCCTCGCCTCTTGCCCAGGCGGGGGCCACTTGCTTTTCAGGCAGCCGCTACGTCTTCTGCAGCGGGGCGCATGATTGCGATCTGTTCGACAGCGAGAGCTGCCGCAGCCCGGGCGAGAAGGACGTTCGTCAACTTCTTGCGGCCAGCTTCGATGTTCGCCAAGTACGGCCTGCTGATGCCGATCTGAGACGCAAACGGATCAGGCTTGTATCCGCGGAGTTCCCGAAGTGTCCGAAGCGTTGCGCCGACGCGCACCCATTCGGGATCGAGTCCGCCCTTTTCTTCCTTACGCATACCAGGACGGTAGCGGAACACTGAGGAACACGTCAAGGGAAAACGCGGGAACAGCTGGCAGACTCGGCGAAATGCCTGATCAAGGGCACTTACACGTTGGTAATTCCTCCGTTGTATTCCCGACAATTCCGCTGGCAGGAACAGATCGGCCTGGTTGATGTTCCTAGTTGTTCCCGTCACACTCTTGGCATGACAAAGCGCTCGAAGGCAGAGGTCGGAGCACTGGTGAAGGCTCGCCGGCTCGAGCTGCAAAAGACGCCGGGGGAGGTGGTAGCGGAGGCCGAGGTGGACCCCAAGACGTACGCCCGCCTCGAAGACGGGACCCGATGGCCGCAAGAGCGAAGCCGATTGAAGATCGAAGCAGCGCTCGAGTGGGAGCCAGGCAGCATTGGCCGACTGCTAGACGGCGGTGACGCGACACCAATCACCACAGTCCCGTCCACTCCAGCAGCGACTCAAGATGCGGCGCCGACGGGTGACGAGACTGGTGTTTGGCACCTTCTTGCCCACATGTGGAGAGCTGCCGAAGATCTCGTCAGTGCCGTGTTAGATGCGCGCTCCCCGACGACTGTTCTGCTGGCTGCACAGCACATCGTGGATCTATACGGGATCTACCTGACCGACCACGTCATCAGCCTTGACGTGCCCGCTGAGGTGCGGGATGCCGCCTTAGCGGATCTGTTTCGGAAGCGGGATCAAGCCCGCAAAAAGTTAGGAGAACGCCTTGCCGTGGAAATTGCGCCGTCGTCGGGAGCACAGAATGAAGGTGGACCGCCCGAGGAGGATCTAGGCCGAGGGGTCGCCCAGAAGTCGAAGAAATGGCCTTCGCAGTTCGGTACTCCCAGAACTCCCAGAACTCCCGTCAAGCCCGACGTCAAGCCCAGCATCAAGCCCAGCATCAAGCCCAGACGTGCCCGTGAAGGCTAGGCTCTGCCTCTCCAGGCGGTCTTTCGCCCTACACAGCGGGTTCAGGAGGCTGACCACCTCAGCGGTCGTCAGGTCGTCCAACCGGACGTGGTTCTCCAACAGGTCCATGAGGTGCCAGCGCCAATATGCGTCCAGGTCGGGAGATTGGTCGACAGCGTTGTCGACCGCCCGTCTGACGGATTCGTCGTCCACGAGACACCTCTACAGGGCCGGGCGGGGCGACTGCAGCAACGTCTGCGCGTCAGACATGTCATATGCAACCGGGCGTCGGTCTACACCCTGGGTTGATTGTGTTGCGTTTTGAATCCCTTGCGGGACGGTTGTTTTGTTCACCGAGGAACCCCCACCACCTGCGTTCTTGATTGAGTTTGGGCGTCCCCCGACACCGCTCATATGAGGGTATGGCAAATCTTGAATTTAAGTATCCTTATACCTTTAGTATGTGACTATTCAAGTAATTGAATGTTCAACTGGCTAACCCACTACAGGCCGTAGGTGGAGTTATCTACGTCGGGTTTTGTCGAAAACGCACAGGCGGTGGCTTAGCTGATCATGGAAAGTGTGACGTCGAGTTTATTTTTCAGCGTTCACTCAGGTCTACGGACTGAGGGGCGCAGCATCGAGTTCCGAAGGGGCGTCCATCAACGCCTCAATCGTCGCGGCGGCCTGACGCTCCGCACGCTGATCCACGTGGTAGTACATAGAGATGGTCGTGCTGATGTTCTCGTGGCCCAGGCGGGCCTGGACCACCGGCAGCGGCACGCCTGCGTTGATCAGCCAGCTCGCGTGGGTGTGGCGGAGGTCGTGGACCCGCGGGGACTTCCCCAGCCCCAATGCTTGGGCCTTCTCCCGGGCGGGTTTCCAGCCGAGGTTGAAGAACTCCTGCGCCCGCACTGGGTTGCCTGCCCCGTTGGTGAACAGCCACTCCGGCTGGGTGAGGTCCAACGCCGCTAGGGCTGACGGGGACACACTGATGGTGCGGTTGCTCTTACGGGTCTTCGGGGGGCCTATCTGGGGACGGTAGTTCCCGGAGTACTTCCACGCCTTGTTGATGCGGCACGTGCCCTTTGACAGGTCGATATCGGCGGGCGTGAGGGCGGTGGCTTCCGAGAACCGCATCCCGGTCGACACCAGCCACATGGCGAGGTTGCGCCACATCTCCCGATTGAGGCAGTCGTGCATCAGCTGGAACTCCGCGGGGGTGAGGAAGACCATCTCCTCGGGGCGGGACTGTGGCAGCCGCCTGCCCATGCACGGGTTGGACTCGATCAACCCTTTCTTCACGGCGGCGTTGAACGCGGCGCTCGCGAAGCCATGCTTGTTGGCGATGGTCTTGGGTGAGCCGGCCAATTGCTGCACCCACTTGCCGATGGTGCCCTCCGTTACCGCGGTGAGGGGTAGTCCACCAAAGGCGTCCTTTATGTCACGTGACAAATAGGAGCGGTAGCGGTCGCAAGTCGCGGGCTGCACGCCCGTGAGTGAGTCGATGTACTCGGCGAAGAACTCCCCTACCGTGGGGACGGACGCCTGGCGCTCTTCGACCTCGAGGATGCGCTCGGCTTCATCGGGGCCGTGCTGCTCGAGGTTGGTCTTGAACCTGTCGGCGGCGGCGCGGTCCTCGAAGGATATGGATTTCTGCTTGCCGTCTTGACGCCACTTCACGCGCCAGGTCGTCACCCCGCGGTTGGTCTGCTTGTGGATCGAGGCCATCACGGGCCCCTGCGGGGAGACGTTTTCATCGGGTCTTGACCCTCATATCACCAGCCTAACCGCCAAATGTTCCGTAGCTCGTTCCGTAGCTTCGGCGCGCCTTAGCGTTCCTGCTGGTCAAACTGGTGGAGCTAAGGGGAATCGAACCCCTGACCTACTCGATGCGAACGAGTCGCGCTACCAACTGCGCCATAGCCCCTGATACCGGTACGAAAGGCTACCAGCCCTCGCGCACCGGTCGAAACCGAGCTACTGCCCGGCGGCTCTGGGCAGGTCGAAGTGCCGCGCGAACGCCACTTCGTCGAGGTGTTCGAAGACCGGATCCTCGTCGTCGATCTCCAGCACCGCCGCGCCCGGCCGGCGCAGCCGCGCCGGCACCACGTCGAGTTCGGAGTCGTCGGTGTTCTCCACACCGAGCCGGGACCGGCGGATGCGCTGCGCCCGCCTGCGCCGCAGCTGTTCTTCGATGCGGGTCTGTCTGCGCAGGTACGCCAGATAGAGAACGGTCACCGCACCAACACCACCGCACAGCCACCACGCCCACGGCGCCACGAGGTACGCCAGCAGCGCCGATGCCAGCAGCGCCACCGCCATCGACGTCACCATGCGCTTGCGGAACCGGAACTTGCGGGCGCTGACGGCCGCGGCGGTCTTCGACTCCTGGCGTCGTCGACGCGCCGCGCTGACCGCGTCGACGGTGCGTTCACCCTCCGAGGCCTCGAGCCCGGAGTCGTCGGGTACGTACTCGTATTCGTCGGAGGTGCTGTCGTCGACGGCTTCGGTCTCGCCGGGATCCGTTGCGGCATCACTGATTTCGGGCTCGGGATCACTCTCCGGCTCGCCCCCGTCGGCGCCGTCGATCTCGTCGGTCTCGTCGATCTCGTCGATCTCGTCGGTCTCGTCGGTCTCGTCGATCTCGGCGACGGCCTCTTCGGCGCGCACGTCAGCCGACGCGACCGGCAGTGCGCCGGACTCCTCCTCGACGACGTCGACGTCGAGGTAGTCGGGTTCGGCCTCACGCGGTGGCGCGGTCGAGAGCACGACGGCGCGCTGCGGCTCGTCGAGCGGTTCCTCGTCGAGGTCGTCGAGTTCATCGGACGACGGCCGCCAGTGCGGGTCGGAATGGTGACCGGCCGCCGGACCGGATCGGCGGAGCAGTCGCGCGCTCTGGCCCGAGTTCAGCACCCGGGTGGACAGCGCGACATCGCTCGTGCGCCGCACGGCATCTCGCTTGCTCACCAGCATGGGCACCAGCACGAAAAGCCAGAGCACCACGAGCGAGATCCACAGCAGAGATTGGGGGATGCTTGGCATGCGCCTGCTCCTTTCCCCTACAGGCTAGGTCGGTTGACCAGCGCACCTGGGGGCGACGCGCCGAGACAATTACACACCTGTAATTCGGTTGAGACAAGCACCATCAGTAACACGTGTCACACCAGTAACAGCGTCACGCCCACTCGGCGCGTCCCGACCGCACCAGCGCCGCCGCGGCCGACCCGCTGAGCTCCTCGACGGTGATCGCGACCAGCAGGTGGTCCCGCCACGCTCCGTCCACCTCGAGGTAACGCTTGAGCAGCCCCTCCTCGCGGAAGCCGACTTTTGCCAGCACCCGTCGGCTCGGGGCGTTCTCCGGCCGCACGGTCGCCTCGACGCGGTGCAGCATCACGGGCCCGAAGCAGTGGTCGACGCCGAGGGCCAACGCCGCCGTCGCCACTCCCCCGCCAATCCGCTCACTGGCCACCCAGTAGCCGATCCACGCCGAGCGCAGCGCGCCGTGGGTGACGTTGCCGATGGTCAACTGTCCGGCGAACTGGCCGTCGAGCTCGATGGCATACGGCAGCATGCGCCCCTTGCGTGCCTCCGAACGGAGCGTCGAACATACCGACGGCCACGACGAAAAGGCATGGCGCAGGGGCCAATCGACGCCCGTCACCGGTTCCCACGGTTCGAGGTGATCGCGGTCGGCCAACCGGATGCGACTCCACTGCGCGGCGTCGCGCAACCGGATCGGACGCAGTCTCACCACACCGGCCGGGACCCGTAGCGGGCCCACCGGCATCGGCCATCCGGGGTGCAGAGAACTCGACCGCAGCAGGTTCACCTCTCTCGGGTCAGCCGCGCTGCGCGAGGAAGGCCACGTCCACCGTCTCCCCCGTCCGCACTTCGTCGACGTCGGTCGGCACGATCACCAGACAGTTTGCCTCCGCCAGGGTGGCGAGCAAGTGCGACGAGGCGCCGGGTGCACCGCCGAGCGCCTGCACCAGGTACTCGCCGGTGTCCTGATCGCGCATCAACTGACCGCGTAGGTAGCCCTTGCGGCCGGACACCGACGTGATCGGCGAGAGCGCGCGCGCCGCGACGATGCGTCGCATCGGCGACCGCTTACCGAGCGACAGCCGGATCAGCGGCCGCACCATCACCTCGAACACCACCAGCGCGCTGACCGGGTTCGCCGGCAGCAAAAACACCGGCACCCGGTCGCGGCCGAGCTGACCGAAGCCTTGCACCGACCCGGGATGCATGGCGATCCTCGAGACCTCCATCTCACCCAGCTCCGACAGCACCGCCCGCACCGACTCGGCCGCCGCGCCACCGACCGCGCCCGCGATGACGACGATCTCGGCCCGGTTGAGTTGTCCCTCGACGACTTCGCGGAGCCGGGCGGGTTCGGTGTCGACGATGCCGACCCGGTTCACCTCGGCGCCGGCGTCGCGACCGGCGGCCGCCAGGGCGTAGGAGTTGACGTCGTAGACCTGGCCGTTGCCCGGTGTGCGTGAGATGTCGACCAGCTCGCCGCCCACGCTCAGCACCGACAGCCGCGGCCTCGGATGCACCAGCACCCGCTCACGCCCGACGGCGGCCAGCAGGCCGACCTGGGCCGGACCGATGATGGTGCCCGCCCGCACCGCCACATCGCCGGGCTGCACGTCGTCACCCGCGCGCCGGACGTAGGCGCCGGACCGGACCCCGCGCAGCACCCGCACCCGGTTCGCCCCGCCGTCGGTCCACCGCAGCGGCAACACGGCGTCGGCGAGCGTGGGCATCGGCGCACCGGTCTGCACCCGGGCGGCCTGCCGTGGCTGCAGACGGCTCGGCGTGCGCGCGCCCGCCTCGATCGACGCCATCACCGGGAGGCTGACATCGCGGCCGTCGTGGTCGTCGGCGCCCTCGCCGCCGCCGACACCGAGGACGTCGACGCTGCGCACCGCGTACCCGTCGATCGCGGCCTGGTCGAATCCGGGCATCGGCCGCTCGGTGACGACCTCTTCGGCGCACATCAGGCCCTGAGCTTCGGCGATGGCAACCCGTACCGGTCGCGGCGCCACCGCGGCGGCCGCTATCCGAGCCTGCTGCTCCTCAACCGAACGCACAACACGCCTTTCTCCTGTCTATGGGGCCTGTCGCGCAGTTCTAGTCCTCGGTCAGGCCCAATCGCTCGACCAACCACTGCCGCAGCTCGGGGCCGTAGTCGTCGCGTTCCAACGCAAAGTCAACCGCAGCCTTGAGGTAGCCGCCGGGATTTCCCAGGTCGTGTCGGGTCCCGCGGTGGACCACGACGTGGACCGGATGACCCTCCTCGATGAGCAGCGCGATCGCGTCGGTCAGCTGGATCTCGTTACCCGCCCCGCGCTTGACGCGGCGCAACGCATCGAAGATCGCCCGGTCGAGAACGTAGCGGCCCGCCGCGGCGTACGGCGACGGCGCGTCCTCGGCCTTCGGCTTCTCGACCATGCCCTTGACGCGCAACACATTGGGGTTGGCGGCGTCCGGCACCTCTTCGACGTCGAACACGCCGTAGGCGCTGATCTTCTCGGCAGGCACCTCGATGGCGCACAGCACCGACCCGCCGCGTTTGGCGCGCACCTTCGACATCGTCTCGAGTACCCCGGTCGGCAGGACCAGATCGTCGGGCAGCAGCACGGCGATCGCATCCTCGTCGTCCGACAGCGAGGGCTCGATGCAGCTGACGGCGTGGCCGAGGCCCAGCGGTTCGGCCTGCACGACCGACTCGACCTTGATCAGCGCGGGCGCGCGGCGGACCTTCTCCAGCATGGTCTTCTTACCGCGGGCCTCGAGCGTGCCCTCGAGCACGAGGTCCTCGACGAAGTGGGCGACCACGCCGTCCTTGCCCTCCGAGGTGATGATGACGAGGCGCTCGGCGCCCGCCTCGGCGGCCTCGGCCGCCACGAGCTCGATCCCGGGAGTGTCGACCACCGGCAGCAATTCCTTGGGCACCGTCTTCGTCGCGGGGAGGAAGCGGGTGCCGAGCCCTGCTGCGGGCACGACGGCGGTACGGGGGATGGGTACTTCTGGCCGGCTCATCGGACCCAGATTAGCCGCTGCGGGCTGGTTGAACCGGTTATGGCCGCACGTTGATCGCGGAGCGGGGATGTCATGGTGGAGAGCGTGACCCCGCCGACGAAAGCCGAACTGCGCGCCGAGCTACTGAGTGCGCGCCGCAAAGTCGCGCCCGAGACCCGCGAGCGGGAGGCGGAGGCGCTCGCCACCCACCTTGCTGGAATCGCGGCGACCGGCCGAACAGTGTGCGCCTACGTACCGGTGGGCGCCGAACCCGGATCGCTCTCGTTGCTCGACGGGATGCTGGCGCGCGGAGTACGGGTTCTGCTGCCGGTCGCCCAGCACGATGAGGCGAACGCCCCGCTGCCGCTGCGGTGGGGCGAGTACCGCCCAGGCCGCCTCGTCGACGCGCGGTTCGGTCTGCGTGAACCCGCGCCGCCGTGGCTGCCCGCCGACGCGGTCGCCGAAGCCGACGTCGTGCTGGTTCCGGCGCTGGCCGTCGACCGCGCCGGGGTGCGGCTCGGGCGCGGAGCCGGGTTCTACGACCGCTCCCTCGGGATGGCGGATCCCGGTGCGCGCCTGATCGCGGTGGTGCGCGACGACGAACTCGTCGAGAGGCTGCCCGCCGAACCCCACGACGTCCGGATGACCCACGCCCTCACGCCGGGGCGCGGACTCGTCGCGTTGGCGGAATGACGGTGGCCGCGTAGCGGTTCTAGCACTTGAGCCGGTAGAGTGCTAACGAGTTTGACGACCTCGGAGGTTTGCGTGCCTACCTATTCCTATGCGTGCACCGAATGCGGCAATCGGTTCGATGCCGTGCAGGCGTTCAGTGACGATGCGCTGACCGAGTGCCCGAAGTGCAGCGGACGGCTGCGCAAGCTCTTCGGCAAGGTCGGCGTCGTGTTCAAGGGCAGCGGTTTCTACCGCACCGACAGCCGCGAATCCGCCAAGTCCACGAGCGGTGGATCCGCCAAGAGCTCCTCGGATTCGTCCAGCTCGTCGGAGAAGACGAGCTCGTCGTCGAGCGATTCCGGGTCGAGCTCGTCCTCGACCACGTCGGCGCCCGCGGCGGCGGCCTCCAGCTGACCCCGAAGTTATCCACAGGCCCCCGGTGAACCCGTGCGGGCCCGCCCGGTCGCTGCCTAGCGTGATCGCATGGGGGAATCTCTCGCACCGACACCGCTGGCTCGCCTGAGCAGGTTGCGCCCCGACTGGTGCCGCACGGTGGCGGCCCGGCGGATCGCCGCGGCGGCGCTGGTGGTGCTCGCCGCGGTCGCGGCCGTCCGTTCCGATCCCGACGGCGAACAGGTCGACGTCGTCGTCGCCGCAGGCGATCTCACTCCCGGCACTCAACTGGCCGCCCACCACGTCCGCGTCGAACGCCGTCCGGTGACGACCGTGCCCGACGGCGCCACCACCGACCCGGCCGCCGTCGTCGGCGTCACCCTGGCCGGCCCGGCGCGGCGCGGCGAGGTCCTCACCGACGTCCGCCTGCTCGGGCCGCGGATCGCGGAGGCCGCCGCGGGCCGCGACGCCCGCATCGTGTCGCTGCACCTGGCCGACGGCGCCCTGGTGGATCTGGTCCGCACCGGAGATGTGGTGGACGTGCTCGCGGCCCCGGCGTCGGAGACCGGCGGCGGCGCCCGGCCCAGGGTGATCGCCACCCGCGCTGTCGTCGTCCTGGTGTCGGAGAAGGCGCAGGGCCCTGGCGCTGCCGGTGAGCGCGCGGTGTTGGTGGCGCTTCCGGAACACGCCGCCAACGAGGTGGCGGGCGCGTCGCTGACGCAGGCCATCACGCTGACCTTCCACTGAGGCCCTCCCGTGCGGGCTAACGTGGCGCACTATCAGCCATTCACCCGACGGATAGAAGGGTTCTCCGCATGCTGAAAGGGTTCAAGGACTTCCTCGCGCGCGGCAACATCGTCGACCTGTCCACGGCGGTCGTCATCGGCACGGCGTTCACCGGCCTGGTCACCGCCTTCACCAACAGCGTCATCGAACCGCTGATCAGCCGCATCGGCGCGGGCGGTGAGGCGGATTACGGGATACTGCGCATCGACATCGGTGGCGGTCAGACCATCGACCTCAACGTGCTGCTCTCGGCGATCATCAACTTCATCCTGGTGGCCGCGGTGGTGTACTTCCTCATCGTGCTGCCGTACAAGAAGCTGCGCGAGAGGGGCAAGGTCGAACAGGCACAGGACACCGAGCTGAGCCTGCTCACCGAGATCCGCAACATCCTCGCCGACACCAACGGCTCCAGCGGCCGGCACGAGAGCGGTCCGGGCACCGGGCCGAGCCCGGACACGGCCGAGACCACCAGCGCCGACAAGCACTGAGAACGGCGATCGGCCCCCGGACGGGTCCGGGGGCCGATCGGTCAGGCGGGGTGGCGAACTAGTTCATGTTCCACGGTGCGCCGTAGGTGGTGACGCTGTCACCGCTCGAGGCGATCAGGCGGGCGTACGGACGCAGCAGCACACCGCCGGCAGCACCGGTCACCGTGCCGTGCGCGTTCGAGACCGCGACCGCCCCCTCGGCGCCGGAGACGTCGACCGCGAAGGTCGCGACTTCCTGGATGCCGGGGCCGTTGCCCAGGTCGGCGCTGATCGACACACCCGGGAACAGCGGCGGGGTCACGATGCCCTCGGCGGGCAGGATGCCCCCGATTCCCTCGATGACGTTGACGCCCTCACCGTCGAACGCGATGTTGGGGGTGGTGTAGCTGAAGTTGATGCCCACACCCAGCGACCAGGGGAAGCCGATCTGGTAGCCCAGCTCCAACGAACCCTCGAAGTCGTCGGCGCCCTCGCCGGCCACGATGTACTTGGCGCGGCCCGAGTGGAACCACTCGCGGGTCAGCCGGTTGCGGTCCAGCGGGAACACACCGTTGAGGAAGGTGTCCCACTGCTGAATCGTCAGCGTGCGGCCCTGGCCGTCGACCAGGCTGAGTTCATTGTCCAAACCTGCGTGAGAGGTGCCCGTGCTCGTGAACAGAGCCGCGATGGCCGCAACCAACGCGATCAGCACCCGACTGATTGCCTTCATGTTCTCCCTAGCTGTCGCGCCGACAAGGTCCGGGAATCTGGTCGGCGCTCGACCAGAGACCCCGTGAGGTCAACATGTGACTGTGATGAGAATCTCACGCGCCGTCCTCACGTAAATCTCATCGCCAGTGACGCGCAAAACATAACAGTGCGGCTAACGACCGACAACACATTGCTCGGTTCCGCGACGATTCGGGCGGCGAACAGGGAAAACGAAATCGCTCCACCTGCCCGGATACGAGAAAGCCCCGCGGGTCGGACCCGCGGGGCTTCTCGTGCGATCAAGGAAAACCTAGTTCATGTTCCAGGGCTCGCCGTAGGTGGTGACGCTGTCGCCGGTGCCGGCGATCAGGCGGGCGTACGGACGCAGCAGCACACCGCCGGCCGCACCGGTCACCGTGCCGTGCGCGTTGGAGACGGCGACCTCGCCCTGCGCACCGGAGACGTCGACCGCGAAGGTCGCGACTTCCTGGATGCCGGGGCCGTTGCCCAGGTCGGCGCTGATCGACACGCCCGGGAACAGCGGCGGGGTCACGATGCCCTCGGCGGGCAGGATGCCGGCGGCACCGTCGATGATGTTGACGCCCTCACCGTCGAACGCGATGTTGGGGGTGGTGTAGCTGAAGTTGATGCCCACACCCAGCGACCAGGGGAAGCCGATCTGGTAGCCCAGCTCCAACGAACCCTCGAAGTCGTCGGCGCCCTCGCCGGCCACGATGTACTTGGCGCGGCCCGAGTGGAACCACTCGCGGGTCAGCCGGTTGCGGTCCAGCGGGAACACACCGTTGAGGAAGGTGTCCCACTGCTGAATCGTCAGCGTGCGGCCCTGGCCGTCGACCAGGCTGAGCTCGTTGTCCAGACCTGCGTGAGAGGTGCCCGTGCTCGTGAACAGAGCCGCGATGGCCGCAACCAACGCGATCAGCACCCGACTGATTGCCTTCATGTTCTCCCTAGCTGTTATGGCCGGTGAGGGGCTCACCGAGTTGTGGTTGGTGCCTGGCCGTACCGCGTCGCCTCACACCCCGCAAGACCTTGATGTGGGCTGGATTAGAGCGTCCACATCTTGCTCTTACGCGTAGCTCATCGTTGACACGAGGAACATATAGGGGAGGCATCGGGGCGGCAACGCGAACCGTTTTCCCGACCATTTGAGGTCACAGCCTGATCAAGATTTGCTGACCGTTTCCTGGTGGCGGGCATACAACCCGGCGCCGAGCAGCGGCAGACACGCCCTCCGGGCAGCGGTGTGAGCCGGCTAACGGTCGCCGTGCAGGCTCCGGGCGTCGCGCTCACCTGGCCTTTTCGCGAAATCGCGGAAAAACCGAATCAATCGTGATGCGGCGGAATGTTGTCGCGCAGCCATTGGTCGTGTCGAGCCTCCTCTACCGAGGACGCGTCGTCACGTTCGTCGGCCGACGCCTCGGGGAGGGTCTCGCCGAAGATTTTGTTAACTGAATCTCGGCGGTTGTTCGGTTGCGTAGTCACATAAATCCTTGCGTGTGATCAAGATCACAAACGGTGTGGGATTACCGTTCACAACCTGGTAACACTGCCGATACCTGCGGTATCGGCGAACAACAGAAAAGACGCCGGGCGACGCTGGAACAGCGTCGCCGCGGCGTCTTGGCAGGACGATCGGTCGTCAGATCTCCAGGCTCGATAGCTGTCCGATGATCTGCACGGCCAACGGGCTCAGCGTGGCCATCCCGTCCCGGACCGCGGCGCGGGATCCGGCGATGTTCACCACCAGCGTGCTGCCCGAGATGCCGGCCAGACCGCGGGACACTCCCGCGTCGACGATCCCGGCGGACAGACCGGACGCGCGCAGCGCCTCGGAGATCCCGAGCAGCTCCCGGTCGAGGATGTCGCGGGTGGCCTCCGGCGTCACGTCGCGGGGAGTGACCCCGGTGCCGCCGACCGAGACGACGAGGTCGACTCCGCCGATCACGGCGGTGTTCAACGCGTTGCGGATCTCCACCTCGTCGGCCGACACCACCACCACTCCGTCGACGACGAACCCCGCCTCACCGAGAAGCTCGGTGACCAGCGGACCGCTGTGATCCTCTTCGTCGCCATGGGCGGTGCGGTCATCGACGACGACGACGAGCGCGCGGCCCACCAACTCCCCTGGCTGCTCCATGACCTCAACCGTATATGTGGGCAGGGACAGCGGTGCAGCCACTCGCAGGGTTCCCGGTCCGGTGCCGGCGGTCACTGCTGCGCCTTCCCCAGCGTCACCTGCACGCTCTGCGGTTTACCCGCCGGGTCCAGGTAGGTCAGCGTGACCTTCTCCCCCGGCGCCTTCGAGCGCACCGCCGCCACCAACGCGTCGGCGCTGTTGATGACGCGGTCGTCGACCTTGGTCACCACCACACCGCTGGGCAGCCCCGCCGCGGCCGCCGCACCGCCGTTGTTCACCTCGACGATCTTGGCGCCGTCGATCGCGGTGTCGTTGCTGACCTGCACCCCCAGCGAGGCGTGCGAGGCGGACCCGTTCTCGATCAGCTCGTCGGCGATGCGCTTGGCCTGGTCCACCGGGATCGCGAAGCCGAGCCCGATCGAGCCGCTCTGCGCCTGCGGGGAGTCACCGCCCATGGTGGCGATCGCCGAGTTCACGCCGACCAGCTCACCGTTCATGTTGACCAGCGCACCGCCGGAGTTGCCGGGGTTGATCGCGGCATCGGTCTGGATCGCGTCGAGCACCGTGTTCTGGTTGCGGGTGTCGCCGCCGGCGGCGACCGGCCGGTTCAGCGCGCTGATGATGCCGGTGGTGACCGTGCCCTCGAGGCCGAGCGGTGAGCCGATCGCGACCACGTCCTGGCCGACCCGCAGATCACCGGACGAGCCAAGCGTGATCGGCGTCAGGCCCGAGGCGTTCTGCGCACGCACGACGGCGATGTCACTGCTCGGGTCGGTGCCCACGACCGCGAACGACGTGGTGCGGCCGTTGGAGAAGGTCACCTTGGTCTCGGCGCGCCCGCCCGGGGCATTGGGGTCGGCGGCCGCGGCCACGACGTGGTTGTTGGTCAGGATCAGCCCGTCGGAGGTGAGGATGATGCCCGAACCCTCCTCGGAGGCCCGGCCCAGGTTCGTCTCGAGTTTGACCACGCTGGGCACGACCTTCGCGGCGACCTGCTCGACCGATCCGGCGGGCAGGGCCGCGGCGGGCTGGCTCGGCGCCGCATCCGACAGCGAGTCACCGAACGACGGGCGGTCCTGCTGCACCATCGTGGCGACACCGCCGCCGATACCCGCCGACACCACCGCGACGGCCAGCGCACCGATCATCAATGTGCCTGCGCGCGAACGCTTTTGCGGCGGACGCGGCTGCGGCATCACGGTCGTCGGCTGGGCGGCGCCCCGGTAGGGGTCGTAGGGCGCGCGGAACTGCTGTTGCGGTTGCGCGGCGTAGCGCCAGTCATAGGGCTGGTGCGGATAGGGGTCCGACCCCTGGGCACCCGGGTACCCGGTGTCCGGGCCAACCGGGCGATGGCCCGGCTGCTGTTGCGGCGGCGGCGAATACCTCGGGTGGTTCGTCATGTCGCTTCGGTGCTCTTCCTGGTAAGTGGTCCGATGTTCGTCTAACGAAGGACTCGCCCTCACAGTGCCCAGGAGGACTGAGAATCCACTTAGAGAACCATCGAACCAGACCGAGACTTCGTACGCGCCGCGGTGGGCTTGATCACTTCTTACGTGTCCGTGACCCGGCCGAATCCATCTCCGCGTCGTCACCCGCCGCCGGTAGCCGGTCGGCGCTTTCGCCGGACGGCGTCACCGGGCGGCCCGGCAGCATGATGTAGATCGACGTGCCCGGCGGATCGCCACCTCGGACGGTGTCCTCCACCCGTAGTGCGCCACCGTGTTTCAGCACGACCTGTTTGACGATCGCCAACCCGAGCCCGGAACCGGGCATCGCGCGCGCGGCCGTCGAGCGGTAGAAGCGCTCGAACACCAGACGGCGCTCGGCTTCGGGAATGCCGGGACCACGGTCGGATACGACGAGTTCGGCGTGCACCGGATCGGTCTGTGTCAGACGCACTCCCACGTGGCCGCCGGGCGGACTCCACTTGGCCGCGTTGTCGAGGAGGTTGAGCACCGCGCGAGCGAGTCCCGCGGCGTCGCCGTAGACCTGCCAGCCGATGACGTCGACGTCGAACTCGATGTCGTTGCGGCGCCGCCGAACCCGCTCCAAGCTGCGGTCGACCACCTCCGCCATGTCGACGGTTTCGTACACCACGCCGCCCGCCTCGTCGCGGGTGAGGTCGACGAGGTCGCCGACGAGCGTGGACAGCTCCTCGATCTGGGCGATCACGTCGGCCCGCAGCCCCGCCATCTCCTCCTCCGGCAGCCGCGGCGCGCCGGGAGCCTGCGAGGCCATCAGCAGTTCGACGTTCGTGCGAAGCGACGTCAGCGGGGTGCGCAACTCGTGGCCGGCGTCGGAGACCAGGCGCGCCTGCCGTTCCCTCGACTCGGCCAGCGCCCGCAGCATCATGTTGAAAGCCTCGGTGAGCCGCGCGAGTTCGTCGCTGCCGAACACCGGGATGGGCCGGAGGTCCTCGGTGCGGGCGACCCGTTCGGCCGCCTGCGTCAATCGTCCGACCGGGCGCAGACCCGCTCTGGCCACCATCCCGCCCGCGATGGCCGCGACCGCCACCCCCACGCCACCCACGATGAGCAGCACGGTGCCGAGCCGGCCGAGCACCTGGCCGGTGGGCGCCAGGCTCTTGGAGATCAGCAGCGAACTGCCGTTGTTGAGGTGGACCGCGAGCACCCGTTGATGGTTGACGGTACGCAGCGACAGCAGCAGCTCGCCGGAGATGACGCCCTTCTCCGGCTCCCCGAGGGGCAGCTTGCCCTGGGAATTGTTGGTGTAGGTGTTGCGGCCGGGGATGACCAGCATCGCGTTGATGTCGGAGTACGCGGTGCCCTCGATCGCCTTGGCGGGATCGGCGGCCAGCGATCCGCTCTCGATCAGCAGGCGTGCGCGGATGTGCAGCTGGTTGTCGATGTCGTCGTAGAGCGCCCGCGACACCACCGCGTAGACCGCGACCGACATCAGCACAACGACCATCGCGACCATCGACATCGCGAGCAGCATCACGCGCCACCGCAATGACAGGGAACTGGTGTTGCGTGGCGGTTTGAACCGCGGCGGCGGGCCGGGGACGGGCGGCAAACCCATCAGGGAGGTGTCTCGCGGAGCACGTAGCCCACTCCGCGCACGGTGTGGATGAGGCGTGGCTCCCCGGACGCTTCGGTCTTGCGGCGCAGATAGCCGATGTACACCTCGAGGGCGTTCCCCGATGTGGGGAAGTCGAAGCCCCACACTTCCTCGAGGATCCGGCTGCGGGTGAGCACGCGGCGGGGATTGGCGATGAGCATCTCCAGCAACGCGAACTCGGTGCGGGTGAGGCTGATCTGGCGGGAGCCCCGTGTGACCTCCCGGGTGACCGGGTCGAGGGTCAGATCGAGGAACGTCAGGGCCGGCGAATCGGGCCCGTCGTCCGGGGACGTGCGACGCAGCAGCGCCCGCATCCGCGCGAGCAGTTCCTCGAGCGCGAACGGTTTGGGCAGGTAGTCGTCGGCGCCCGCGTCGAGCCCGGCCACCCGCTCGGACACCGAGTCACGGGCGGTCAGGACCAGGATCGGCAGGTCGTCGCCCGTGCTGCGGAGCTGCCGGCACACCTCGAGGCCGTCGAGGCGCGGCATCATCACGTCGAGCACGACGGCGTCGGGGCGGTCGTTGGCGATCAGGTCGAGGGCTTCGACACCGTCCTGGGCCAACTCGACCGAGTACCCGTTGAAGGACAGTGACCGGCGCAGGGATTCTCGCACCGCACGATCGTCGTCGACGACAAGTATGCGCACAGCCACAGTTTCAACCCAACGCCTGAGAGAGCGCTGAGAGGCGCGCCGCTACGACGTCGAAAGCCGCCTCAGCGGCGGTCGAGGTCGAGCAGGCCGAGACGGGCGGCCTTGAGCAGGCGACGCGGCACTTTGTGCTGCTGACCGGCGACGGTCACACCGACGAGTTCGGTGGGCTTGGCCTTCCACTGCGCGCGGCGGCTACGAGTGTTGGAACGCGACATTCTGCGCTTGGGCACAGCCATGATCGAGCTTCTCCTCTGACGGGTGTGGTGCCACGCGAGTCCCGACACAGGGCGGGGCGCCGGCAAGTGCTCTTCAGGATAGCCGGTGAGCTGCACGGCCTCCAAAACACACCGTGTTCAGCGCCGTCGCCGTCGCGACCGGACCAGGTCGATGAGTGCCGGATACGCGGCCGCGACCACGCTGAGCATGGCGACGCCGAACCACATGATCGTCAACCGGCCGGAGGCGAGACCCCACCAGATGCCCCCGGCACCCGCCAGACCGCATCCGACGGCGGCCAGCGGCATCCCGATCGCCGTCCGGCGGTCGGGTGCGCGTCCACTCGCGTGGCGCGGCGGGCGGCCGTCCCCGGTGGGCGGATCCGCCGACCGGCGGAAGGCGGCGACGATCTGGTAGACGCCGAAGGCGACGAGCGCCCAGCCCACCGCGGGCGACGACGCACCCCGGCCGGTCTCGCTCAACGGCGGCCCCAGACCGATGGCGACGCCGCACACCGTCCACACGACGCCGAACACCGCCTGCGCTCCCCACGGCACCGGTTCAGTATCTGGCCGTCCGGCACGGCTGCCGCGCAGACAATCCGGGACGAACCCTTGACGCGGAACCGGAGGTACCGGATAACCTACCGGTTGGTTGGGGCATCGACGACGATGGGAGCCGGCGTGGGAGTACGGGTTGCCTGACGCTGTGCGCATCGGGAACTGCTCGGGGTTCTACGGGGACCGACTCGCCGCGATGCGCGAGATGCTCACCGGCGGTGAACTGGACTTCCTCACCGGTGACTACCTCGCCGAGCTGACCATGCTGATCCTCGCGCGCGACCGCGCGAAGAACCCGGACCGTGGATACGCCAAGACCTTCCTGACCCAGCTCGAGGAGTGCCTCGGCCTCGCCGTCGAGCGCGGTGTCAGGATCGTCACCAACGCAGGCGGCCTCAACCCCGCCGGTCTGGCGGCGGCGGTACGCGCGCTGGCCGAGCGGCTGGGTCTGCGCGTCACCGTCGCGCACGTGGAGGGCGACGACCTGGTGGCCCGAGCCGGCGAGCTCGGCTTCGGCGCCCCGCTGGCGGCCAACGCCTACCTGGGCGCGTGGGGCATCGTCGACTGCCTGAACGCAGGCGCCGACGTGGTGGTGACCGGACGCGTCACCGATGCCTCGGTGACCGTCGGGCCTGCCGCCGCGCACTTCGGGTGGCAGCGCACCGACTACGACGCGCTCGCCGGGGCGGTCGCCGCGGGCCACGTCATCGAATGCGGTGTGCAGGCCACCGGTGGGAACTACGCGTTCTTCACCGACATCGCCGACCTGACGCGTCCCGGTTTCCCGCTCGCCGAGATCCACGCCGACGGCTCGTCGGTCATCACGAAGCACCCGGGCACCGGCGGTGCGGTCACGGTCGGCACCGTCACCGCACAGCTGCTCTACGAGGTCTCCGGCGCCCGCTACGCCAACCCCGACGTCACGTTGCGCCTCGACTCGGTCCGCCTGCACGACGACGGGCCCGACCGCGTGCGCATCGACGGGGTCACCGGTGAACCCCCGCCACCGACGCTGAAGGTCTCGCTCAACAGCGTCGGCGGCTTCCGCAACGCGACGACCTTCGTGCTGACCGGTCTCGACATCGAGGCCAAGGCCGCCCTGGTGCGCGCACAACTCGAAGCGGGGTTGACGAAGCGACCCGCCGAACTGGACTGGACCCTGGCCCGTACCGACCACCCCGACGCCGACACCGAGGAGACGGCCAGCGCGCTGCTGCGCTGCGTGGTGCGCGATCAGGACCCAGCACTTGTCGGTCGTCAGTTCTCCTCTGCAGCAGTGGAATTGGCGTTGGCCAGCTATCCCGGCTTCCACGTCACGGCGCCGCCGGCCGACGGCCAGGTCTACGGCGTGTTCACCGCCGGTTCCGTCGCGGCCACCGAGGTGTCGCACGTCGCCGTGCACGCCGACGGCGCCCGCGTCGAGATCGCGCCCGCGGCCGAGTGGCGTGAACTCGAGCCGGTCGGCGAACCCGAAGCGTCCGCCCCCCTGCCGCAAGGACCGACCCGGCGGGCGCCGCTGGGACGCGTCGCCGGTGCGCGCAGCGGCGACAAGGGCGGGAGCGCCAACATCGGGGTGTGGGTACGGACCGACGAGCAGTGGCGCTGGCTCGTGCACACACTGACCGTCGACACGCTGCGACGACTGCTCCCCGAGACCGCCGATCTACCGGTCACCCGCCACCTGCTACCGAACCTGCGGGCGGTGAACTTCGTCGTCGAGGACATCCTCGGCGCGGGCGTGGCGTACCAGGCGCGGTTCGATCCGCAGGCCAAAGGCCTCGGGGAATGGTTGCGCAGTCGGCACATCGACATACCGGAGGACCTCCTCGCATGAGCATCTGGCACACACCCGAGCGCGAACAGCTGCGGAAATCCGTGCGCGCCTTCGCCGAACGCGAGGTGCTGCCGTACGCCGCCGAATGGGAGCGTGTCGGTGAGCTGCCGCGGGAACTGCACCTGCGCGCCGGGGAGGCGGGACTGCTGGGCGCGGGGATGCCCGAATCGGTCGGTGGCGGCGGCGGTGACGGCGCCGATGCGGTGGTCATCTGCGAGGAGATGCACTACGCGGGTGCGCCGGGCGGCGTGTTCGCCTCGCTGTTCACCTCCGGGATCGCGACGCCGCACATGGCGGCCTCCGGCGACGAACGGTTGATCGACACCTACGTCCGGCCCACGCTGCGCGGTGAACTCGTCGGCGCGCTGGCGATCACCGAACCCGGCGGCGGCTCGGACGTCGGACACCTCACGACCCGCGCCGTCCGCGACGGCGACTCCTACGTCGTCAACGGCGCCAAGACCTACATCACCTCCGGTGTGCGCGCCGATTACGTGGTGACCGCCGTACGCACCGGCGGTGCGGGTGCAGCGGGGGTTTCGCTGCTCGTCGTCGACAAGGGCACACCGGGGTTCGAGGTCACCCGCAAGCTCGACAAGATGGGGTGGCGCTCCAGCGACACCGCCGAGCTGTCCTACACCGACGTCCTGGTGCCGGCCGCCAATCTGGTCGGCGCGGAGAACACCGGCTTCCTGCAGATCGCGGCCGCGTTCGTCTCCGAACGCGTCGGCCTTGCCGCACAGGCATATTCGAGTGCGCAGCGCTGCCTGGACCTCACGGTGCAGTGGTGCCGCGACCGGGAGACGTTCGGCCGGCCGCTGATCTCACGCCAGTCGGTGCGAAACACGCTGGCCGAGATGGCCAGGCGCATCGACGTCGCCCGCGTCTACACCCGCCACGTCGTCGAACGGCAGCTGGCCGGGGAGCAGAACCTGATCGCGGAGGTGTGCTTCGCGAAGAACACCGCGGTCGAGGCAGGCGAGTGGGTGGCCCATCAGGCCGTGCAACTGTTCGGCGGGATGGGCTACATGGCCGAATCGGAGGTCGAGCGCCAGTACCGCGACATGCGGATCCTCGGCATCGGCGGCGGGACGACCGAGATCCTCACCTCGCTCGCCGCCAAGACCCTGGGATATCAGTCGTGACCCCCGCCGAAGCCGTAGCGAACGTACGCCCACTTCGACGAATGGGCGACTTTTTCGCAACAGCCGCACGTTCGGTGAAGGAGACGCAGTGACGCTCAGGTCGACCCTCGACACCACAGCGCCCGCCTACACCGCGGCCGCCGACGCGATGACCGCCAAGCTCGCCGAACTCGAGGCCGAGCATGCCAAGGCCCTGGCCGGCGGCGGCGCCAAGTACGTCGAACGCCATCACGCGCGCGGCAAGCTCACCGCCCGCGAGCGCATCGAACTGCTGCTCGATCCGGACTCCCCCTTCCTGGAACTGAGCCCGCTGGCCGCCTGGGGCACCGAGTTCGCGGTGGGCGCCAGCGTGGTCACCGGTATCGGCGCCGTCAGCGGTGTGGAGTGCCTCGTCGTCGCCAACGACCCGACCGTCAAGGGCGGCACCAGCAATCCGTGGACGCTGCGCAAGATCCTGCGCGCCAACCAGATCGCGTTGCAGAACCGGCTGCCCGTGATCTCGCTGGTCGAGTCCGGTGGCGCGGACCTGCCCACGCAGAAGGAGGTGTTCATCCCCGGCGGGCAGATGTTCCGCGACCTCACCCGCCTGTCGGCGGCGGGAATCCCCACCATCGCACTGGTCTTCGGCAACTCGACCGCGGGCGGCGCCTACGTGCCGGGAATGTCTGATCACGTGGTGATGATCAAGGAGCGCTCGAAGGTGTTCCTGGCCGGTCCGCCGCTGGTGAAGATGGCCACCGGCGAGGAGTCCGACGACGAATCCCTCGGCGGCGCCGAGATGCACGCCCGCACCTCCGGTCTCGGCGACTACTTCGCGCTCGACGAACTCGACGCGTTGCGGATCGGCAGGCGTATCGTCGCGCGGCTCAACTGGCGCAAGCAGGGCCCGGCCGCCGGGCCGGTGACCGAACCGCGCTACGACAGCGAGGAGCTGCTGGGCATCGTGCCGCCGGATCTGCGGATCCCGTTCGACCCGCATGAGGTGATCGCGCGGATCGTCGACGGTTCGGAGTTCGACGAGTTCAAGGCGCTCTACGGCTCGTCCCTGGTGACGGGCTGGGCGCGGCTGCACGGCTACCCGATCGGCATCCTGGCCAACGCCCGCGGCGTGCTGTTCAGCGAGGAGTCGCAGAAGGCCACGCAGTTCATCCAGCTGGCGAACCGCTCGAACACCCCGCTTCTGTTCCTGCACAACACGACCGGATACATGGTCGGCAGGCAGTACGAGGAGGGCGGGATGATCAAGCACGGGTCGATGATGATCAACGCCGTCTCCAATTCGACGGTGCCCCACCTGTCGCTGCTGATCGGCGCCTCCTACGGCGCCGGGCACTACGGCATGTGCGGACGCGCGTACGACCCCCGCTTCCTGTTCGCCTGGCCCAGCGCGAAGGCCGCCGTGATGGGCGGTACGCAGTTGGCGGGAGTGATCTCGATCGTCAGCCGCGCCGCCGCCGAGGCCCGCGGCCAGACCGTCGACGAGGACGCCGACGCGGCGTTGCGGGCGGCCATCGAAGCGCAGATCGAGGCGGAGTCGCTGCCGACGTTCCTGTCCGGCCGACTCTACGACGACGGGGTGATCGATCCGCGCGACACCCGCACCGTGCTGGGGATGTGCCTGTCGGCCATCGCGAACGGCCCGATCGAGGGGACGTCGAATTTCGGCGTCTTCCGGATGTGAGCACCAACAGCGCGCCGAGACTACGGAAGATGACCGAAATCGGCCGGAATTCGTCAACAACCGTAGTGTCGGCGCAGAGGAGACGTCAGTGATCACCAGAGTCCTCGTCGCCAACCGCGGGGAGATCGCCCGCCGCGTCTTCGCCACCTGCCGCCGCCTCGGCATCGGCACGGTCGCGGTGTACACCGACCCCGACGCCGACGCCCCGCACGTCGCCGAGGCCGACGCCCGCGTGCGCCTGCGCGATCGCAACGGCTACCTAAACGCCGGGCAGCTCGTCGCCGCGGCGCAGGCGGCGGGCGCCGACGTGGTGCACCCGGGCTACGGATTCCTCTCGGAGAACGCCGATTTCGCCGCCGCCGTACAGGACGCCGGGTTGACATGGATCGGCCCGCCGGTGGCGGCGGTGCAAGCCATGGGCAGCAAGATCGAGGCCAAGAAGATGATGGCGGCGGCCGGCGTCCCGGTCCTCGACGAACTCGACCCGGCCGCCGTGACCGCCGACCAGCTACCGGTGCTGGTGAAGGCGTCCGCAGGCGGCGGCGGCCGCGGTATGCGGGTGGTGCACGACCTCGACGCGCTGGCCGACGAGGTGGCCGCCGCGCAGCGTGAGGCGCAGTCGGCGTTCGGCGATCCGACGGTGTTCTGCGAGCGCTACCTCACCGCCGGTCACCACATCGAGGTGCAGGTGATGGCCGACGCGCACGGCACGGTGTGGGCCGTCGGCGAGCGGGAGTGCTCGATCCAGCGTCGCCACCAGAAGATCATCGAAGAGGCGCCGTCGCCACTGGTCGAACGCGTTGAGGGCATGCGCGACAGGCTGTTCGCCGCCGCGCGCCTCGCGGCCGAGGCGATCGGCTACACCGGCGCGGGCACGGTCGAGTTCATGGCCGACGGGAACGGCGACTTCTACTTCCTCGAGATGAACACCCGGCTGCAGGTCGAGCACCCGGTCACCGAGGCCACCACCGGCCTCGACCTGGTCGAACTGCAGGTGCTGGTCGCCGACGGCCACCGCCTCGACCCCGAACCGCCGGCCACCCGCGGGCACGCGATCGAGGCACGGCTCTACGCCGAGGACCCGGCGCGCAACTGGCAGCCCCAGGGCGGCACCGTCCACCGGTTCGAGGTACCCGGTGCCGCGGCGTCGTTCACGACGCAGGAACGGACCGGGGTGCGGGTGGATTCCGGCGTGGCGGACGGATCGGTGGTGTCGATCTTCTACGATCCGATGCTCGCCAAGGTCATCTCGTACGCACCGACGCGCGCACAGGCGGCGGGCATCCTGGCCGACGCCCTCGCACGCACCCGCCTGCACGGCGTCCACACCAACCGCGAGCTGCTGGTCAACGTGCTGCGGCATCCCGCATTCCTCGACGGCGCGACCGACACGGCGTTCTTCGACACCCACGGCCTGGCCGCACTCGCCGCCCCGACGGGTGACGCGCGCGGCGCCGAACTGTCGGCGGTCGCGGCCGCCCTCGCCGACGCCGCCGAGAATCGCAGAGCCGCAACGGTCTTCGGCGCCGCCCCGAGCGGATGGCGCAATCTGGCCTCCGGTTACCAGGCCAAGCGTTACCGCGACGACGCGGGCGATGAGCGGGAGGTACGCTACCGCTTCACACGCACCGGCGTGCAGTTCCCCGACCACGAGGACGTGACGGTGACGTCCGCGACCGCGCAGCGCGTGGTGCTGGCCACCGGCAGTGTCGAGTTCGCGTTCGACGTCGCCCGGTACGGCGACGACGTGTTCGTCGACTCGCCGCTGGGCCCGGCGCACCTCGCCGCGCTGCCGCGGTTCGGCGATCCGGAGGCCGCCGTCGCGCACGGCTCCCTCATCGCACCGATGCCCGGTGCGGTGGTCCGTGTCGGCGCCGCCGTCGGTGACACCGTCACCGCCGGTCAGCCGCTGGTGTGGCTGGAGGCCATGAAGATGGAGCACACGCTGACCGCACCCGGTGACGGTGTGCTCGCCGAACTCACCGTCACCGCGGGCCAGCAGGTCGACGTCGGTGCGGTGCTGGCCCGGGTGGAAAGCCCAGAAGGAGGACAACCATGAGCGGTTTCGTCGAGACCGAGGAACAGCAGGCGCTGCGCAAGGCGGTGGCCGCGATGGCCGCCAACTACGGGCAGGACTACTACCTGGAGAAGGCGCGCGCCGGTGAGCACACCGACGAACTGTGGTCGGAGGCAGGCAAACTGGGCTTCATCGGGGTGAACCTGCCCGAGGAGTACGGCGGCGGCGGCGCCGGCATGTACGAACTCGCGCTGGTGATGGAGGAGATGTCGGCCGCCGGGTCGGCGCTGCTGATGATGGTGGTCTCCCCCGCCATCAACGGCACGATCATCAGCAAGTTCGGCACCGACGAGCAGAAGCGGCGGTGGCTGCCCGGCATCGCCGACGGTTCGATCACGATGGCCTTCGCGATCACCGAACCCGATGCCGGGTCGAACAGCCACCGGATCACCACGACCGCGCGGCGCGACGGCGGCGACTGGCTGCTCAACGGGCAGAAGGTCTACATCTCCGGGGTCGACCAGGCGCAGGCGATCCTCGTCGTGGGCCGCACCGAGGACCACAAGACCGGCAACCTCAAGCCGGCGCTGTTCATCGTGCCCACCGATACGCCCGGACTGACCTGGACGAAGATCGAGATGGAGCTCATCAGCCCGGAGAACCAGTTCCAGGTCTTCCTCGACGACGTGCGTCTGCCCGCCGACGCGCTGGTCGGGTCGGAGGACGCCGCGATCGCGCAACTGTTCGCGGGGCTGAACCCGGAGCGGATCATGGGGGCCGCCAGCGCGGTCGGCATGGGCCGGTTCGCGATCAACCGCGCCGTCGACTACGTCAAGACCCGGCAGGTGTGGAAGACGCCGATCGGCGCGCACCAGGGTCTGTCACATCCGCTGGCGCAGAACCACATCGAGATCGAACTGGCCAAGCTGATGATGCAGAAGGCCGCCGCCCTCTACGACGGCGAGGACGACGCGGGGGCCGCGGAGGCCGCCAACATGGCCAAGTACGCGGCCGGTGAGGCGTCGGTGCGCGCGGTCGACCAGGCGGTGCAGTCGATGGGCGGCAACGGGTTGACCAAGGAGTACGGGGTCGCGGCGGCGGTGACGGCGTCGCGGCTGGCCCGGATCGCTCCGGTCAGCCGCGAGATGATCCTCAACTTCGTCGCCCAGACCTCGCTCGGCCTGCCACGGTCGTACTGATGGCCGAACTCGTCCGCTACCGCGTCGACGGCAGGGCGGCCCGGCTGACGCTGGATTCTCCGGACAACCGCAACGCGCTGTCGACGGCGCTGGTGGAGCAGTTGCACGACAGGCTGCGCAGGGCCGCCGCGGACAGCGCGGTGCGCACGGTCGTCCTCGACCACACCGGCGGAACGTTCTGCGCCGGCGCCGATCTGCGCGAGGCCGCCGGACGGGATCCCGGCGACGTCGCCGTCGACCGGGCGCGGGAGCTGACCGGCGCACTGCGGGCCATCCTCGAACTGCCGGTGCCGGTGATCGCCGCGGTCGACGGTCACGTGCGCGCCGGCGGGCTGGGCCTGATCGGTGCCTGCGACATCGTCGTCGCCGGGGCCGCCAGCACCTTCGCGCTGACCGAGGCGCGCATCGGGGTGGCGCCGTCGATCATCTCGCTGACCGTGCTGCCGAAGATGACGCCGCGCGCGGCCGGCCGGTACTTCGTGACCGGCGAGACGTTCGGCGCGCAGGAGGCGCAGCGCATCGGCCTGGTGACGGTGGCCGCCGACGACGTCGAACCGGTTGTCGCGGAGTTGACCGGGCAGATCGGCAAGGCGTCGCCGCAGGGGCTGGCGGCGTCGAAGGCGCTGACGACCGATGCCGTCCTCGCGGCGTTCGACGAACGGGCCGAGGAGTTGACGGCCGATTCGGCCGCGCTGTTCGTCTCCGAGGAGGCACGGGAGGGGATGCTGGCGTTCCTGCAGAAGCGGCCGCCCAGATGGCTGAGCTGAGCGCAAGAGCGCAGGCCTGGCGAAGAATGTGTTTGAAATCGCAGAGGTCGAAAGTGCCGCGGCACGTTACACATTGGGCGCCGACTGACGGCAAAATGCCAGCGTGCGGTGGCATCTTTTCGACATCGGGGGCGTGGGACCGAAGAAACTTCGCCGAACTAGAGGGTTCGCCGACGCGGCCGAGAGCACAGTTTAGCCAACACTCTTGCATGTGCCAGCGTTCGTCGTAGGCTCGTCCCTGATGAGCACACCTGCGACGCCGCGGAACGGTTCGAAGCGCGCTGCCGACACCGATCGGATTCAGGTCGCGCAGTTGCTCACCGAGGCCGCGGCGCAGGGCCGGCTCCAGATGACGGAGTACGAGGACCGCCTGACCAAAGCGTATGCCGCGCAGACCTACGACGAACTCGCGATGTTGAGCTCCGACCTGCCGGGTGCGATGACGACCCCGCGCGGCAGCGGACCGTGCCGGCCGGCGCCGTCGACGCTGCTGCTGGCCATCATGAGCGGGTACGAACGGCGTGGCCGATGGAACGTGCCGCGGCGCCTCACCACGGTCGCGTTCTTCGGCGGCGGTGTCGTCGACCTGCGGTACGCGGACTTCACCGCACCCGAGGTCGAGATCCGGGCGTACTCGGTGTTCGGCGGTCAGACGATCCTGGTGCCGCCTGAGGTGAATGTCGATCTGCGCGGTGTCGCGGTGATGGGCGCGTTCGACCACAGCGTGCCCGGACAGGGCACTCCCGGTGCGCCGTGTGTCAGGATCCGCGGGTTCGCGCTGTGGGGCAGCGTCGCCGTCAAACGCAAGAAGCGGAAGCGGAGCGCCTCGAGTTAGTCGGTCTCGGCCGCGTCCCCGGCCGCGGAGTCGGCGGTGTCGGGGGCCGGCTCGTCGGCCTTGGTGTCGGCGCCCTTGTCGGTGGTCTTCTTCGGAGCCGCGTTCGTCAGCCGGTTGATGGTGTTGCGGATGATGCTGCCGACCGACCCGGGCCGCCGCACACCCGACGGCTGGGAACCGGACGACGGCTGCGTGGTCTCGGACTCCTCCTCGGTCTCCTCGACGACGACCGGTTCATCCTCCGTCGGCCGCACCGTGGCGCGCGGCCTGGTGTTGTTGTGCGGATCGGCGAGGTTACGCAGGAACGTCGCGGTCTCGCGCGGCGTGGGCAGCGCCGCGGCCGGCCGGTACACGTCGGGGTCGGCCAGCGGGTCGTTGCCGGGGTAACCGAAGTTGACGAGGTCGGTGAGCGGGTCCTCGATCGCGTCCGCGAACCGGTTGCCGGCCTCGCCACCGTAGGTGCGCAACGGCTGCAGCAGCGGCAGCCCGTCGCGACGGAAGCTGATGTAGGTGGTCTGGCCGACCTGCTTGATGACGACCGTCTCACCCGTGTCGAGGGTGATCGTGGTGTTCTCACCGTTGTCGATCGAGGCGTGGCAGCTGGTGTCGCATTCTTCGGCGGTGAGGTCGAGGTTGCCGTCGGCGTCGACCGGCAGGTCGACCTCGTTCTGGTTGAGGCGGTTGTCGAAGTAGGTGGCCAGCGAATTCGCCATGGCGAACGGGTTGAGCACGTACGCCGGGGTGTTGCCGTTGATGTCGTACTCGTAGCCGACGTCGACGACCTTCGCGCCCGGTGACGTCGGGGTGGGCAGCGGGTTCACCCCGATGACGGCGAACACCGGATAGCGCGTGCCGAAACCGCCGTTGGGCCGGGCGACGCTGTTGTCGAGCACGTAGACGGCGTTGGTGCCGACGGGATCGTCACCGCCGGTGGCGTCGAGGTAGGTGAGCAGCAGGCTGACGTTGGCCGCACCCCAGCCGGACGACAGCACGAGGTTGTCGTCGTCGGTGGCGTTGGCGGTGAGTGCGTCGTACACGCCGAACGGCCCGGTGAAGAAGTTCACCGTCACCCGATCGCGGCCTTCGGCGAATCTGCCGCCGTAGAAGTCCTCGATCCCCGCCCCGGTCGGATTGGTCGAGCTGCCCTCGGTGATCAGCGCCGACAACTCGTACATCGTCGAGGCGACCGCATCGGGGTGGACGACCGCCACGCCGCCCGCGGCGACCACGCTGGCCACGATGGCGCTGCTGAACGCCGCGGGCAACACCGCCCGGCGAAGCCGCCCCGCGGTCGCGCGGTCGGCCGCCCGGCGACACGGTTCGGCGCGGTGGTTCGCCATCGATTCCCCTCATACCTGTGCGCCGTCCGGTCAGACCTCCCCGCCCCGACCGGACGCTGTGAATTCAGCAAACGATAGCGCACAACCTCCGGGTTCGGATAGAGGCGGATCGGGCCGTCAGCGTCTGCGGCGCGACGTCAGGTAGTCGCCGACCACGGCCGCGCCGAGTCCGTCGAGATCGGGCACCACCACCCGGCCCTGCACCCGCCGGGCGACCTGATCGATGAAGCGGGCCAGGCCGGGGTCGCTGCCCAACCGGAAGATCGTCACCTGCGCACCGAGGCGCGCGACCTCGTCGAAACCGCGGACGGTGTGGGCGATGGTCCGCGGATGCGGCGGGTAGTCGAAAAAGACAGCAGAACCCACGCCACCGTCCCCGCCGCCGTAGTCCTCGAGGTGTGCGGTCGGCTCGCCGTCGGTCACCACCAGGATGACCGGCTGGGCGTTCGGGTGCCTGCGCAGGTGCCGGGTCGCCAGCGCCAGCGCGTGGTGCAGGTTGGTGCCCTGTTCGTAGACGCCCTCCAGGCCGGTCAGTTCGGCGGCGGTGACCGTCCTGGCGTACCGGCCGAACGCGACGATCTGCAGTGCGTCGGACCGGAAGCGCGTGCTCACCAGATGGTTGAGCGCCAGCGCGGTCCGCTTCATCGGCAGCCACCGGTTCTCCATCACCATCGAGAACGAAGTGTCGACGAGCAGGGCCACCGCGGCCTGCGTCCTGGTCTCGGTTTCGGAGATCTCGACGTCGTCGACGGTGATGCTGAGCGGGAGTTCCCGTTCCCCGGTACCGCTCTGCCGCAGGACGGCGTTGGTGAGTGTGCGGGTGACGTTCCACGGTTCGGTGTCGCCGAACTGCCAGGGCCGGGTGGCGCCGGTCAGTTCCCCGGCCGCCCCGGCGCGCCGGGTGTCGCGTTCCCCGTGGCGGCCCGAGAGTTGTTGTGCCACATCGCGCAGCGCGGCCTGCCCGAGCTGGCGCATCGCCTTGGGCGACAGCCGCCACTTACCGTCGGAGCCGCGGTCGAGGAAGCCCTGGTTCATCAACGCCCGTTCCAGCTCGGCCAGCGTCCGCGCGTCGACGGCGGCCTCGTCGCCGAGTTGGCGGGCCAGCGCGTCGAGGTCGACGTCCTCCATGGAGGCGCCGGCGTAGCTCTGCGACAGCTGCTCGGCGAGCTGTTCGAGTTCGCCGATGTCGGCCAGGGCCTGGGCGCCTTCGCCCATGCCCAGTGGATTGTCACCGGAGAACTCCGACGAACCCGTCCAGTCCTCCCCCGGTCGGGCGGCCTGCAGATGCGAGTCGAGCCGGTTGAGCGCGTTCATCAGCGACGGCGACCCGAACGCCTGCTGCGCCAGCGCATCCAGTTCGGCGCGCTGGTCGGGCGAGAGGCTGTTGCGGAAGCGCTGCGCGGCGGCGGCGCGTTTGGCGAGCGAATCGAGCAGTTCGTCGACGTTGCGCGGGTTCTCCGGGAAGAACTCGCCGTGTTTGGCCATGAAGTCGTCGAAGTCCTGTTGCGAGTCCTGGCCCTGGGCATGCTTGTCCAGCAGGTCGTTGAGGTCGTCGAGCATGTCGTTGACCCGCTGACGGTCCTCGTCGGTGGCGTTCTCCAACGCCTCTTTCATCCCGGCGAAGCGCTGGTCGAGCATCTCGCGGCCGAGCAGATCCTTGATCTGGTCGTACTTCTCGCGGGCCTCGGGGCTGCGCCAGTCGTAGTCGCTGAGCTCCTGCACGGCCTTCGCCGGCGACGGAGGCAGCGATTCGATCTGCATCTCCTGGAAACGCGCGTCGTCGTCGAGTGCACGCGCGAGTTCCTTGCGCTCGGCGAGCACCGCCTCGTCGAGCAGTTTCTTGATCTCCTGCAGGGTGCCGTCGAGGTTGTTGCGCTGCAACAGCTCCCGGCGCCGCCGGTTGGCTTCGGCGGCCAGCCGGTCGGCGCCGCGCATGTTCTTGGTGCCGCGGCGCAGCAGTTCGGACAGGGCACGCCGGGGCGAGCTGCCCTCCATCACGTCCTCGCCGATCTGCTCGAGTGCCTCGCGCAGATCCACCGGCGGGGCCAGCGGATCGGGACCGCCGGTGTAGCGGGAGTACCGCGACGACCGGCCGTGCCCGCGCGCCGAGGCGTGCTCAGCCATAGACGGTTTCGCCTTCGCCGGAGACCTTGTCGATGCGCTTGGCCAGGTACAGGGCTTCCAGTGCCAGTTCGACGGCGGCGGCCCGTTCCCCGTCGGTCTGCGCGCCGAGCCGGCCGGCGATCGTGTCGATCACCGGCAGGTCCGGCAGCGCGGCCAGCACGTCCTTGGCCGACACCCGCTCACCCGTCGTCACCGGGGAGCCCTCCTCGACCGCGGCGACCAGCGGACCGACGTCGAGGCCGCCGAGCAGGCGCTGTGCGGTGTCGGCGGTGGCGCGGCGCAGCAGGTGCTCGAGCACCGCCTGTTCACGGCCTTCCTCACCGGACTCGAATTCCAGCTTGCCGCGCAGCACGTCGACGACGGTGCCGAGGTCGCAGACACGGGCCACCGGTTCCTGTTCGCCGAGGATCGTCGACCGGTGCCGGGCCGCTGCCGCGACGGTTTCGGCCGCGGCGATCGCGAACCGTGCGGACACCCCGGAGCGCTGGTCGATCGAATGCGATTCGCGGAGGTTGCGGGCGAACCGGGCGAGGATCTGCAGCAGGTAGTCGGGCACCTGTGCCGCCAGCTGCGCCTCCTGGGTGATGACGCCGACCTCGGCGTCGAGCGCCAGCGGGTAGTGCGTGCGGATCTCGGCGCCGAACCGGTCCTTGAGCGGGGTGATGATGCGGCCGCGGTTGGTGTAGTCCTCCGGGTTCGCGCTCGCGACGACCAGGACGTCGAGCGGCAGCCGCAGCGTGTAGCCGCGGACCTGGATGTCGCGCTCCTCCATCACGTTGAGCATCGACACCTGGATCCGCTCGGCAAGGTCGGGCAGTTCGTTGACGGCGACGATGCCGCGGTGCGCGCGCGGGATCAGACCGTAGGCGATGGTCTCCGGGTCGCCGAGGCTGCGACCCTCCGCCACCTTGATCGGGTCGATGTCGCCGACCAGGTCGGCCACGCTGGTGTCCGGGGTGGCGAGCTTCTCGGTGTACCGCTCGCTGCGGTGACGCCACGCCACCTTGAGGTCGTCGCCCGAGTCCGCGGCCCGCCGGATCGATTCCGGGGTGATCGGCGTGTACGGGTGCTCGCCCAGTTCCGAGCCCTCGATGACGGGCGTCCACTCGTCGAGCAGCCCGGTCAGCGCGCGCAGCAACCGGGTCTTGCCCTGACCGCGCTCACCGAGCAGCACGATGTCGTGGCCGGCGATCAGTGCCCGCTCGAGCTGCGGGATCACGGTGTCCTCGAAACCCAGGATGCCGGGCCACATGTCCCGCCCTTCGGCGAGCCCGGCCAGCAGGTTCTCCTGGATTTCCTGTTTGACGCCCCGCTCGCGATGGCCGGAGGCGCGTAGCTCGCCGACGGTCCGGGGCAGATCCTGAGGTTGGGTCACCACTCCACGCTACGACTGTGTGGCGAGTGGGGCACCGCTTCCACCGTGAGCGAACGGTGACGGCCGGTAGTCTGCGCCCATGCCGTTGGACACCGGTCAGGTCTTCGCGGGCTACACCATCGTCCGGCTGGTGGGCACCGGCGGCATGGGTGAGGTCTATCTGGCGCAGCATCCGCGCCTGCCGCGACAGGATGCGCTCAAGGTGCTGCCCGCGTCGTTCTCCGCCGACGACGAGTACCGGCACAGGTTCAGCCGCGAAGCCGATCTGGCCGCGGCGCTGTGGCATCCGCACATCGTCGGCGTCCACGACCGCGGCGAATACGACGGCCGCCTGTGGATCTCGATGGATTTCGTCGACGGTCACGATGCCGCCCGGTTGCTCGTCGACAGGTATCCGAACGGGATGCCCGCCGCCGACGTCATCGAGATCGTCACCGCGGTCGCCGACGCCCTCGACTACGCCCATCAGCGCCAACTGCTGCACCGCGACGTCAAGCCGGCCAACATCCTCATCACCGGCCAGGACCGGGCCCGTCGGCGAATCCTGCTCGCGGACTTCGGCATCGCCCGCCACGCCGAGGACAACACCGGCCTGACGTCGTCCAACATCGCCGTCGGGTCGATGAGCTACAGCGCGCCCGAACAGCTGATGGGTCACGCCATCGACGGCCGGGCCGATCAGTACTCGCTGGCCGCGACGGCGTACCGGTTGTTCACCGGCAGCCCGCCGTTCCCGCACAGCAATCCGGCGGTGATCATCAGCCACCACCTCAACACCCCGCCGCCCCGGCTCGGCGACACCAGGCCGGAGCTGTCGATGTTCGACGCGGCGATGGCGCGCGCGCTGGCCAAGGATCCCGCCGCGCGGTTCTTCACCTGCCATGACTTCGCCGCCGCGCTGGCCGAGGCGACCGACGTGCGGGCGGCGCCGCAGCCGCCGATCGGCGCGCCGGTCGGCCCGCCACCGGGCGTCTCCTATCCCGGGCCGCCGATCACCGCGGCGCCGAGCGGCACGCCCCCTCCGAGCGGCCGGCAGGGTCCGCCGGTGCTGGTGTCGCCGTGGCTGCCGAGCGGCGTGGCGCCCCCCGGCACGCCGTACGGTGCGGCACCGGCCGGGCCACCCCGCCGCCGGCGCAGGGGGTTGATCGTCGCGGGCGCCATCCTCGGGGTCATCCTGCTCGTCGCGGGGCTCGTCATGGCCGTCACGCTGAGCGGCTCCGGCGACGACACCGGCGCACCGTCCGGCCGGGTGATCACCGACGAGGGTGTGGTGATCGGCCGGCAGACCGCGATCACAGCCTGAGCGTCCGGTTCGGACAGTTGCGCAGGGGCGTTCGCGGGACGAAGCTTGAAAAATCGACGGCTGAGGCCCAGCCGTCACCACAAGGGGGTACATGACCAGCGCAGTGCGCGAATGGTGGCGCCAGCCCGACCACTACTACTGGCTCACCGCATTCCTGGCTGCCCGTGGGGCGCAGAAGAGCATCTGCCGGGTGGTCGCCGGCTCGCTCGTCGGTTTCGCCGCGGTCCTGCTGGTGTCGCTGGGTAGCCCGGCGGGACCGTCCGGGGTGGTCGGACGCACGATCGCCGTCGTCATCGCGGTGGCACTGGTCGCCATGGCGGTCGGCTGGTGGCGTGAGGGCTGGCCGACGCAGCGGCAGTCGGCAGGCTTCGTGATCGTCGGCGCGCTGTGCGTCACCGCGTCGTGCCTGATCCAGGCCGATCCGTTCAACGGCATGTTCGGAGCCGTCACGTTCGCGGTCCTCGCCGGCTACATCGCGTTCTTCCACACCCCGCGGATGATGGCGTTCAACTTCGTGCTGGCGGTGCTCACCGGCGCGGTGCTGGCGGTCCGGGTGGCGGTCGACGGCGATCCGGCCCTTGGCGTCTCGACGCTGGTGTTCCTGATCGCGGTCAACGTCGCGATCCCGGCGACGTGCCACGCGCTGGTCCACCTGCTCGGTATCGATGTGCTCAACGCGGACATCGATCCGCTCACCGGGCTCTACAACCGCGAGGCATTCGACCGTGCCGCGGCCGCCTACATCAGCTCCCGCAACCGTGACGACGACCGGTTCTTCGTGCTCGTCGTCATCGATCTCGACAATTTCGCCCTGCTGACGCAGGCCAAGGGCAAACAGGCCGGCGAGCGTGCGCGCGTCGCGGCGGCCCAGACGCTGCGCGAGACCACCCGGCAGAACGCGGTGATCGCGCACTTGCCGGACACCGAGTTCCTGATCGCCGACAGCTTCCCGACGACCGACAGTTCACCGCTGGTCGAACGCGTGCGTGGCGCGATCCGCACCACGCCGCCGCGGACGTCGGCGAGCATCGGCGTGGTCACCACCCCGATGCATGACCTCGCGGAGCGGCCGCCGGAGCAGATCCTCGACGAGCTGCTCGAGATCGCCCGCGGGGCGGTACAGGTCGCCCGACGTGCGGGCGGCAATCAGGCGCACCACGTCAGGTGCCCCCCGCTGCGCGCGCTCGAGGACGACGAACCGCCGCTGTAGCGGCGGGCCTCAGTGCGCGAAGTGCCGGGCGCCCGTCAGGTACAGCGCGATGCCTGCCTTGGCGGCGGCCTCGGTGACGACGTCGTCGCGCATCGACCCGCCGGGATGCACGACGGCCTTGACCCCCGCATCGGTGAGTGTCTGCAGACCGTCCGGGAACGGGAAGAACGCATCCGAGGCCGCGACGGCGCCGCGCACCCGGTCCCCGGCGCGCTGCACCGCCAACCGCGCCGCATCGACCCGGTTGACCTGGCCCATCCCGACGCCGACCGTGGCGCCGCCCGCCGCCACCACGATGGCGTTGGACTTCACGGCCCGGCAGGTGCGCCACGCGAACGCCAGGTCGGCAAGTGTGGCGGGATCGGCCGGCTCACCGGTCGCCAGCGTCCAGTTGGCGGGATCGTCGCCCGCGGCGTCGAGCGCGTCGCGCTGCTGCAGCAGCAGCCCGCCGCTGATCTGGCGCAGTTCGGTGCCTGCGGTGGGCGGTTCGGCCGCCACCAGGATGCGGATGTTCTTCTTGCGCGCGAGGATGTCCACCGCGCCGGGCTCGTACGCCGGGGCGATGATCACCTCGGTGAAGATGTCGGCGACGGTCTCGGCCATCTCGACGCTGACCGCGGTGTTGGTGGCGATCACCCCGCCGAACGCCGACAGCGGATCGCATTCGTGGGCCTTGCGGTGCGCATCGGCCACCGACACCGAGGAGATCGCGATCCCGCACGGGTTGGCGTGTTTGATGATCGCGACGCAGATGTCGGAGTGGTCGAACGCGGCCCGCCACGCGGCGTCGGCGTCGGTGTAGTTGTTGTACGACATCTCCTTGCCGTGCAACTGCTCGGCCTGCGCCAGCCCCGGCCACGCGGTGGGATCGCGGTAGAGCGCCGCCTGCTGGTGGGGGTTCTCGCCGTAGCGCAGCACCGCCGCCCGCCGCCAGGCGCCGCCCACCCACGCCGGCAGCTTCTGCGCGGGCTCCTCGGGCGCCAGCGTCGCCCCCATCCACGTCGCCACGGCCACGTCGTACTCGGCGGTGTGCCGGAATGCCAACGACGCCAAGATCTTTCGTTCGGCCAGCGTGAATCCGCCGGCCCGCACCGCGGCCAGCACCCCGTCGTACCCGTTCGGTTCGACGACGACCGCCACGCTCGGGTGGTTCTTGGCCGCTGCCCGCACCATCGACGGTCCGCCGATGTCGATCTGCTCCACGCATTCGTCCATGGAGGCACCGGATTCGACGGTCTCACTGAACGGGTAGAGGTTGACCACCACGAGGTCGAATGCCTCGACCCCGAGTTCCTCGAGCGCCGCGACGTGTTCGGGTTTGCGCAGATCGGCGAGCAGCCCGGCGTGCACCTTCGGGTGCAGGGTCTTGACGCGGCCGTCGAGCACCTCGGGGAATCCGGTGACGTCCTCCACCGGGGTGACCGGGACGCCGGCGCCGGCGATGGTCTTGGCGGTCGACCCGGTGGACACGATCGCGACCCCGGCCTCGTGCAGGCCGCGGGCCAGCTCGGTCAGGCCGGTCTTGTCGTAGACGCTGATCAGTGCGCGCCGAATCTGCTTGCGTGCCGGGGAGTTTCCCTCGTCCATGCTCATCCCAGGGTCGCCTTTCGTCCGGTCCAGGTCACGCCGCGCTGTGCCATCGCGGCCAGGACATCCACCAGCAGCCGTCGTTCGACCACTTTGATCCGTTCGTGCAGGGTGGCCTCGTCGTCGCCGTCGTACACCGGGACCGCTTCCTGGGCCAGGATGGGGCCGGTGTCCATCCCGGCGTCGACCAGGTGCACGGTGCAGC
This sequence comes from Mycolicibacterium litorale, assembly GCF_014218295.1. The sequence goes on from NZ_AP023287.1 coordinate 4,468,947, forward strand.
CGGTGACCCGCACGCCGTAGGCCAGCGAGTCGGGCACCGCGTGCGCACCGGGGAACGCAGGCAGCAGGGCGGGATGGGTGTTGACGACGCGGCCGGGGAAGCGGGCGAGGAATTCGGGCCCGAGGATCTTCATGAAGCCCGCGGACACCACCAGGTCGGGCCGGTGTTCGGCGGTCGCGGCGGTGATCGCGGCGTCCCAGGCGGCGCGGTCGGGGTACTCCCCCAGCCGGACGGTGTAGGTGGGCACGTCGGCGGCCGCGGCGATGTCGAGTGCCGCGCAGTCGCGGTCGGTGCCGACGGCCACCACCCGCGCCGGATAGTCGCCGACGGCGGAGTCCAGCAGGGAGGCGAGCAGCGATCCGGTGCCCGAGGCGAGAACCACCAGCCGTGCCGGTGCGCTCGGAGGCACACGTAGCGGTTGCTGCACGCGCAGCAGCCTAGTCGGCTGGGCGGCGGGGTTCGTCGTCGGTGGGGGCACGGCCGGTGTCGGCGCCGGTGTCGCCGCCGATGTCGTCGGCGAAGTCGGCGCCGAAGTCGTCGGCGAAGAAGTGCTCCTCGGGGTCGTGCGCGACGTCCGGTACCGCCGCCGGCTCGGGGGTCTCGGGTTCCTGTCGCGTCGCCCGCGGCTCGGGGTCGACGATCGGTCCGGTCGCGGCGTCGTCCACCTCGTCGGGGTCGAGTTCGGTCTCGGCCTCGCTCTCGGCGTCGGGCTCGGGCCCGGGCTCCGGTGCGGCCACCCGGGCGCGCCGGGGCCGACGGACGATTCCGCCGGTCATCGCCACCGTCAGCCCGCCGATCACGGTGAACCACAGGAACACACCGGGCCCGAAGGTGGTCTGGTCCACGCCGACTTCACCGAAGTTGCCGAGGCGTCCACCGCCTGCCACCCCGAGCAGCGCCATCGTCAGCGCCGCCAGCGTCGACGCGACGACGAGCTTCGCGGCGGCGATGTGGACGGGCGCCGGCCTGCGGGCGACCTGCTGGCCGACCGCGACCGCCGATGCGGCGGCGATGATCAGCAGCGCCACCCACACCGGGCCCAGCGGCGGTGTCGGCACGGCCGCCAGGATCGGCAGCGCGGGCACGTCCCCGCCGAGGACCGTGAACGAACTGAACGTCGCCAGGCCGATGTGCGCGCTCGACCCGACGGCCACGGCCGCGGCGCCGACGACCACGTTGGGCAGGTACAGCAGCGACAGCACGGTGAGGCTGAACTGGCCGAAGACCGAATCGGTGATCGCGAACAACTCGTGCATGGTCGACCAGTGCACGACCAGCGATCCCGCGGTGACGACGCCGCACAGACCGGCCAGCGCCAGGACGCCCGCGCTGGCCGCGCGGAACGCCTCGGGCAGCCAGTTCGGCAGCCGGGTGGTCTGCACCGTGCGCCGTCCGACCCGGGACGCCACGCCGATCGCCGCGCCGATCAGGTGGACGGCGAGCACGCCGCCGAACGCCCGCAGCGCCGACGGGGTCTGCAGTTCGGTCAGCACCGACGCCGCGTCGTGGATGACGGCCAGCGCGATCGCGGCGATCAGCAGCGGGCCGCCCAGCGCGGAGGCGATCACCCAGCGGGTGACGAACCACGAGCCGTACGGCGACGTCGCGGCCGCCGTGGTGCGGGCGGTCCCCCACACCATCATCAGCACCGGCATCAACGGCATCGCCCCGAGTTCCCGGCCCCCGATGGACACCGGTACCTGGTGCACGCCCAGCCACATGCTGGCGATGGCGCCGAAGGCGCCCGTCATATCGCTGTTCGCGATGAGCAGCTGCAGCAGCGTCACCGCCGCGATGACGACGAGCGCCACGACGGACGGCCCGAAGGCGACCCGCAACAGTTCACGGGCCTGACGGGCGCCGACTGGACGGTTCTCCACCAACGGTGCCCCTCGCACAGGCTGGCGTGCGCGTCGGTCACGCACGCGCGGTCAGGTTACGAGGGGTTGGGGCCGGACTGCTGCGACGACTGCGGTTGCTGCCCCTGGCCGGAGCCGCCACCCTGCTGCTGCTGCGGCTGACCGTAGGTCGGGAAGCCGGTGGGAGGGGTGGGCGGGCCGCTCTGCTGACCGGAGGCCGGGAAACCGCCGCTCGACGGGCCGCCACCGCCGGGGTAGCCGCCGCCGTACTGCGACGGGTAGCCGGGGCGCTGCTGCTGGGGGGCCTGCTGGTGCGAACCGGTGTGGTGCTGCTGCGGCTGGTGCTGTCCGGGCTGCTGGCCGTAGTAGGGGCCGGGGCCGCCGTACTGGCCGTACTGCTGCTGCTGGTCGTACTTGGGCTTCGGCGTGGGCGCGGTGAGGACACCGGTGTCGAACAGCAGCGCGGCGACGGCCGACCCGGCCTGCAGCAGCGACAGCACGATCAGCGCGTAGAGGGCCCAGCCGATCGAGGCCTGCGACGGCTTGTTGATGAGTTCGGCGATCACCAGCAACAACGCGAGCACTGACAGCACGGACGCGATGGCGACGTAGGTGCGGCCCTTCGACAGCAGGGTCACCGCGGCGAGCAGGCCTGCGGTGAGCGCGGCGATGACCGCGAGCCCGATGCCCATCGTCGATCCGCTGACGGTGCCGCCCTGGCCGAGGAAGTCGGGCGTGTTGACCTCGAAGATCGGCCCGAAGTTGCACAGGTAGACCAGCAGGCCGAGGGCCGCGACCACCATCAGCAGGTAGGCGGGCAACTTGTTGGGGCCTTCCTCGGCGGGCGGCTGCTCGGGCAGCTTGCCGAAGTGCTGGGTCGGCGCCGCGAACTGGGTCGTGGGTTGATTGGCCGGTGGGTATCCGGGGCTACCGGGTGAGTAGGTCATGACCTCTCCTGTGCTGATCGGGCGTCGGACGTGGGCAACGCGTGCGCATGAACACGGACCACCTGAGCAATTCGGTATCCCACGCTAGCGCACCGACGACCGCGCCCGGTGCACGACGGGTGCCTAACCGGTGTGCGGTTGCACGTCACACACTCGCGAGCACCGGGTCGCCGGCGGACGCCGCTTCGGACTCCTCGATCTCGCGCACCAGCGGCAGCACCCGCTCACCGAAGTACTCGATCTCCTCCTGGAAGTGCAGGAAACCGCAGAGGATCAGGTCCACACCCCGTTTCCGGTATGCCGCAATGCGTTCCGCGATCTGCTCGGGGGTGCCGATCAGCTGGGTGCGGAAGCCGTCGTTGTACTGGACGAGGTCGTCGAACCCGGAATCCGCCCACATCCCCTTCTTGTCCCGCGTCGAGTTGCCTGCCTGCTGGACGGCGTCGCGGAAACCCTCGACCGCGGGCTTGTTCGCCTTTTCAACGATCTCGCGGAGCGTCTCCCTCGCTTCCTTCTCCGTGTCGCGGGCGATGATGAAGCCGTTGAGCCCGAACTTCACCTCCCGGCCGGCGTGGCGGGCGTGGTCGCGCACCTCGACGACCTGTTCGGTGACGCCGTCGAAGTCCTTGCCGTTGGAGAAGTACCAGTCCGCGTAGCGTCCGCCGTTGCGCCGCGCGGCCGTCGAGTTGCCGCCCTGGAACAGCTCGGGTGTGGTGACGGGTTTCGGTTTGAGCGTGAAGTCGTGGATCCGGTAGAAGTCGCCGCGGAAGTCCACGTCGTCCTCGGTCCAGATCTTGCGCAGCACCTGCAGGAATTCGGCGCTGCGCCGGTAGCGCTCGTCGTGTTCGAGCCACGGTTCACCCAGGTGGGTGAATTCGTCCTTGAACCAGCCGGAGACGACGTTGACGGCGAACCGACCGCCCGACAGCTGATCGGCGGTCGCGCCGAGTTTGGCCAGGACGCCGGGATGCCACAGGCCGGGATGCACGGCGGCGATCACCTTGAGCCGTTCGGTGGCCAGCAGCAGTGCGAGGCTGAAACTGGTCGACTCGTGCTGGTACTCGGCGCCGTAGCTGGCCTCGTAACGCACCTGGCTGAGCGCGTACTCGAACCCGTTGTTCTCCGCGGTGCGGGCGAGCGTGGCGTTGTAGTCGTAATTCCAGTCGGTGCGCTGCTCGATGTCGCTGGTCACCAGGCCGCCACTGACGTTGGGCACCCAGTAGGCGAACGTGACGTGGTCGGCGATGCGTTCGGTGCTCATGGGTCCATGGCAGCAATCGGCGCCGCCCGCGTCACGACTATCGATCGCGCTGAACTTATCGATGCTTGCCCTTCTTACTAGAACACGTTCTAATTCGACCATGGACTTCGGGCTCGTACTGTTCACCAGCGACCGTGGCATCACCCCGGCGACGGCCGCCAAGCTCGCCGACGACCACGGCTTCCGCACGTTCTACGTTCCGGAGCACACGCACATCCCGGTCAAACGCCAGGCCGCGCATCCGACGACGGGCGACGAGACGCTGCCCGACGACCGCTACATGCGCACGCTTGACCCGTGGGTGTCGCTCGGTACGGCATGTGCGGTGACATCGCGGGTGCGGCTGTCGACCGCGGTGGCGCTGCCGGTCGAGCACGATCCGATCACGCTGGCGAAGTCGATCGCCACGCTCGACCACCTGTCCGGTGGGCGGGTCAGCCTCGGTGTCGGATTCGGTTGGAACACCGACGAACTCGCCGACCACAACGTGCCGCCGGGCCGGCGCCGCACGATGCTGCGCGAATACCTCGAGGCGATGCGCGCGCTGTGGACGCAGGAGGAGGCGTCCTACGAGGGTGAGTTCGTGAACTTCGGGCCGAGTTGGGCGTGGCCCAAGCCGGTGCAGGCGCACATCCCGGTGCTGGTCGGCGCGGCCGGCACGGAGAAGAACTTCAAGTGGATCGCCAAGTCCGCCGACGGCTGGATCACCACGCCGCGCGACTTCGACATCGACGCCCCGGTCAGGCTGCTGCAGGACACCTGGGCTGACGCCGGACGCGACGGCGCCCCGCAGATCGTCGCGCTGGACTTCAAGCCCGACGCGGACAAGCTGGCGCACTGGCGCGAGCTGGGGGTGACCGAGGTGCTGTTCGGTCTGCCCGACAAGGGTGAGGCGGAGGTCGCCGGGTACGTCGAGCGGTTGGCCGGGAAGCTCTCGGCGCTGGTCTGAGGCGTCACACCCGCGCCGACATCGACGTTTTGGCGGGAACTACTCGCACTTTCGCGCCCATGTGTTCGTTTGGGCGCTACGCCAGCCGAGCCCGGTTCGTGTCGCCGTCGGCCGTCACGGTGATGGTCGCGCCCAGCGGATCGCCGTCGGACATCAGCGCGACCAGGTCGTCGTCCTCGGTGATCGCCATGAAGCGGCTGTCGTCGGACTCCAGCCGGCCGATGATGATGCCCGTGCGGACCGGCCAGTCGTAGCGGATCGAGTACGTCTCGATCGTGCCGCGGCCGTCGACGTGACGGGTGACCGGCACCTTCGGCAGGGCCGCGATGTCGGACTGGAGCTCCGCGCTGCGGTCGGCCGCCCACTCCGCGGGTTCGGTCGAGTACACCCCCACCGAATACTTGCTCATCACACCGCCGTTGGCGCCGACCAGCCCGAACGCGCCCGGCTCCTCGCGCGTCGCGGCGACGGTTTCGGCGATGGCGTGCAGCGAATAGCTGTTGCCGGGGCCGCCGAAGTACGGCAGCCCGCCGGTCAGCGTGAGTCCGCGTGGATCGTCGGCCGCCAGTCCGAACGCGTCGCACACGGCGAACACCGGGAACGGGAAGCAGCTGTAGAGGTCGAATGTGGCCACGTCGTCGATGCCGATACCCGCGACCCGAAGTGCTTCGGCGACAGCGTTTTTCGCCGAGATGCTGACACCGAGCCGCTCCCGGTCGAGCAGCGCCTGCTCGGTCTGGTCGGCGTGGCCGCGCAGATAGACCCACTTCTCCTCGGGAACGCCGAGGCGCCGGGCGGCGGCCACCGACATCACGACCGCGGCCGCGCCCTGGTTGACGGTGTCGCGGGCGACCAGCAGGCGGGGGTACGGATCGCAGATCATCCGGTTCTCGTCGGTGACGGTGACGATCTCGTCCACCGACCGCTCCACCGGTGACGAGGAGTAGGGGTTCTTCGCCGCCACCGCCGAGAACGGCGCGAACAGTTCGGCCATCTCGCGGCGGTAGTCGGCGACACCGAGGCCGAGCGCGGCGCGGCGCGCGTTGTCGAGCAGACCGTACTGGACCGGGGCGCCGGTGAGGCCGTGCGCGACGGTGTAGTCGCTCATGTACTGCTCGAAACCGTAACCGCGGTCCTCGAGTTGGCCGCCGACACGCTCGGTGAAATCCGGCTTGTCGTCGCGCTTGGCGAAGTACTTCGCCGTCGAACCCGGCTCCGACCCGACGACGAGTGCCACCTCGATGTCGCCGGCGGCGATCGCACCGGCGAACTCAGTCATCAGCTTCTGCGGGCCGTTGCCGCCGATCGGTTCGAGTACCGCGCGGGCCGGGTCGGCGCCGATCCGCGTCGCGACCGACCGCAGGTAGTTGTCCGACGCGCCGAGCGGCGGATCGGCGAACGGGGTGCAGATCTCGAACTGGCGCAGGCCGGCGAACACCTCGATCACCCGCGCGACCGCACCGACGTCGGCACCGGTGTCGGCCAGGGCGGCACGGGTGGCCTCGGTCGCGAGGTCGACCGCCGACATGCCGCGGTAGCCGTCGTCGTCGATGCGTTCGGTGAACTGCCCGACGCCGACGATGACGGGCGTGCGCGGATCGACCATGACAGACCTCCTGACAGGTGTTGTTTCGTGAGGCTAATAGAACGTGTTCCCGTCCGGCGAATAGGGCCGCGGCCTTGACCGGGCTGTCACTAAGTGACACAGTGGCATTGTCACTGAGTGACAGCCGAAGGAGGTGGTCCGCCATCGACGACAAGCACGCGCAGGCGCGGCTGACCGTGTCCCGCCTCGCGGCCGCCCTGTTCTGGGACCGCGGCGTCGCCAAGACCAGCGGCGACGACATCGCCGCGGCCGCGGGTCTGTCGACCCGGACCATCTGGCGCTACTTCCGGACGAAGGAGAGCTGCGTGGAACCCCTGCTCGCGAAATCGGCGGACCGGTTCCTGGCAGCGATGAACCGGTGGCCGCACGACCGGTCGTTGGCCCAGCACCTCCAAGAGGACGGCGACCGCTTTCCCACGACGCCGCAGGACGTCGAGGACGAGATCAGCGCCATGCGCCTGACCACGATGACGGCCACCGAACCGGCGCTGCGCACGGCGTATCTGATGGTTCACGACCAGATGGAACGAGGCCTGATCCCGGTGCTCGCCGATCGGCTGGGCTTACCCGAAGGCGACCTCACGGTCCGGCTCAGCGCCGCCGCGGTGACGGGCGCCTTCCGCGTCGTCGACGAGGACGTGAGCCGAGCGGTCATCGTCGAACACCGGGCCGTCACCCAGTCCGACGTGCTGACCCTGATCGACCGCGCGATCCGGGAAGCGACCAACGGACGCCTCGGTGGGCCCGTGACACCCTGACTCACCCCGACCCCGCACCACGACCCGCCGACCGGGCCCGCCGACCGGGCCCGCGATACCCGCTGCCCGAAAACCGGAGGGACCCCATGGCTTTACCCCGACTCATCACCGTGGAGGAGTTCTTCCGCCCGCCCGTGCGCGCAGGCGCCACCATCTCGCCGGACGGAACTCGCATCGCCTACCTCGCGCCGTGGCGTGACCGCCTCAACGTGTGGGTCCAGGACGTCGGCGGGGATCAGGACCCGCGCTGCGTGACCGCCGACGACACCCGCAGCGTCCACATCTACCACTGGACGCGCGATTCGCGATGGCTGCTCTACATGCAGGACAACGGCGGTGACGAGAACTGGCACGTCTACCGCGCCGACCCCGACGACCCCGATGCGCCCGCCGTGGACCTCACCCCGTTTCCGGACGTGCGCGCGTCGTTCGAGCTGCTCGCCGCGCGACCGGGAAAAGCGTTGGTGCAGATGAACAATTGCCATCCCGAGCTGTTCGACGCCTACGAGGTCGACATCGCCACGGGCGAGCTGACCCTGGTGGCGGAGAACCCCGGCACGGTCGTCCAGTGGATCAGCGGCCCCGGCGGCGACCTGTTCACCAACACGCTGACCGCCGACGGCGATGTCGAGATCTCCCAATGGGATCCGGCCACCGAGACGCTGCGCCCGGTCCGGGTGTACGCGGGCGAGGATCACCCGCTCGGCATCTACCCCGTGGCGGTCACCCCGGACGGCACCGGCGTCTGGCTGGGGTCGAACCAGGGCAGCGACCGCACCCGCCTGGTCCGTGTCGACGTCGCCACCGGCGAGGAGACCGAGGTCGACAGCCACCCGGTCTTCGACCTGGCCGCACAGCCGACGCTGCCGTCGCCGCTGATCCTGCGCGAGCGGACCGGCGAACTGATCGGGGCCCGCTACTACGGGCAGCGTCAGGTGATCCACCCGCTCGATCCCGAATTCGCTTGGGTGATGGACGAACTCACCGTCCTGCACGACGGCGATCTCGGCGGGATCTCGTCCGACGACAGCGGACGACGGTGGGTGGTCACCTTCAGCCACGACCGCGATCCGGGGGTCACCTACTTCTACGACCACGCGACGGGCGAGAGCCGGCTGCTGTTCCGGCCGTACCCCCACCTGGACCCGGAATCGCTGGCGCCGATGGCGCCGGTGACGATCACCGCCCGCGACGGACTCGAACTCCACTCGTACCTGACGCTGCCGGTCGGCGTCCAACCCGTCGGCCTTCCGATGGTGCTGCTGGTCCACGGCGGTCCGTGGGCGCGTGACTGCTGGGGTTTCCAGCCCGACGTCCAGCTGCTCGCCAACCGCGGATACGCGGTGCTACAGGTCAACTTTCGCGGCTCGACCGGTTTCGGCAAGGCGTTCACGAAGGCCGCCGTCGGTGAGTTCGCGGGCACGATGCACGACGACCTGATCGACGCCGTGCAGTGGGCGGTCGGGCGCGGCTACGCCGACCGCGACCGGATCGCGATCTTCGGCGGGTCCTACGGGGGCTACGCCGCGCTCGTCGGCGTCACCTTCACGCCCGACGTGTTCGCCGCGGCCATCGACTACGTCGGCATCTCCAGCCTGGCCAACTTCATGCGCACGCTGCCGAACGTGGCCCGCCGCTTCCTGGCCAACAACTGGCACCGCTACGTCGGCGATCCCGACGACCCGGCGCAGGAGGCCGACATGCTGGCCCGCTCCCCCATCACCCGCGTCGACCGGATCCGCACGCCGCTGCTGGTGGTCCAGGGCGCCAACGACTCTCGCGTCGTGCAGGCCGAATCGGACAACCTCGTCGAGGCCCTGCGCGCCCGCGGGGCCGAGGTCGAGTACATGGTCAAGGCCGACGAGGGCCATGGATTCGTCAACCCCGAGAACGGTATCGACCTCTACCGCGACGTCGAGCGGTTCCTCGCCCAGCACCTCGGCGGCCGGCTCTGACTGCCGAGCAGACGCGAAAGCCCCCTGAAACCGCGGGTTTCGGGGGGCTTCGCGTCTGCTCGCACAGAAAGGAGCTACTGGTTCTGCAGGATCTCGCGGGCCAGCGCCGCCGTCTCCGACGGGGTCTTGCCGACCTTCACGCCCGCGGCCTCGAGAGCCTCCTTCTTGGCGGCGGCGGTGCCCGACGAACCCGACACGATCGCGCCGGCGTGGCCCATCGTCTTGCCCTCGGGGGCGGTGAAGCCCGCGACGTAGCCGACGACCGGCTTGGAGACGTTGGCCTTGATGTAGTCGGCCGCGCGCTCCTCGGCGTCACCGCCGATCTCGCCGATCATCACGATGATCTTGGTGTCGGGGTCCTTCTCGAACGCCTCGATCGCGTCGATGTGCGTGGTGCCGATGACCGGGTCGCCGCCGATGCCGATCGCGGTCGAGAAGCCGAAGTCGCGCAGCTCGTACATCATCTGGTAGGTCAGCGTGCCCGACTTCGACACCAGGCCGACCGGCCCCGAGCCGGTGATGTTGGCGGGCGTGATGCCGGCCAGCGCCTCGCCGGGGGTGATGATGCCGGGGCAGTTCGGCCCGATGATCCGGGTCTTCTTGCCTTTTTCCACGTTGTAGGCCCACGCGTACGCGGTGTCCTGCACCGGGATGCCCTCGGTGATGACCACGAGCAGCGGAATCTCGGCGTCGATGGCCTCGATGATGGCGTCCTTGGCGAACTTCGGCGGCACGAAGACCACCGACACGTCGGCGCCGGTCTCCTTCATCGCCTCACCGACGCTGCCGAACACCGGCAGCTCGATGTCCTTGCCGTCTTTGTCGACGTGCGACACGGTGGTGCCGGCCTTGCGGGCGTTGACGCCGCCGACCAGCTGGGTGCCCGCCTTGAGCATGAGCGCGGTGTGCTTGGTGCCCTCGCCGCCGGTGATGCCCTGGACGATGACCTTGGAATCTTTGTTCAGGAAGATCGACATGACTAGTCCTCTCAGGCCTTCGCCGCCAGCTCGGCGGCCTTGTCGGCGCCCTCGTCCATGGTCTGCGCCAGCACCACCAGCGGATGGTTGGCGTCGGCGAGGATCTTGCGACCCTCCTCGACGCGGTTGCCGTCCAGGCGCACCACGAGCGGCTTGTTGGCCTCCTCGCCGAGGATCTCCAGCGCCTTGACGATGCCGTTGGCGACCGCGTCGCACGCGGTGATGCCGCCGAACACGTTGACGAACACGCTCTTGACCTGGCTGTCGCCCAGGATGACGTCCAGGCCGTTGGCCATCACCTCGGCCGAGGCGCCGCCGCCGATGTCGAGGAAGTTGGCCGGCTTGACGCCGTCGTGCTTCTCGCCGGCGTAGGCCACCACGTCGAGCGTCGACATGACCAGGCCGGCGCCGTTGCCGATGATGCCGACCTGCCCGTCGAGCTTGACGTAGTTGAGGTCGTTCTCCTTGGCCTTGAGCTCCAGCGGATCGGTCGCGTCGCGGTCCTCGAACTCGGCGTGCTCGGGATGACGGAAGTCGGCGTTCGCGTCGAGCGTGACCTTGCCGTCGAGTGCCAGGATCTGGTCGTCGGGCGTGCGCACCAGCGGGTTGACCTCGACCAGCGTGGCGTCCTCGTTGACGAAGACGTCCCACAGCTTGGCGATCGTCACCGCGGCGGAGTCGAGCACCTCGGCGGGCAGGTGGCCCTTCTCGGCGATCTCACGGGCGAACGCCTCGTCGACACCCTTGGTGGCGTCGACGGGGATGCGGGCCAGCCGGTCGGGCTTGGTGGCGGCGACCTCCTCGATCTCCATACCGCCCTCGACCGAGCACATGGCCAGGTAGGTGCGGTTGGCGCGGTCGAGGAGGAACGAGATGTAGTACTCCTCGGCGATGTCGCTGGCCTCGGACACCAGGAGCTTCTTGACGATGTGGCCCTTGATGTCGAGGCCGAGGATGTTCTGCGCGTGGGTGAACGCGTCATCGGGGGTGGCCGCGTACTTCACGCCACCGGCCTTACCGCGGCCGCCGGTCTTCACCTGCGCCTTGACCATCACGGGCTTGCCGATCTCCTCGGCGATCGCCTTGGCGTCTTCGGCGGTGTCGGTGACCCGGCCGGGTGTGGTCGGGACGTTGTGCTTGGCGAACAGCTCCTTCGCCTGGTACTCGAAAAGGTCCATGGACTCACTGTCTGTCTGCGTTGACGTTCGCTTATGCGGGAAGGTTTGCACCCAGGGGGCTCGTGGGAACTTTATCCGCACCGCTTGAGCCGGCACTCACCGCCCACCGCCGATGTGGGAGATCTCACCCGTGACCCGAACGTGATACACCTCACATAATCACGCGGAATTAGTGCACGGGTTGCCATAAACATTGGGGTTTGGTTAACGTGCCATCTGGTCTTGATAGGTCACGGTCAGATCACGACAAAGGATTCCTCAGGTTGGCAGCGCATCGTTCGTCCCGGTCCCGCAAGGGAGTCTCGACGAATGCCCGCCCGCGCCAGGCGATTTCGATCCCCGCCGAGCGCGCCGCCGAAGTCACCGACATCATCCCGTTCAACGAGTTCGGTGACCTGGACGATCTCGATTTCCGCGAGAGCACGGCATTCGACCGTGAAGCGCAGGTCATCGGCGCCCCCGAACTCGACGACCTGCACGACACCGACGACCTGATTCCGCTGCGTCTGGCGGTCCCCGCGCAGTTCCGCGCGACGGGCGACATCGCCGACGCACCGCGCCGGTCCCGCGCCTACCGTGACAGCCACACCGACGTCAGCGACGGCACCGCCGCCACCGACATCATCGATCTGCGTGGCCGCAGCGGAGCGCACCGCAAGGAGGCCGAAGGCCCCATCAAGAGCCGTCTGGTGATCGCCGCGATGGCCGCGGGCGCGACCGCCGCCGGCGCGTACTCGATGACGCAGAACTCCGCCCCCGCCACGAGCGACACCGTGCTGGCCGCGGGTGCGACGACCGTCGAGGGTGCGTCGATCACCGGGTCCGTCGACGGTATGCAGATCGTGTCGGTCGCCTCGACCGCCGACTCGGCGGTGCACACCGAGGAGATCCAGAAGGCCGCCGCGTTCGCGCAGGAGCGCGCCGAACGCGAGGCCCGGCAGCTGCGGCCGCTGTACGTGATGCCCACGAAGGGCGTGTGGACGTCGGGCTTCGGCTACCGCTGGGGTGTGCTGCACGGCGGTATCGACATCGCAGGCCCGATCGGCACGCCGATCCTCGCTGCCGCCGACGGCGTCGTGATCGACGTCGGCCCGACCGCCGGCTACGGCGCCTGGGTGAAGCTGCGCCACGCGGACGGCACCGTCACGCTCTACGGTCACCTCAACACGTGGTCGGTGAGTGTCGGTGAGCAGGTGATGGCCGGAGACCAGATCGCGACGATGGGCAACCGCGGTAACTCGACCGGGCCGCACCTGCACTTCGAGGTGCTCGTCGGCGGGACGAACCGCATCGATCCGGTGGGGTGGTTGTCCAAGCGGGGCATCACCACCGGCAGCTATGTTGGCTGAGTGAGCGCTGCTGACTCGACTGGCCACCCAGACGATCCGGCCCCTCAGGACGAACCCAAGACGAGCATCATCCGCCGGCACCCCAGCGGCGCGTTTCCCGTGCCACCACCGGCTCCCAGCGAGTCCCAGACCGGCATCATTCGCCGGCACCCGACCGGCGGGCTGCCCACCGTCGTCCCAGAACCGCAGACGACCTACATCGAACCGCCCGCCGTCGAGGACGGCACCCAGACGTCCTACATCCCGCGTCCGCGTCCGGTGGAGATCCCTCCCACGGCGCTGACCGCGCACCCGCGCACCGCCGTCGCGGCCGCGGTGTTCGCGATCCTGTCCGGGTGGGCCACCGCCGTCATCGCCACCGACCTGATCGCCGGGTGGTGGCAGACCGACCGGTTGTTCTGTGTGGCCGTCGGATTCCTCACCACGATCTCCGCGGCCGCGTCCATCGGCGGGCTCGTCATGCTGCTGCTGCGCCGGCGGATGAGCCGGCTGCTGATCGTCGTCGGCTGTGTCATCGGCCTGCTGATCTTCGGCAGCCTGTTCGTCGCCGGCGCGAAGTTCCCGTGGATCGTCTACGCGATCCCGGTGCTGCCGCTGGCCGCGATCGTGCTGACGCTGCTGCCCAGCACCGGCCGATGGGCGCAGTCGGGTTAGAGCTTGGTCACCGGCGCGTGGTTGTGCATGAGTTTGACCCGGCCCGCGCTGCCGAAGTCGATCAGCGACATGGCGGACTCACCGACGCCGGAGACCTCCTCGACGCGGCCGAGGCCGTACTTGTCGTGGGTGATGCGATCGCCCGGCTCGAGCACGATGAGGGCCTTCTTACCGCCACCCGAGCGCATCGGCGAGGGCCGCGGCGGGCCGAACCCCGAGCCGCCGCCCGTCGACGGCATGCGGCCGGGTGCGCTCAACGAGGACGGGGCCGGATCGGTGCGGCGCCACTCGATGAGTTCCTGCGGGATCTCGCGCAGGAAACGGGACTCCGGGTTGAGCATCGGCTGCCCCCACGACGAGCGCACCTTCGCGCGGCTGAGGTAGAGCCGTTGGCGTGCCCGGGTGATGCCGACGTAGGCCAGCCGGCGTTCCTCGGACAGCTCGGTGGGATCGCCGAGGGCCCGCATGTGCGGGAACATGCCGTCCTCCCAGCCGGTGACGAACACGACCGGGAACTCGAGACCCTTGGCGGTGTGCAGGGTCATCATGGTCACGACCCCGGTGCCGTGTTCGGGGATGTCGTCGGCGTCGGCCACCAGCGAGACCCGCTCCAGGAACTGCGCCAGCACCCCGGTGTCGGGGACGTCCTCGTCGACCGGTTCGTCGAGGTCCTCGGCCAGTGCGGCGGCGTTGGCCCGGTCGATGCTGAATTCGTGTGCGACGCTGACCAACTCGTTGAGGTTGTCGAGCCGGGCCAGGTCCTGCGGATCGTTGGACGCCTCCAGCTCGGCGCGGTAGCCGGTGCGGTCGAGCACCGCTTCGACCAGTTCACCGAGTTCGTCGCCGAGGCGGCCGCGCAGTTCGTCGAGCATCTCGACGAAGCTCTTGATGCACTTCTCCGACCGGGTGTTGAGCATCGGCACCTTGCCCTCGGCGGCGGCCTGCAGGGCGTCGTTGAAGCTGGCACCGGTGTTCTCGGCGTACACCGCCACGCACGCCTCGGCGCGGTCGCCGATCCCGCGGCGCGGGGTGTTGAGGATGCGGCGCATGCTCACCGAATCGCCGGGGTTGTCGAGCACCCGCAGGTAGGCGACGATGTCGCGGATCTCGCGGCGCTCGTAGAACCGGACGCCGCCGACCACCTTGTAGGGGATGCCGGCGCGGATGAACACCTCTTCGAGCGCGCGGGAGTTGTTGTTGGTGCGGTAGAACACCGCGAAGTCGTTGTAGCTGTAGCCACCCTGGTCGGCGAGCGCGTCGATCTCGCTGGCGACGAAGCGGGCCTCGTCGTGTTCGTTGTCGGCGACGTAGCCGACGATCAGCTCGCCCTCACCGGAGTCGGTCCACAGCCGCTTCTCGCGCCGGCCCGTGTTGCGGGCGATCACCGCGTTGGCGGCGTTGAGGATGGTCTGGGTGGAGCGGTAGTTCTGCTCGAGCAGGATCGTGGTGGCGTTCGGGTAGTCGCGCTCGAAGTCCTCGATGTTGCGGATCGTCGCGCCGCGGAACGCGTAGATCGACTGGTCGGCGTCGCCGACCACGCACAGCTCGGCGGGCGGAACCCCATCGCTCGTGTCGTGGGCCCCATTTCCTACCAGCTCGCGCACCAGGACGTACTGGGCGTGGTTGGTGTCCTGGTACTCGTCGACCAGGATGTGGCGGAACCGGCGGCGGTAGTACTGCGCGATCTGCGGGAACCGTTGCAGCACAGCCACCGTCTCGCCGATCAGGTCGTCGAAGTCGAGCGCGTTGGCCGCGCGCAGCCGGCGCTGGTACTCGGCGTAGACGTCGGCGATGATGCGGGCCAGGTCGTCGGCGGCCTCCGACGCCTCGGCCGCGGCCTGCTCGGGCCCGATCAGCTCGTTCTTCAGATTCGAGATCCCGTTGGCCAACAGGCGGGGCGAGTACTTCTTGGTGTCGAGCCCCATGTCCTTGCCGATCATCATCAGCAGCCGGCGGGAGTCGTCGGAGTCGTAGATCGAGAAGTTGGAGTTCAGGCCTGGCAGCAGCGAGGCCTGGTTGCGCAGGATCCGCACGCACGTCGAGTGGAACGTCGCCACCCACATCGACCGGGCGCGCGGCCCGATCAGCCCGACGACGCGTTCGCGCATCTCCGCGGCGGCCTTGTTGGTGAAGGTGATGGCCAGCACCTGGCCGACGCCGACGTCGCGGGCGGCGAGCAGGTAGGCGATGCGGCGGGTCAGCACCGCGGTCTTACCCGACCCGGCACCGGCCACGATCAGCAGCGGCGAGCCCTCGTGCAGAACCGCCTGGCGCTGCTGGGGGTTGAGGCCGTCGAGCAGCTCCTCGGGCCCGCTGTCGGGCCTGGATCTCGGTTCAGTCACGTTCACACTCATGTCTGTCCCAACTTACCGCCGCGCGGTGACACTCTTTGCGCTGGCACGGCCGCGAGTGGCACACTGGCAACCGTGCTCGACACGCGGCGATTTTTCTACGGGTACCGGCCCGCGGTGCCCGTGGTCTAGCTGCTTCCCTCAGCCCCGCGGTCCGCGTCCGGATCCGGGGCTCTTCTCTTGTGTGAGGCCCGAAACCGGATGACACCACAACCCCCACACAACGAGGAGTCACAGATGAGCATCGAAAGCGATCAGTCGCTCGACATCGACGCCCTGCGGCGCGAGATCGACGAGCTCGACGCCGCGATCCTCGCCGCCGTGCAGCGGCGCACCGAGGTCTCCAAGATCATCGGCAAGGTGCGGATGGCCTCCGGCGGCACCCGCCTGGTGCACAACCGCGAGATGAAGGTCATCGAGCGCTACAGCGTGCTGGGCCCGGAGGGCAAGGACCTGGCGATGCTGCTGCTGCGGCTGGGCCGCGGCCGCCTCGGCCACTGATCCTCGCTTGCCGCAGCGCCCACTCCCGCTCGCCGAGATCGACGTTTCGCCGAAATCCTCTCGCACTTTCGCGCCCGTTTGTTCGTTTGGGCGCCACGGCGATCACTTCGAGAGCGCCTCGGTGAGCCACGGCGCCAACCACTCGACGGCCTCCCGCGTGGGATGCACCCCGTCGTCGCGCATCTGGATGCCGTCGACCCGGTTGGTGTAGTAGCCGCGCGGCGACAGCTTCTTGTTGAAGTCGAGCACCGTGACGTTTGGCCGCTTCGCCGCGGCCCCGCGCAGCAGGTCGTTCCACGCGTCGGCGCGGTCGGGATCGTCCTCCGGATACAGGCTGCCGTCGGCCTGCTCGGCACGCCGGTTGTACGGCGCGGTGGTGACGACGACCCGCGCTCCCGTCGACCCCAGGATGTCGAGCGCCCGGTCCAGCTCACCCCGCAGGTAGGCGTCGTAGGCCGGATCGCCGACGTGCGTCCACTCCCCCTCGTTGACCCGGTCGACGAGTTCCCAGCGGCCGATCATCAGCAGCACGATGTCGGGCCGGTCGTGGTCGATGCGCTGCGCCCAGCGACTCGGCCACGTCTCGCACTCCGGCTTCTGCGTCAGCGTCTGCCCCGTCGTCTTGTACGGCCCGCCGCGGGCGATCCCGCAGCCGATCGTCGTGTAGTTCGAGAAGTGCAGGCCCGGCGTCTCCGGCAGGTAGCGCATCAGCGTCCACGCCACCGAATCCCCGAACACCGCGACGCTGCGGGTGCCGGGTGGCCGCTGCACGCCCGCGGCCCCGACGGCGACCGGCCGCTCCGGCAGCACCGCGGCGGCCGAGGCGATGTCGAGCAGGTCGGGCGTGGCGTCGTCGGCGGGATGCACGCCGACGGGCACCACCGAGATGGTCACGACGGCCGCGGTCGCGGCGGTGGCCAGGGCGAGCGGCAGCTGAGGGACAGTGACCGGCCGCCACTGCCGGATCGGGCGCTCCACCAGCCAGTAGCTCAGCACCGCCACGGCCAGCGTCGCCGCGCAGCGGGCGGCGAACAGCGGCCAGCCGGTCCAGCCGGTGCGCTCGCCGTTGAGGATCAGGAACACCGGCCAGTGCCACAGGTACACGCCGTAGGAGATCGTCCCCAGCCACACCAGCGGCGGGCAGGCCAGCAGCCGCGCCACCGGACCGCGCTGGTCGAGCGCCACCGTCGCGACGACGAGCACCGCCGCCGTCGCGGTCACCGTGAACAACCCCATCCGGTACTCGGCCGGCGCCCCGGTCGCGTAATGGGCCAGCGCCGCCAGCCCGGCCAGCCCCAGCACCGACAGCAGCCGCGTCGACCAGCGGACCCAGCGGGCGCAGATTGGCGAGCCCATCGTGACCGTCGACCAGTCGCGGACCAGCAGCGCCGCCGCGGCCGCGCCGATCAGCAGCGCCTGCACCCGGGTGTCGGTGCCGAAGTACACCCGGTTGGCCGTCACGTCGGAGGTCAGCAGGACCGCGGCCGTGGCCGACGCCCCGGCACCGGCCACGGCCAGCACGAGCACACCCCAGCGCACCGCCCGTAGCGTCGGCGCGGCGCGCCGGAACGCCAGCAGCCCGACGACCGCCACCAGCAGCAGCGGCCACACCAGGTAGAACTGCTCCTCCACGCCGAGTGACCAGGTGTGCTGCAGCGGCGAGGGCGGGCTGCCCTGCGAGAAGTAGTCGGTCTGCTGGGCGACGAACGCCCAGTTGGCGGCCCAGAAGAACGCGGCGACGGCGTCGTCGCGCAGGGAGGTGACGGCGTCGGGCGGGAAGAACATCCGCGCCGCGACGACCGCCAGCACCATCGCCAGCAGTGCGGGCAGCAGACGGCGGGCCCGCCGGATCCAGAACCCGCGCAGGTCGATCCGTCCGGTGCGGCCGAGTTCGTCGAGCAGCAGTGAGGTGATCAGGAAGCCGCTGAGGACGAAGAACACGTCGACGCCGAGGAAACCGCCCGCGACGCCGGGCAGCCCGCCGTGGTCGGCGAGCACCAGCGCGACGGCGACGGCGCGGACACCGTCGAGCGCGCGGATCTCCCGGCGGCCGGCGGTGCCGCGGCGGGCGCGGGCCGGAACGGGCGCCACCCAGCGCCGGCGGGCAGCAACGCGGACCGGCGCCGCAGTCACGTTCATGGCCTCCAAGATCGGGATCCGAGCAAGGAAGTCTATGGCGGCTGCGGCGCCGATTCCGGAAGGCGCGCCTGGGTGACTACTTCGTCAGCGCAATGTATTTCGTGTCGAGGTACTCCTCGATTCCCTCGGTGCCACCTTCGCGCCCGAAGCCGGACTCCTTGATCCCGCCGAACGGGGCGGCGGCGTCGCTGATCACGCCACGGTTGACGCCGACCATGCCGGACTCGATCGCCTCGGCGACGCGCAGCGCACGGTCCAGCGACTGGGTGTAGACGTAGGCTGCCAGGCCGTATTCGGTGTCGTTGGCGGCGGCCACACCCTCGTCCTCGGTGTCGAAGCCGGTGATCGGGGCGACGGGCCCGAACACCTCTTCTTTGAGGATGCGGGCGTCGGCGGGCACGTCGGCCAGCACGGTGGCGGGGTAGAAATTGCCCGGGCCGCCGGGGGCGACGCCGCCGACGGCGACGGTCGCACCGCGCGAGACGGCGTCGGAGACCAGCTCGGTGACCTTCTGCAGCTGCTTGGAGTTGATCAGCGGGCCCAGCTTCGAGGATTCGTCGAGGCCCTTGCCGAGGGTGTACTCGCTCATCCGCTTCACCAGCTTCTCGGTGAACTCCTCGCGGACGGCGTTGGCAACGTGGAAGCGGTTGGCGGCGGTGCAGGCCTCGCCCCCGTTGCGCATCTTGGCCAGCAGCGCACCCTCGACGGCGGCGTCGACGTCCGCGTCGTCGAACACGATGAACGGCGCGTTGCCGCCCAGCTCCATCGACGTGCGCAGCAGCTTGTCGGCGGACTGCTTGACCAGCGCCTTACCCACACCGGTCGATCCGGTGAAGGTGAGCTTGCGCAGCCGGCCGTCGTCGATCAGCGCGCCGGTGACCCCGCCCGGATCGCTGGTCGGCAGCACCGACAGCACGCCCTTGGGCAGCCCGGCCTCGTCGCACAGCTTGGCCAGGTACAGCATGGTCAGCGGGGTTTCCTGGGCCGGTTTGACGATCATCGTGCAGCCCGCGGCGAATGCGGGACCCATCTTGCGGGTGCCCATCGCCAGCGGGAAGTTCCACGGGGTGATCGCGTAGCAGGGACCGACGGCCTGCTTGGTGACGATGATGCGGCCGGTGCCGGCCGGGCTCGGCGTGTAGCGGCCGCCGATGCGGACCGCCTCCTCGGCGAACCAGCGGAAGAACTCGGCGCCGTAGGTGACCTCACCCTTGCTCTCGGCGAACACCTTGCCCATCTCGAGGGTCATCAGCGCGGCGATGTCGTCGGCGCGGGCGGTCAGCGTCTCGAAGACCGACCGCAGGATCTCACCGCGTTTGCGCGCCGGGGTGGCGGCCCATTCGGCCTGGACCGCGCATGCGGCGTCGAGCGCGGCGACGGCGTCCTCGGGCGTCGCGTCGCCGACGGTCGCGATGACCTGGTCGTCGCTGGGGTCCAACACGTTGAACGTCGATTTCGCCTGCCGTTCTTCACCGCCGATCCACAGACCGGTGGGAACAGACTTCAGCAGTGCGGTGGTGTCCATACCTCAATTCTCTACGCCTACTTTTCCGTCGCCGCACTAGGGTCTGGGGCATGGACTCCGACGAACAGCAGATTCCCGACATCGCGTCCACCCCGGCGTGGCAGGCGCTGCAGCGCCACCACGATCAGATCGCCGGGACACACCTGCGGGAGCTGTTCGCCGAGGATCCGGCGCGCGGCACCGAGCTCGCCGTGTCGGTCGGTGACCTCTACATCGACTACAGCAAGCACCGCGTCACCCGCGAGACCCTGGGCTTGCTGGTCGACCTGGCCCGCGACGCGGGCCTGGAGGCCAAACGCGACGCGATGTTCGCCGGCGCGCACATCAACACCTCCGAGGATCGCGCGGTGCTGCACACGGCGCTACGCCTGCCCCGCGAGGCGCGCCTGGAGGTCGACGGTCAGGACGTGGTCGCCGACGTGCACGAGGTCCTCGACCGGATGGGCGATTTCACCGACCGGCTCCGCAGCGGCGAGTGGACAGGCGCGACCGGACAGCGCATCGAGACCGTGGTCAACATCGGTATCGGCGGATCGGATCTCGGGCCGGTGATGGTGTACGACGCGCTGCGCCACTACGCCGATGCGGGGATCTCGGCGCGGTTCGTGTCGAACGTCGACCCGGCGGATCTGGTCGCCAAGCTCGACGGGCTGGACCCGGCGACCACGCTGTTCATCGTCGCCTCGAAGACGTTCTCCACGCTGGAGACGCTGACCAACGCGACGGCCGCCCGGCGCTGGCTGACCGGCGCGTTGGGCGACGCGGCGGTCAGCAGGCATTTCGTCGCGGTGTCGACGAACAAGCGGCTGGTCGACGAGTTCGGGATCAACACCGACAACATGTTCGGGTTCTGGGACTGGGTGGGCGGGCGCTACTCGGTCGACAGTGCGATCGGGCTCAGCGTGATGGCGGTGATCGGCAGGGAGCGGTTCGCGGAGTTCCTGTCCGGCTTCCATCTGGTCGACGAGCACTTCCGCACCGCACCGCTGGACGCCAACGCGCCTGCGCTGCTCGGGCTGATCGGGCTGTGGTACTCGAACTTCTTCGGTGCACAGTCGCGGGCGGTGCTGCCGTACTCGAACGACCTGTCGCGGTTCGCGGCGTATCTGCAGCAGTTGACGATGGAGTCCAACGGCAAGTCGGTGCGCGCCGACGGCTCACCCGTCGTGACCGACACCGGCGAGATCTTCTGGGGGGAGCCGGGCACCAACGGCCAGCACGCGTTCTACCAGTTGCTGCACCAGGGCACCCGGTTGGTGCCCGCCGATTTCATCGGGTTCAGCCGGCCCACCGACGATCTTCCCACCGCCGACGGCACCGGCAGCATGCACGACCTGCTGATGAGCAACTTCTTCGCGCAGACCCAGGTGCTGGCGTTCGGCAAGACCGCCGAGGAGATCGCCGCCGAGGGCACGCCCTCCGACGTCGTCCCGCACAAGGTGATGCCCGGAAACCGGCCCACCACAAGCATTCTCGCGGCCAAGCTGACGCCGTCGGTGGTCGGCCAGCTCATCGCGCTCTACGAGCACCAGGTGTTCACCGAGGGCGTCGTCTGGGGCATCGACTCGTTCGACCAGTGGGGTGTGGAGCTGGGCAAGACGCAGGCCAAGGCGCTGCTGCCGGTGATCACCGGCGAGGATCCGCCTGCAGCGCAGTCGGATACGTCCACCGATGCGCTGGTGCGTCGCTACCGTACGGAGCGCGGCCGGTCGGCCTAGGCCTCGGGGTCGGGCCGGATCCAGCCGAGGATCATCGCGGGCAGGCACCCGCCGACCAGCAGTACGGTCAGCGCCATCGACCCGCCGGCGTAGGCCATGTCGGTATCGGTGCCGTCGGTCAGGGTCGCGCCGAAGATCAGGTAGAAGATCGGGACGAGCATCAGGTACTGGGTCACGGTCAGACCGATCGAGCGGGCGCTGTTGCGTTGCTGCACTTCGTATTCGTCGAGCGCGGCCTGCGGCGCATCGCCCTGCCGGCCGGACACGATCTGCAGCACGCTCCAGGCCGGGAAGAAGACCAGACACGCAGGCAGCCACAGCAGCGGCGCCCAGTCCACCCCGAACGCGCACATCACACTCACCGCGAACATGAACGCGAACGTCGCGGCGAGCACGATGACCAGTGCGCGGCGGCGCCGTCGGGTACGCCACCCGGGCAGCAGGTCGGCGTAGGCGCGCTCGGTCTTGAGGAACCGGCGGGTGCGGTAGGCCTGATAGCGGTCGATCAACGTCGGCTCGGCGCGCAGCGCGGATCGTGGCTCAGACATCGGGGTCGCCTCCTTGTGCTCGGGTGGTTCCGCGGTAGAACTCGGCGGACAGCGGGACGAATTCGGTGCGGGAGAACACGGCTTCGACCGGCAGGTCGAAGACGTCGCAGATCCGGAATGCCAGATCGAGGCTCGGATAGTGGTCGCCGCGCTCCAGCGCGCCGACGGTCTGCGGGTTGACGTCGATCAGTTCCGCCAGCTCGGCCCGCGACATGCGGCGCTCGGCGCGGAGCACGGCGATGCGGTTGTGGATGGGAAGCGCTTTGCCCCGCCTGACCGGACTCATACAACGAAGTATTGGGAAAACCCAACGGACTGTCAAGGCGGCACAACAAACACGAAAACGGCGCACGCCCGAAGGACGTGCGCCGTGTGCGTGGGTGGTCAGGTCAGGGAGCGGGGATGGTGATGCAGCCGACGTTCGGCAGGCAACCGCTGGCACCGTCGGGGCCGGCTGCGCCGCCCGGTCCGTTCGGGGCCAGCGAACCGCTGGCGCCGCCGGGGCCGGCCGTGCCCGCAGGGCCGTTCGGGATGGCGCCGGAGGCACCGCCGAGGTCAGCAGTGCCGGCCGGACCGCCGGGAACGTTCACGTCGGCGCCGCCACCGTCGACGCTGCCGATGCTGGAACACGGTGTGCCGTCGGCGTTCACACACGGCGGGGGCGCGGGCTGAGCGCCGACGACCGGCGCAGCGGCGATCGCAGCTGCCGCTGCACCCACGAACAGGACGGGGGTCATCTTCGTCAGTTTCACGATCATGACAGAGGACTACCCCCGGTCACGAGACGGTTAAACGTCGAGTTGTCCTAACTAAATGGGGCCATCAGTCGC
This sequence comes from Mycolicibacterium litorale, assembly GCF_014218295.1. The sequence goes on from NZ_AP023287.1 coordinate 4,492,052, forward strand.
GGCGGCAGGACCCGCATCAGCCGTACCAGCGGTGCCCACGGCCACCACGGCACCGCGGCGCGGCCGGCCTCTTTCTCGATGACGCGCACCATCGCGGCGACACCCGAATCGGTGTCGGTCATCAGCATCGTCGAGGCGGATCTCGCGGTCATCTCCGATTCGATGTAACCGGGTTCGAGGACGGTCACGCGGATCGGCCCCCTGGCGTATTCGGCGCGCAGGGACTCCCCCAGCGACGAGACGCCGGCCTTGCTCGCGGCGTAGGCGGCCTTGACGCCCGGCACGCCCTTGTTGGCGAGCACCGACGAGATGAGCACGAGATGTCCTGCGCCGGAACGCTTGAACATCTCGAGCGCCGTCTCCACCTGCACGAGTGCGGCGACGAGGTTCGTCTCGATCGTCGCCTTGTTCGCCCACACCTTGCCCGTCCCCAGCGGCGCGCCCTTGCCAAGCCCGGCGTTGACGATGACGCGGTCGAGGCCGCCGAGTTCGTCGGCCAGCGCCGCGAAGACCTTCGGCACCCGATCGTGGTCGGTGACGTCGAGTTCGGCGACGGCGACCGTGATGCCCGGATGCTGTTGCGTCAGTTCGGCTTTGAGCGCCTCGAGGCGGTCGACGCGGCGGGCGCAGAGCGCGAGGTCGCGACCTTTCGCGGCGAACGCCCGCGCCATCCCGGCGCCGAGGCCGGAGCTCGCACCGGTGATCAGGATTCTCTGGCGGGTCATGCGGGCAGCGTAGCGGTGGCGATTTCGGTGTCGTTGGTCGCGCCCACCGCAACCAACGACACCGAAATCGCTACTTCAGCAGGCGCGACATCCGCCGGTCGGCGAGCACCCGCCCGCCGGTCTGACACGTCGGGCAGTACTGGAACGACTTGTCGGCGAACGACACCTCGCGCACGGTGTCGCCGCACACCGGGCACGGCAGGCCGGTCCGCGCATGCACCCGCAACCCGGAGCGCTTCTCCCCCTTGAGCGTCGCGGCCTGCTGCCCCACCGAACGGGACACCGCGTCGGTGAGCACCGAGATCATCGCGTCGTGCAGGGAGCCAAGCTGCGCGGCGGTCAGCTTGTTGGCGGTGGCGAACGGCGACAGCTGGGCGACGTGCAGGATTTCGTCGCTGTAGGCGTTGCCGATCCCGGCGATCACCTTCTGGTCGGTGATGACGGTCTTGATGCGCCCGCTCTGGCCGGCCAGCAGCGCGCCGAGGTCCTCGGCGGTCAATTCCAGGGCGTCCGGGCCGAGCGTCGCGATCCCCGGCACGGCAGCAGGATCGGAGACCAGCCACACCGCCAGTCGCTTCTGTGTGCCGGCCTCGGTCAGGTCGAAACCCGGCGCGGACCCGGGAGTGCCGAGATGCACCCGCAGGGCGATCGGCCCCTTCCCGGGTTTGAGCGGCGCGGCGGCCAGCTTGTCCGACCACCGCAGCCAGCCGGCCCGGGACAGGTGGGTGATCAGATACAGGTCACCGGCCTGCAGGCCCAGGTACTTACCCCAGCGTGCGGCGCCGGTGACCTCGCGGCCGTGCAGCGCGGTGATCGGCGGATCGAACGTCTTGAGCACCGAGAACGCCGACACGTCGACGCGGCCGACCGGCAGTCCGACCGCGTTGCGCCGCAGATGGTCGGCGAGTGCTTCGACCTCGGGCAGTTCAGGCATGTGTCCAGTGTGCCGGTCAATCGCGGGAGAGCAGGCCGCCGCTGAGCAGAGACAAGCACCCAGCTCACGATCGACAGCAGGATGCCCGCCCAGATCGCCGTCCACCAGAAGTCGTCGATGTAGAGACCCCAGTGGGTGGTGTGCTCGGTGATCCACGCGGTCAGCCACAGCATCAGCGCGTTGATGACGATGTGGAACAACCCCAGCGTGACGATGTAGAGCGGGATCGACATGATCTGCACGATCGGTTTGACGACGGCGTTGACCAACCCGAACACCACCGCCACGACGAAGATGATGCCGACGCGTTCGACCGTGTTGTCGCCGCCGACGAAGGAGATGCCGGAGACCAGTTGCGTCACCACCCACAACGCCACGCCGGTGACCGCGGCCCGCAGCAGGAAGCTCCCCACGGGCTGATCTTCGCACGCTCAGGCGCGAAGCAGGTAGGTGTCCATGATCCAGCCGTGCCGGGCCCGGGCGTCGGCGCGCATGGCGACGATGCGCTCCCCCACGTCGCCGACGGTGCCCGACACCAGCAGTTCGTCGTCGGTGCCGAGGTAGGCACCCCACCAGATCCGGGTCTGTGGGGGCGTCTGCGTGAAGGCGCAGTCGCCGTCGAGCATGACGACCGCAGTGCCGGTCAGGCCGTGTTCGCGCAGTCGGCGGCCGGTGGTGATCAGCACCGGTTCGCCGACGTCGTTGAGCGGGATGCGGTGGCGCGCGGTGAGGGCCTGGATCGCGGTGATGCCGGGGATCACGTCGTAGTCGATGTCGAGGTGGGCCGCGACCCGGTCGAGGATGCGCAGCGTGCTGTCGTAGAGCGACGGGTCACCCCAGGCGAGGAAGGCTCCGACGCCGTCATTGGGCAGTTCGGATGCGATCGCCTCGGCCCACAGCCGGGCCCGCGCGGCGTGCCAGTCGTCGACCGCCCGGCGGTAGTCGCCGGTTCTGTCGCGGACCGGGTCCGGTAGTTCGACGAACCGGTAGCCGGGCTCGCGGATGAACCGCTCGCAGATCGACCGGCGCAGCGCGACGAGGTCGTCCTTGGTCTCACCTTTGTCCATCGCGAAGAATACGTCGGTGTCGTTGAGCGCCGTGACGGCCTGGGCGGTCACGTAGTCCGGGTCGCCTGCACCGATGCCGATGACGTGGATCCGTCGGGTCACGCGAGTGAGTATGCGCGACGGCTCCGACTCAGCCGTCGTCGCGCCCCCGGCTGCGCCGCAGCGCCTTCGCCCGCTTCACGTCCTCCTCGAACGCGGCTTCCTTCTTCTCGATGACGCGCGTGTCCCGCGGCGGCAACTGCAGTTCCCGTTCGGCGGGCAGGCCGGCCTGCAGCTGGCGGCCCCGCTCCAGTTCGGCGTCCAGCTCCGCACCGAACAGCAGCGCGAGGTTGGTGATCCACAGCCACAGCAGGAAGATGATGACGCCGGCCAGCGCCCCGTACGTCTTGTTGTAGCTGCTGAAGTTCGCGACGTAGATCCCGAAGGCCACCGACGCCACGATCCAGGTGAGGATGGCCAGCGCCGCCCCGAGGCTGATCCAGCGGAATTTGGGTTGCTGCACGTTGGGCGTGACGTAGTAGAGCACCGCGACCGCGATGATGACCAGGAGCAGGATCACCGGCCACCGGCCGATGCTCCACGCGGTCACCGCGGCCTCACCCAGACCGATCGCGTTGCCGACGGCCTCGGCCACCGGACCGCTGACCGCGAGCATGAACGCCACGAGCGCCGCCCCGAGCAGCGCGGCGAACGTGAGTACGAGCTGCAGCGGCCGCAGTTTCCATACCGGCCGGCCTTCCTCGACCTCGTAGATGCGGTTCATCGCCCGGCCGAACGCGCCGACGTACCCGGAGGCCGACCAGAGCGCGGTGAGGATGCCGACCACGAGTGCGAAACCGGCGGAGGGCGAGTCGACCAGTTGCTCGATGGTGGGACGCAGGGTGTCGACGGTGGAGGCCGGTGCCACGTCCGAGACGATGTCGAGGAGGGCGTCGGTGGTGCGACGGCCCTGGCCGAAGACGCCCAGCAGCGACACCATCACCAGCACCGCGGGGAACAGCGACAGGACGGCGTAGTAGGTGAGCGCGGCGGCGAGGTCGGTGCACTGGTCGTGGCCGAATTCCCGGGCGGTCTTGCGCAGGACGTACAGCGCCGACGGTTTGGTCAGGTCGGTCGGCGAATCCGGTTTACGCGGGTCGTCCGGGTCGGGTGCGTTGTCTTTCGTGGACGCATCGTCGGCCATGCCGTGGTCTCTACCCGGAGGGCGGTGTCCCAAACTCGGGACACCCGTCACCCCTGTTCGTGGCGCCGTTGATCGGCGACACGTTCGGCCGCCGCGTCGTCGCTCTCCTGGCCGATGGCGTCGAACACCTTGTCCGTCTTGCTGTCCGGCATCAACGGGGGCAGCAGCGGGGTGGCGGGGTCGACGACCGCTTCGATGAGGGTCGGCCGGTCGGCGGCGAACGCCTTCGCCCACGCGTCACCCGCGGCCGCCGATTCGGTCACCCGAATACCGTGCAGCCCCAGCAGTTCCGCGTAGTCGGCGTACGGGAACCGCGGCACGTCCTGCGATGCGGTGAACCGTGGGTTGCCCTCCATCTCACGCTGCTCCCACGACACCTCGGTGAGGTCGGAGTTGTGCAGCACCAGCACGACGAAGCGGGGGTCGGGCCACGAGCGCCACCGGTCGGCGATCGTGACCAGTTCGAGCAGCCCACTCATCTGCATGGCCCCGTCCCCGACGAGCGCCACCACCGGCCGATGCGGCGCGTCGAGTTTGGCCGCCACCCCGTACGGCAGGGCGCAGCCCATCGAGGCCAGATAACCGGAGAGGTGGGCGGGCACGCCCGGCGGCAGCCGAAGGTGACGCGCATACCAGTAGGTCGACGAGCCGGTGTCCACCGCGACCCGTGCATCGGCGGGCAGGTGGTCGGACAGCGCCCGCACGACGGCTTCGGGATTGGCGCCGGAATCCGGCGAGGTGGGTACCGCCGCCCGTCGCGCAGCGTCCTCGTGCCACCGCTTCCGCCACTGACCCACCTGGTCCTGCCAGCGGCGGTCCGCCTTGCGTTCCAGCAGACCCGACAACGCCGAAAGAGCTTGTGCCGCTTGCCCGACCACGGGCGCCTCGACGGGGTACTTCGCACCGATCACGCGGGGCTGGATGTCGATCTGGACGGCCCTGGCCTGTCCCGGCGCCGGGTAGAACTCCGTCCAGGGATCGTTGGACCCCACGATGAGCAGCGTGTCGCAGTGGGCCATCAGCTCGGCGCTCGCCGTGGTGCCGAGGTGCCCCATGACACCGGTGTGCCATGGTTCGCCCTCGTCGAGAACGGGTTTGCCGAGCAGCGATGTGGTCACCCCGGCGCCGAGCGTGTCGACCACCCGGGCGATCTCGTCGGCGGCGCCCGCCGCACCACGGCCGACCAAGAGCGCCACCCGCTCGCCGGCGTTGAGCACCTCGGCGGCGCGGCGCAGCTGCTCGTCCGGTGCGGTGATCCGGGCCTGCGCACTGACGGCGGCGGACGGCACCACGCCGTGGCTGTGCTGCAGTTCGTCGGGCATCTCGGCCTGCTGGACGTCGTGCGGGATGATCAGGCAGGTCGGCGTCGACGTGGCGATCGCCGTGCGCATCGCATTGTCGAGCGCCATCAGTGCCTGCTCCGGCGCGAACACCGTCTGCACGTACTGACCGCAGACATCCTTGAACAGCGCGTGCAGGTCGACCTCCTGCAGGTAGCCGCTACCCAACGCTGTCGAGACCACCTGGCCGACGATCGCCACCACGGGCCGCCGGTCGAGTTTCGCGTCGTAGAGGCCGGCGAGCAGGTGGATGGCGCCGGGGCCCTGGGTGGCCATGCAGACACCCACCCTGCCGGTGTACTTGGCGTGTCCGCACGCCATGAAGGCGGCGAGTTCCTCGTGCCGGGTGGAGATGAATTCGGGTTCGCCCGAACGCTGCAGCGCGCCGAGCAACGTGTTCACCCCGTCGCCGGCGTAGCCGAACACCCGGTCGGCGTCCCAGTCGCGCAGCCGGGCCACCAATGCGTCAGCCACCAGATCCGTCATGGCCCGCGGCATACCCGCCGCGGGCGGCGCCAATCAGCGGCGGACGGCGGTGACTACTCCGGGTTCTCCTTGGCCAGTGCGGCGAATCCCTTGGCCTGCCCGCGGGCGAGCGCGGCGCGCACCAGGCCGACGATCAGGCCCTGGATGGCGGCGGCGACGAAGATCTCCCTGGCCGAACTCTGCAGGTCCTCGGGGTCGGGCGGCTCGGTGCCGGACGGGTTGGCGCGCTGCCAGAGTTCGGAGAAGATCTTGCCGGCAATGAGCCCGCCCCCGATGCTGCTCGCCAGGGCCAGGGGCTTGTAGAAGGTTTTCGCCACACTCACGGCGGTGGCGTTCCCAGCCCGGCATTCTTCAAACATCGCAGTAGAACGCGTTCTAGTATTCGGCAACCGACCCGAGGAGGCGCTGTGCGGTTCACCTACGCCGAGGCGATGACCGACCCGACGTACTACATCCCACTGGCCAAAGCGGCCGAAGCCGCGGGCTACCACGCGATGACCATTCCCGACAGCGTCGCCTACCCCTTCGAGTCGGACTCGACGTACCCCTACACCCCCGATGGGAGCCGAGAGTTCCTGGACGGCAAGGCATTCATCGAGTCCTTCGTCCTGGCCGGCGCGCTGTGCGCGGTCACCACGACGCTGCGCTTCAACTTCTTCGTGCTCAAGTTGCCGATCCGCCCGCCGGCCCTGGTGGCCAAACAGGCCGGGTCGCTGGCCGCGCTGTTCGACAACCGGCTGGGCCTCGGCGTCGGCACCAGCCCGTGGCCGGAGGACTACGAGCTGATGAACGTGCCGTTCGCCAGGCGCGGCAAGCGGATGGACGAGTGCATCGAGATCATCAGGGGCCTCACCACCGGTGAGTACTTCGAGTTCCACGGGGAGTTCTACGACATCCCCAAGACCAAGATGACCCCCGCCCCGACGAGACCGGTGCCCATCCTGGTGGGCGGTCACGCCGACGCCGCACTCAGACGCGCCGCGCGCTGCGACGGCTGGATGCACGGCGGCGGCGACCCCGAGGAACTCGACGGGCTGCTGGCCAAGCTCGGCAAGTTCCGGGCGGAGCAGGGCGCGACGGGACCGTTCGAGATCCACGTCATCTCCGCCGATGCGTTCAGTGTCGACGGCGTCAGACGCCTCGAGGACAAGGGGGTGACCGACGTGATCGTCGGCTTCCGGCTTCCCTACATCACCGGACCGGACACCGAACCGCTCGAAGACAAGATCCGCCATCTCGAGTGGTTCGCGGAAAACGTGATTGCCCGGGTCTGATTCGGTTACGGCTGTACGTCGCCGGGTAGACCTGCGCGGTGACCTGCGCAGAATCGACACACAGTGGCGACCTTCGCGGTGTCGTGGCGGTCGGCGCCTCGGCCGGTGGGGTCGAAGCACTGACCACCCTGGCCGCGGGGCTCCCGGACGATCTGCCCTACGCGGTGCTGGTGGTCCTGCACATGCCGCCGAACGCGCCCAGCGTGCTTCCCCGCATCCTCGACCGCGCCGGACCGCTGCGCGCGGTCGCCGCCGTCGACGGGACCACTCTGGAGGCGGGCCGGATCTACGTGGCGGTGCCCAATCGGCACCTGCTGGTTCGCGATCACCGCATCATGCTGTCGGAGGGCCCCACGGAGAGCATGAACCGGCCCGCGGTCAACGCGTTGTTCCGATCGGTGGCGGTGGATTTCGGACCCGCGCCATCGGTGTGGTCTTGTCCGGGGTGCTCGACGACGGCGTGCTGGGTGCCGGCGCCATCCGGTCAAGGGGCGGCGTCACCGTCGCGCAGTCGCCCGACGATGCGCTCTTCACCCCCATGCCGGAGAACGCGATCCACGCCGGGGTGATCCAGCATCAGGCGTCGGCCGCGGACATCGGCGCGCTGCTCACCAAACTGGCCGACCGCGACATCGAGGAGCGGGAGATGGAGCCCGACGCCCGGATGGACCTGGAGAACCGCATCGCGATGGGCAGGAGGTACTCCGCGCATTTCGACTCCGATGCCCTCGGACCGCCGTCCGGCTACTCCTGCCCGGACTGCAACGGTTCGTTGGTGGTGGTCGCCGAGGACGGCTTCCGCTGCCAGGTGGGGCACGCGTGGACCGCCGAGGCGCTCCTGGAGGCGCGGGACCACGAAGTCGAGAACGCGCTGTGGATCGCGGTGCGCAGCCTGCAGGAGAAGGCGAAACTGTCGCGCAGGCTCGCCGACACCGCAGGGGCGGGAATGGTCGGCCGGCGCTATCTCGAAGCGGCGGAAGAAGCCGAGCAGGCCTTGGACGTTCTCGCCGAACGACTCAGCGACGCACCCGCGGGCACGGGCGAACGCGGTGACGTCTGAGCACTCCGGCACCCTGACGGTCATCGCGGAAACGCTGGGTCACGACACACTGCTGACGGTCGCCGGAGAACTCGACAGCAGCACGTACCGGGGGCTACGCGACCGGATCGTCAAGGCGGCCCTGGAAGAACCGGCGGCCGTGATCGTCGACGTCAGCGGCCTCGAGGTGGCCGCCGAGTCGGCGTGGGCGGTGTTCACCAGCGCCCGGTGGCACGTGACGCGATGGCCGGAGGTGCCGCTGGTGCTGGTCTGCCGGCATGTCCAGGGCAGGTCGGCTCTGCAGCGCAACGGCGTGACCCGATACGTCCCGGTCTTCTCCGGTATCGAAGAGGCCGTCGCGGCGGTGGCAGCCGAACAGCCGCTCAAACACCGCAGGCGCGCGAAGGAGGAATTGCCCGCCGAGCGGATCAGCCTCTGCTCCGCCCGAGAGATGGTCGAGCAGTGGCTCACCGCGTGGTCGCGCGAGGAGCTGATTCCGGTGGCGAAGATCGTCGTCACCGCGTTCGTGGAAAACGTGTTGCAGCACACCCGCAGTGCGCCGTCTGTGCGTCTGGAGGCAAGCGGCGAGACCGTGACGGTGGCCGTGGGTGACGAGAACCGGGCACCGGCCGTCGTGCGGGAACACAGCGACGGCCCTCGCCCGTCGGGTCTGAAGATCGTGGCGTCGCTGTGCCGGATGTGGGGGGTGGCACCGACGCCCACCGGCAAGACGGTCTGGGCGGTCCTCGGCCCGGAGAACAGATTATGAACGCGAGTATGTTGATTCGGCGGATGCAGACGGGTGGACGGGGCAACGGTGAACGACCAGTCAGACGAGGTGTTCGAGGCCCTGCTGCGCTACATGCGCGACTCCCGGGGGTTCGACTTCACCGGATACAAGCGCGCGTCGCTGATGCGGCGGGTCCGGCACCGGATGGACCAGGCGGGTTACGAGACCTTCGAGGAATACCTCGACGTGCTGCAGGCCAGTTCCGATGAGTTCGCCGCCCTGTTCAACACGATCCTGATCAACGTCACCGACTTCTTCCGCGACGCGGCCGCCTGGGACTTCCTGCGCGAGGAGGTGGTGCCGTCGCTGCTGGCCGAGCGCGGCCCCAGCGACCCGATCCGGGTGTGGAGTGCGGGCTGTGCCTCCGGCCGGGAGGCCTACACACTGGCGATGGTCATGGCGGAGGCGCTGGGACCCGAGGCGTTCCGCCAGCGCGTCAAGATCTACGCCACCGACGTCGACGAGGAAGCACTCACCGAGGCCCGCGCCGCCAGCTACGACGCGAAGTCCGTCGAATCGATCCCCACCGAGCTGCTGCGCCGCTATTTCGAACAGGTCGGCGGACGCTAAGTGTTCCGCAAGGACCTGCGGCGGGCGGTGATCTTCGGGCGCAACGACCTGGTCAAGGACGCCCCCATCTCGCGCGTGGATCTGCTGGTCTGCCGCAACACCCTGATGTACCTCAACGCCGACACACAACGAAACGTGTTGAGCCGCTTGCATTTCGCCCTCGCCCCCCGGGGCGTCCTGTTCCTCGGGCATGCGGAGATGCTGCTGAGCCACAGCGACCGCTTCACACCGTTGAACCTCAAGCAGCGCATCTTCCGCAAGGCGGCGGGCACCGAGCGGGCGGCGGAGCGCGTCGAGGCCGGCGGCGGCTCCTTCGACCGGCAGGGCGAACTCCCGGGGCTGGACCCGCTCCGCGATCTGGCGTTCCGGGTCAGCCCCGTGGCCCAGATCGTGGTGACCGGCGCCGATACGGTCGCGATGATCAACCAGCAGGCGGAGACCACGTTCGGCCTCTCCGCCCGCGACATCGGCCGGCCGCTGCGCGACCTGGAGGTCTCCTACCGGCCCGATCGAGCTGCGCGCCTACCTCGAACAGGCCAAGGTGGAGCGCCGGTCGGCGATGGTGCAGGACGTCCGGTGGCAGCGTGCCGGCGCGGAAACCGTGTGGTTCGAGATCCACATCAACCCGCTGGTGGACGCCCGCGACGGGCTGATCGGCATGTCGGTCGTCTTCTTCGACGTCACGGCCACCCGGGCGCTGGTCGACAAGGTGGTGCAGACCAACCACCAACTCGAGGCGGCCTACGAGGAGCTGCAGTCCACCAACGAAGAGCTGGAGACCACCAACGAAGAGCTGCAGTCCACCGTCGAGGAGTTGGAGACCACCAACGAGGAGCTGCAGTCCACCAACGACGAACTCCACACCATCAACGCGGCGTTGCGCGAGCGCAGCGTCGAGCTCGACAGGGCGCAGACCTTCCTCGACTCACTGGTGAACAGCGTCAACCACGGGCTGGTGGTGGTCGACCGGGAGATGCGCGTCCTCGTCTGGAACCGCGGGTGCGAGGAGCTGTGGGGACTGCGCGCCGACGAGACGGCGGGCGTGCCGCTGGGTTCCCTGGACATCGGGCTTCCGCTGGCGGAGATCAAACCGCTGATCGGCAAGGCGTTCGTGGATTCCGACACCACCGGCGAGACCGTCGTCGACGCCGTCAACCGGCGCGGCCGGCCCACGAAGGTGCGGGTCATGTGCACCGCCTTCCGCGCCGCGGAGGGCACCGTCGACGGCGCGCTGCTACTGATGGAAATGCTCCCCTGAGGCACGCGCCTCATCGTCGCGCTCTCGGCTGAAGTCGTCGGCCGCGGCGGCTTCGTGCCGCTCGGCTTCCGCGCGGTGGGTGGCCGCCGCGTCCTGGTGCGCTTCTGCGTCCCCGTTACCGGCGACGAGTGCCGCCTGTTCGTGGGCGGCCGCCGCCTGACGGTGAACCCGGCTGGCCTCCAGATGGCGGTTCGCGGCGGCGTGGTGCGCTTTCTCCGCGCGGGTGAACGCCGCCATGGCGCTCTCATGTGCGCGCTCGGCGCTCTCCGGCGTGGGGGCGACTCCGTGGTGGAGATCTTCACGGCGCCTGCGCAGCTCCTCCACGCGGACACGTGCGAGTTCCGCGCGCGTGGCGGGTCCGTCGCCGGGCGAGCCTTCGGTCATGGCAACGGATGGTCGCTGTCGACGAGCCGCCGCGCGATGTCGACCAGCGGGGTGTTGCCGTCCTGAGAGAGCCGCTTGAGGAGGTCGAAGGCTTGGACGGCGTCGATGTTGAAACGCTCCATCAGCATCCCCTTGGCCTGGCCGATGATGTCGCGGGACGCCAGCGCGCTGCGGAACTGCTCGTCTCGGCGCTGCACGTCCCACGCGATCGCGGCATGGGTGGCGTAGACCAGGGCCACCTCGATCGCATCGTCGCCGAACACCCCGGGACGGTCGGCGTAGAAGTTGAGCGCGCCGACGGTGCGTTGCCCGCTGAACAGGCGAAAGGACATCACGGACCGGACGTTGGTGCGCTGAAGGGCGTCGTGGCGGTAGCGCGGCCACCGCTGATCGACGGCCAGGTCGTCGACCACGATCGTGTGCTGCTCCCATGCCGCCGACAGACAGGGACCCTGGCCGTGGTCCTGCTGAACGCGGTCCAGCACCGCCGCGACGTCGTCGGTGGCGGCGATGGTGCGCACGGCACCGCCCCGGTCGGCCTGGGTGATCCCGGCGAAGTCGGCTCCGGGCACGAATTTGGCGGCGCTCTGCACGAGATCGCCCAGCGCCGTCTCGGCATCGGTGTGCCCGCTCTGCTGGAGGTCACGCACGAGCGCGGCCAGTTCCAGAGCGATAGAAGTGTGCGTTTCCGCCGACACCCGCCTCCCCTGACGTTGGCTGTCGGGATCCATGCTACGACGGGGATTGAGGCCAGTTGTGGTCACAGCGATGCCCCCCGCAACGTGGCATGCGGGCTTCGCCCGTAGGTCTGCCGGTAGAGCACCGAGAAGCGGCCGGTGTGGGCGAAACCCCACCGCGCCGCGATGGCGGTGACGGTGTCGTGGCCGGGGCCGCCGGCGATGAGGTCCTGATGCGCGTGATGCAGGCGCAGCCGTCGCAGATACTGCACCGGCGTCGTCTCCAGGTGCCGGCGGAACATGTACTGCACCGCCCGGGGGGAGACGTGGATGGCCGCGGCGATGTCACCGAGCCCGATGTCGGTGGCGAGGTGCGACTCGATGAACTCGACCGCGCGACGCAGGAGTACCGGTTTGGTGTCCCTGTCGCAGTCGGTCGGTTCGGCATCGAGCGTGTTCGGGAAGGCCGACAGGGTCACGGCGGCGAGCAGTCGTCCCGCCTGTCCGAGCACCAGCGGAGTGGCCAGCGCATCGTCGGCCAGCACGCTGTCCCTGACGTAGCGGACGGTCTGCTGCCAGAGCCGTTGGGCGGTTTCGTCGACGGGTTCGAACATCGCGAACCTGATCTGTGCGGCGGGTGCGTGCGGCGCCCCCCCGGCGACGCCTGCGACCAGAGAGGGTGCCAGCAGCACCGTGGTGAACGCGACGTCCTCACCCTCGACGTCGTGCGGCAGATCGGGTTGGACGAGCAGCGTGACTTCGCCCGCTCGGGCCTGCCCTTCGACGCCGGCGCACCGCCCGGCGATCCGGCCCCGGTGCGTCCACACCACTGCCACCTTGTGCAGCGGGTCCGGTGACGCGGTGAAGCCGCCGACCACCTCCACCTCGTCGATCGCGAAGGCGCCGGCGTCCTGGCGGGTGTGAGTGAGCACCGTGCCGTGGGCGGGGTCGCCCAGCCACGACAGACGCAGCCGGGCGCCGTAGGCCTCTTCGAGGAACGCCTCGGCCTTGTCCGGGTCCTGGATCTCCACCCGGTTTCGTATCGGGGGGACGACGGAATCGAGCTGTGTGGTTATGGGATTCACCTCTGCGGCCGACGCAGTCGCGGGGCTGAGGCTGAACCCCCTGTTGCTCACCACTTTAGCCAAACCGCGGCCGATCTCTCGCGGTGAGGTTCGACGCCACGCTACCGGCCGGGCGGCCGGGCTGCCCGCGAGAGCCGATGTGATGGGATGACGGGCATGTCCGTACTCGACAGATTCCGTCTCGACGACAAGGTCGTCATCGTCACCGGCGCCTCTTCGGGTCTCGGTGTCGCGTTCGCGAAGGCGTGTGCCGAGGCCGGCGCGGACGTGGTCCTGGCCGCACGCCGCGTCGAGAAGCTGGAAGGCACCGCCGAGCTGGTGCGGTCCGCGGGGCGTCGCGCCCTGCCGGTCGCCACCGACGTCGCCGATCCGGCGCAGTGCCAGGCGATGGTGGACGCCGCGATGGCCGAGTTCGGGCGCGTCGACGTGCTGGTGAACAACGCCGGCGTGGGCACCGCCGTCCCGGCCACCCGGGAGACTCCGGAGGAGTTCCGCGCCGTCGTCGACATCAACCTCAACGGGTCGTACTGGGCGGCGCAGGCGTGCGGTCGGGTGATGACGCCGGGGAGCTCGGTGGTCAACATCTCGAGCATCCTGGGCATCACCACCGCCGGTCTCCCGCAGGCCGCCTACAGCGCGAGCAAGGCGGCGATCGCGGGGTTGACGCGAGATCTGGCCCAGCAGTGGGGAACTCGCAAGGGAATCCGTGTCAACGCGATCGCGCCCGGCTTCTTCAAATCGGAGATGACCGATCAGTACAAGCCCGGATACCTCGAGAGCGTCGTCCAGCGGGCGGCGCTGGGCCGCACCGGTGACCCCGAAGAGCTCGCCGCCACGCTGGTGTGGTTGGCCTCGGACGCGGGTGGTTACGTGACGGGCCAGACCATCGTCGTCGACGGCGGCGTCACGATCACCTGACGACGCCTAACGCACGAGGTACTGCTGGCCCGGCATGAAGTCGCCGAGCAGGACCGCCCGCGCACCGTGGTCGAGGACGACGGCCGCGAACGGATCGCCGGCGTGCATGGCCAGCAGCAGCGACTCCGCACCGAACCAGCCGCGCGCCACCACGTCGCGCTGCGCCGCGGGCATGCTCTCGTTGAGCGCCCAGTTCGAGATGAACAGGTCGGCGTCGACGTCCAGGTCACCGACGAGGCCGATCGGCACGACGTTGACGCGTCCCGCCTCGGGCCGGACCGGTCCGCGGTGGTGCAGCACGACGCGGTCCTCGCCCAGCGTCGCCGAGAGGTAGAGCCACTGCAGCGCGGCGAACACCGGGGTGTCGATGACGACGCACGTCGGGTCGCCGCCGTGCAGCCGCACCAGCAGCCGCATCAGGCTGCCGAATCCGCCGCCCCACTCGACGACGGTCGAGGCATCGCGCACCCGCCGGCCGGTGGCCTCCTCGTAGCGCAGCAGATGGTGCAGCTGGTGCACCGTGTTGGGTGAGGTCTGAATGTGCGTGCCGGGCACCGGCACGGTCGGCGGTTCGCCCACCCGGTCCTCGGCCAGCAGGGCGTCGTCGCCGAGCCGCTCCCGAACGAAGGGCAGTTCGTAGGGCACGATGCGCTCCCCCATCAGCATCTGGAACCGGATGGCGGGGTGGCACAGGAAGTCGTGCGGCGGCACCGGAAGCAGGTCGCGGGCCAGTTGCGCGTTGCGTTCCGCCCAGTCCGCGCGCACGTACCGGGGATCGACGCAGTGGCGGACGGCGTCGAACTGGCGGGCGAAGCGGGTCGCGAGGCCGGCGAGCGATCCCCACCCGGCGGCCGTGTCGTTCTGGTCGGAGGGCATGCCGGCAAATACCCGCTGTGCGTTTGGCCAATCGGTTTCCGCGCCGCGCAGCGGGGTAGACGAGACGCGCGCCAAACAACGAGGGAGGCACAACCGATGGCCATGCCGGGAACGCAGGGCACACCGCAAGCGGCGCCGACAGCCGGGAAGGCACCGGTGCAGAAGGCGTCGTTGGCCGTGGGGGCGGTGTTCCTGCTGGTCGGCGTTCTGGGTTTCATCCCCGGCATCACCACCCATTACGACCGGCTGACGTTCGCGGGCCACCACTCGGGGGCGATGCTGCTGGGGATCTTCGCCGTCTCGGCGTTGCACAACGTCGTGCACCTGGTGTTCGGCGTGCTCGGCATCGCACTGCACGGGACCTTCAACGCGGCCAAGTGGTTCCTGATCGGCGGCGGGCTCGTGTACGCGGTGCTGTGGCTCTACGGCCTGCTGATCGACCACGATTCCACCGCGAACTTCGTCCCGCTCAACACCGCCGACAACTGGCTGCACCTCGGGTTGGCGATCGCGATGATCGGGTTGGGCGCCGTGCTCGGCCGCGTGCCGTCGCGGCTGCACGACCGGCGCCACACATAGTCCCGGCGCGTCATTGACCCGGACCCCGAGCGCGGTGCCTATTCTCGGCGGGTGAGTGAGTCGGTCTCAGATGTCTCAGCTGTCGTGGTCATCCACACCGACGGCGGATGCCGGCCCAATCCCGGACCGGGCGGTTGGGGAGCCGTGCTGCGACACCGCGGCCACGTCCGCGAGATGTGCGGCGGGGACGCCGGCGCGACGAGCAACAACCGAATGGAGCTGACCGCGCCGATCATGGCGCTGGAGGCGTTGACCAGACCCGTCGTCGTCCATCTGCACACCGACAGCACCTATGTCCGCAACGGCATCACCAAGTGGGTGCTCGGCTGGGAGCGCAACGGCTGGCGGACCGCGGCGAAGCAGCCGGTGAAGAACGTCGACCTGTGGCAGCGCCTCCAGAAGGCCTGTGCCCGCCACCGTGTCGAGTGGTTCTGGGTGAAAGGCCATTCCGGGGTCGCCGACAACGAGCTGGCCGACCAGCTGGCGACCCGGGGTCTGCAGGAGGCGATGGCGGCGGCGGTCGTTCCTACCAGGTGACCGACGCACTGGTGGGGCCCGAATCCGAATGCGACGTGATTGCCCGCGGGGCGCTCGAGGTCGAGGCGGGCGGGCTCGGGGAAGACCGACTCGTCCCAATTGGCGGGTGAGAGGTCGAGGACGATGCCCTCGCCCGCGGCGATGCAGTTGACCCGGATCTCGTGATCCGCCAATGCAAGCGCAGCGGCCTTGGAGAAGTGGATGACGGCGGCTTTGGAGGCGACGTAGGGCATGACGCCGGGGCTGGCCTCGATACCCCCGATAGAGGACATGTTGATGATCGAACCGCCGCCGTGGCGCGCCATGTGCCGGGCGGCGTCGCGGGTGCCGACCATGACACCGAACAGGTTCACCGACATCACCCGGTCGAAGTCCGCGAGGTCGTCTTCGAGGAAGTCGTGCCGGCGGGTGCCGCTGATGGCGGCGTTGTTGACCATGACGTCCAGCGCGCCGAAATGGTCGACCGCGGTGGCCACCAGGGCGGCGACCTGTTCTCGGTCGGCGACGTCGGTGTGGCAGAACAGCGCGGCGGAACCGTGGCGGGCGGCGACACGTTTGCCGTCGGCGTCGTTGAGGTCGGCGACGACGACCCGCGCCCCGTCGGCGACGAAGCGTTCCACGATCGCCTCGCCGAGTCCCGAGGCGCCCCCCGTGACGACGGCGACCTTGCCAGAAAGGCCCTTAGTCACTGCGGCTGTCCCTCGTCACGTGCCGACAGCTTCTCGCTGCGATCCAGCGCCGCGTGCAGATGCGCCAGCCGGTCGACGAACTGTTCGCAGTCCAGCGGGTCGGCGCCGTTGACGACCCACTCGGTGAGGAAGGCGATGCCACCACCGGTGAGGTAGACCGCCAGATCCTCGGCGGTCTGCGGGTCCCGGTCGTCGCCGAGGATCTGGTCGACCAACGCCCGGTTGGGCGGCAGATGCAGTTCGGCCAGACCCCTGCTGAAGGCGGACGCGCACGAACTGGTCAGCACCGGCCGGTAGAAGCGGCGGTGCGCGGCGAAGTGCCGTGCGGTCACCAGCGCACGCTCGCGCGGAGCCAGGGCCGGCCGGTCGGCGATCTGCGGGAGGACGTCGTGGCGCAGCAGGTCGAGGGCGGCTTCCACCACGAGGGTGTCGCGGTCGCCGAACTGCTGGTAGATCACCTGCCGGCTCAGTGCAGCGGCCTCGGCGATCGCGGCGGTCGTCACGTTGGCGGACTCCCCACGGCTGACCAGGTCGATCACGGCCGCAAACAGCGCCGCTCGGGAGCGGCGCACCCGGGGATCGACGGGAGGCGGCTGCACCTCAGGAATACTTAGCACAACTCACAAACTACGCGACATCTGTCAACTAAACAACATCTGTCAACGAGTGGGGCCGCTGGCATTCGTGGAAATGCGGATGCTGCGCTGTCGGCAGCCGCCCACGCTCACCGAAGCCACCCTCAGTCAGCCACCCGAGAGCGGCACACAAGAGCCTGGGGATTTCACGGGTCCAGCACCGCGTCGCGGCGCTGTCTGCGGACGGCTTGTCGTCGAAAGCAGCACGGCTGTTCGTCTCGGGGTGCCGGGAATCTCGATCGTCAGGGCCGTAGCCGTCAGGCTGCTTTGTCGTCAGGTGGTGCGGGCCCGCCGGGTGCGCCGGCGTCGTCGACCGTCATTGGGGCGTCCGGTTCGGCGTCCCCGTCGGCCTCTCTGGCGTCACCCGGTTCGGCCGACGCCGCAATGTTGTTGCGGCGCGGACATTCTGGATCGTCGGGTGGTCGTAACAGCCGTTCGGGGCGGTGGTACTGGTTGAGCCGGGCTTGGCCGGTGTCCAATCCAGACGGCGGTATCCACTCGACCTGGCAGTGGTCGTCCATCTGGGTGGTCCAGCCGTTGTCCTGGTGGACGCTGCGGTTGTCCGGCCCGCAGGCCAGGCCGAGTTCGTCGACGTTGGTGTTGCCGCCCTCGACCCAGTCGCTGTCCACGTGATGGGCCTGACAGCCGTAGGCGCCGACGGTGCAGCCGGGTTTGGTGCATCCACCATCACGAGCGATCAACATGATCCGCTGCGCCGGCGATGCAATCCGCTTGCTGCGGAACAGGTCCAGCGCCGACCCGCTCGCACCGTCGAACACCGCCAGATAGTGGTTGGCATGGGCAGCCATCCGGATCACATCAGCAATCGCGACCACCGTGCCGCCACCGGTGACCCCGACCCCGGCCCGCGACTCCAGATCCTGCAGCGTGGTGCGGATGATGACCGAGACCGGCAACCCGTTGAGCTTGCCGAGTTCACCACTCATCAGGGCGATGCGCCCCACAGCGACCATCGCGTCATGTTGACGCTGAGCCACACTGCGGTGGTCATTGTCGATCTGCGCCTGCGACGGCGTCCCCGACGTGCAGGGCTGCGGATCGTCAGGATTACACATCCCCGGTGCGGCGTACTTGGCGAAGATCACTTCCCACACCGCCCACGCTTCGGGCGTCAACGTCGCACTCACACCGACCATCGCGTCATCGCGCTGTTTGTGCTTGGTGACGCCGCGCCTGCGGGCGCGTTCGGTGTCATCGGGCTCAGGCCCGTCCTGGTCGAGCAGAAACAACGTCCGATCGGCACTGTCCTTGAGTTCTTTGGGCCCGACACCGACTGCGGTGCGCACGAGGGTGACCTCGAACTGCTCCCGGGTTACCGCGTCCACAAACCCCGGCAATTTGTCGACCGCCTTGCGGATGACCTCGACATGCTCACCATTGATCAGCCCAAGGGCCTGAGCGGCGGCGGTGGCGGGCAACTCCGGCGGCAGGGCGGGCCCGGTCAACGCCTGCCGCGGCGCCAACACCGCCGCTTCGGTCAGCCGCCGGTTGGCCTCGGAAGTGGAGATCCGCCACCGGACCGAGAGCACCTCTCTCCACGATTTTGCGCCCATATCCTTCGGCGTCGCCTCAGCCTGCAACCGGGCGAGCATGCGGTGGCTCATCGTGGGCAGCTGGCACCACAGGGTCTCGAGCTCGTCAAGGGCGGCAACGAGTTCCGGCCGGTCCAGCAGCGTGACATCACAGGAAGCCACCTCGTCGAAGGCGGCACGCAGCGCGCTCACCGCATCCCGCAAGGCCTCACCCGACATACTTCGAACATACATTCGACCACCGACAAATCCACTGGCTCGTCGGCCCGTGCCGCTACTCCCACACCACCTCGTCGGGCGATTTGTCGGGTCGCAGACCGCGCCACGACGGCTGCCGCAGCCGGCCGTCGCCGGTGCGCTCGCTGTAGCGCACCTCCCCCACGAGCTCCGGCCGCACGAACGTCACCCCCTTGGCGTCCTGCGTGGGAAGCCTTGTCGCGAAGGGTGATTCCTGCGTGTGCAACGGTTTGAGGATCGCCTTGAGGTTGGCCAGATCCTTCTCGGTGAAGCCGGTACCGACCCTGCCGACGAACTGTAACCCGTCATCGCCCGGGATGCCGAGAACCAGTGCACCGATCCCGCTGCTGCGGCCGCCGTTGCCTTCCCGCCAGCCGCCGATCACGACTTCCTGGGTGTTCCACAGCTTGTCCTTGATCCACGCCGACGACCGCCGCCCCGGCTGGTAGGTCGAATCCCACTTCTTGGCGACCACACCCTCCCACTTGCGCTCGCGGGCATGTTCGAGCGCTTCGGGTCCGTCACCGTCGAGCAGGGGTGGCACGATGATACCCCCGCCAGAAGCCAACGTCTCCAACAGTTTCCGGCGGTCACGGTACTTCGCCTTGAGCAGCCAGCGGCCGTCGAGGCGCAGGATGTCGAACGCCCAGAACTCCACGCGCGTGGAGCGCGCCCGGTTCTGCATCTCTCCGAAACTGGGCACACCGCGCTCGTCGAGCGCGACGACCTCGCCGTCGAGCACCACGTGATGATCGGCGAGGTCGGCTGCCAGCGCGCGTAATTGGGGGTACTCGGCGGTGACGTCGCGACCGCTGCGGGACCGCAGGCACAGCTTGCCGTGGTCGGCGTCGACGAGCAGCCGGTAGCCGTCCCACTTGCCTTCGAACGCCCAGTTCTTGGCGGTGTACTTCTCGACCGAGCCGTGCGTGGCCAGCATCGGCGCGAAATCCTCGAACGTCGGGTTGCCCTGATCCTTCATCCGGTGCGCCAGCCAGTTCTTGCCCTCGGTCTGGATCAGCGCGTAGCGGCCGTCGACCTTGCTGCCGTGCAGCGTGACGATCACCTCACCGCCCTTGGCCGGACCATCGGGCGCATGGTCGTTGAACTTCTCCGTCTCGTACGTGCCGGTGTCCCAGATGATCATGTCGCCGCCGCCGTACTCGCCCTTCGGGATGGTCCCGTGGAACGTGAGGTACTCCAGCGGATGGTCCTCGGTGTGCACGGCGAGCCGGTTCTCCGCCGGGCTCTCGGGCAGGTTCTTCGGTACCGCCCAGCTGACCAGGACGCCGTCGCGTTCCAGCCGCAGGTCGTAGTGCAGCCGGCGGGCGTGGTGTTCCTGGATCACGAAGCGGTCGTTGTCGCCCTTGGTCGGCGGCCGGGGCGGCACGGGTTCGGGCGTCTTGGCCGGGTCGCGCATGCTCCGGTACTTGGTCAGCCGGTCCTCGACGGGCACCTTCTCGTCCAGGTCGGCCAGCAGATCGCCGAACTGCTCGATGCGCTCGAGCACCTCGTCGAAGCGCAGATGCCGAAGGTCGGGGTCTTCGATCTCGTCCCACGTGCGGGGGGCGGCGACGGTCGGCTCCTCGCGGCCGCGCATCGAGTACGGCGCGATCGTCGTCTTGTTGCCGTTGTTCTGGCTCCAGTCGAGGAACACCTTGCCGGCGCGAAGGCTCTTGGTCATCGTCGCGGTGACCTGCTTGGGCATGGCCTTCTCGAGCTGCTGGGCGACGCGCTTGGCCAGCACCGAGGCGCCCTGGCTGCTGATCGGCTCCTCGAGCGGGACGTAGAGGTGCAGACCCTTGCTGCCGCTGGTGAGCGGATAGGCCGTCAGACCGATGTCGGTGATCAGGTCGCGAACCTCGTGGGCGACCTGGCACAACTGGCGGAACGTGACGCCCTCGCCGGGGTCGAGGTCGAACACGATGCGGGTGGCCGGGCCGGGCGTGAGGTGGCCGGGTTCGCCTGCGCTGTCGCCCGCCCGCCCCCCGACGAACCGCCACTGCGGGACGTGCACTTCCAGCGACGCCTGCTGCGCGATCCACGCCAGGCCCTCGCGGGTGTCGATGATCGGGTAGGTGGTCGTGCCGGACTTGTGGACGACGGTGCCGCGGGTGAGCCAGTCGGGCGCCGAACTGGCCAGCTGCTTTTCGAAGAACTCCAGCTCACCGACGCCGTTGGGCCAGCGCTTGCGGGTGACGGCGCGGCCGGCGATGTGCGGCACCATCGCTTCGGCGACGTTGACGTAATACTCGAACACCTCGGCCTTGGTGGTGCCCGTCGCCGGGTACAGCACCTTGTCCGGATTGGTCAGGCGCACCCGACCGTAGTGATCCACCACCTCACGGTATTACCCGTTTCGCGTCGTCAGCATCGTCGCCACTTTCGTAACGTGGTGGCGGACACCCGGCCGAAGAATCGCCACCACGTGGGGACGGCGCCCAGCCTCGCGCCCTACTCGATCCGCTCCCCCGTCTCCGGGTGGAACAGATGCACCACACCCTCGGGCGACTTACGCAGTTCGACGGTGTCGGCGAGCCGGACCGGCGTCCGCGACAGCGAGCGCGCGACCAGTTCGATGTCGGGCGCCGCGTGTGCGTAGAGGTACGTCTCGCTGCCGAGATCCTCGACCAGGTCGATGACGACGTCGATGCCCCCGGAATCCGACACCATCAGGTGTTCCGGCCGGATGCCCACGGTCACCTCCGACAGGCCGGCCTCGTGCAGCCGGGTCAGCTGGTCGCGTTCGAGGGCCAGCGAGGAATCCTCGCCGATCTTCACCCCGCTCGACGTGATGGGCGCCGTCAGCAGGTTCATCGCCGGTGATCCGATGAACCCGGCGACGAACGCGTTGGCCGGGCGGTCGTAGAGATCGCTGGGCGAGGCGAACTGCTGCAGTTTGCCGTTGCGCAGCACCGCAACCCGATCGCCCATCGTCATTGCCTCCACCTGGTCGTGGGTGACGTACACGGTGGTGGTGCCCAGCCGCCGCTGCAGCGCGGCGATCTGCGTGCGGGTCTGCACACGCAGTTTGGCGTCGAGATTGGAGAGCGGCTCGTCCATGCAGAACACCTGCGGCTCACGCACGATCGCCCGCCCCATCGCCACCCGCTGGCGCTGCCCGCCCGACAGCTTGGCGGGTTTGCGGTCCAGGAAGTCGGTGAGGTCGAGCAGTTTCGCCGCCTCTTCGACCTTGCGGCGCCGCTCGTCGGCCGGCACACCGCGCAGTTTCAGCGCGAAGCCCATGTTCTCGGCGACCGTCTTGTTCGGATACAGCGCGTAGTTCTGGAACACCATCGCGATGTCGCGGTCCTTCGACGGCACGCCGCGCATGTTGCGGCCACCGATCTCGATGTCGCCCTCGTCGATGTCCTCGAGACCGGCGAGCATGCGCAGTGCCGTGCTCTTGCCGGAGCCCGACGGCCCGACGAGCACCACGAACTCCCCGTCGGCGATGTCGAGGTTGAGCGAGTCGACCGCCAGTTTGTCGGAGCCCTCGTAGATGCACGAGGCGTTCTTGTAAGCGATTGTCGCCATTGACAGTTCCTATCTACTTGATGGCGCCGAAGGACAGTCCACGAACCAGCTTGTTCTGGGCGACCCAACCCGCCAGAACCACCGGCAGCGCGGCCAGCGTCGCCGCCGCGCACAGCTTGGCCCAGTACAGGCCCTCCCCCGCGATGAAGCCGACCAGGAAGACCGGCATGGTCTGCGCCTGCACCGCGGTGAGGCTGACCGCGAAGAAGAACTCGTTCCACGCGAAGATCACGCAGATCAGCGCGGTCGCGGCGATCCCGGGTGACACCAGCGGCAGGATGACCTCGCGCGCCGAGCGCCAGGTGCTGGCACCGTCGAGGCTGGCCGCCTCGAGCAGTTCACCGGGCACCTCGAGGAAGAACGACCGCATCATCCACACCGCCACCGGCAGGTTCATCGCCGTGTAGAGGATGATCAGCGCCCAGATGTTGTCCAGCAGACCGATGTTCGAGACGATCACGTACAGCGGGATGATCACCGCGACCACCGGCAGCATCTTGGTGCTCATGAAGAAGAACAGCGCGTCGGAGGTCTTTCGTACCGGACGCAGCGACAGCGCGAACGCCGCGGGGATGCCCAGCAGCAGCACCAGGACCGTCGACACCGTGGTGGCGAACAGCGAGTTCAGCAGCCCGGTCCCGATGCCCTGGTCGAAGACCGCACGGAACTCGTCGAGGGTCGGGCTGAAGATGAACTTCGGTGTGGTGGTGTAGGCGTCGACCTCCTGCTTGAACGCCGTCAGCACCATCCAGAACACCGGGAACACGAACCCCAGGCCGACGAGCCAGGCCACGACACCCCACGGGTCGAACTTGCGGCGCTTCGCGGTGGCCGTACCGGAACCCGTTGTGGCAGTGATCATCACGCAGCCTCCTCTTTGCCGGTGAAGGATTTGAAGATCAGTCTCAGCGCGAAGCTGGCGATGATCATCGTGAAGATCACGACGACGACGCCCATCGCGGCGGCCTGGCCGATGTCGAAGCCGAGGAAGGCGCGCTGATAGATGTAGAACGGCAGGTTCGCACTGGCCGTACCGGGTCCGCCCTGGGTCATCATGTAGATCTGGTCGAAGGTGTTGACCAGATAGATCGCCCCGAGCACCGTGCCCAGTTCGATGAATCGCCGAAGGTGCGGCAGCGTCAGCTCGCGGAAGAGCTGGAACGCTCCGGCACCGTCGACTCGACCGGCCTCCAGGATGTCTCGGGGCATCGACTGGAGGCCGGCGAGGATCAGTAGCATCATGAACGGGGTCCACTGCCAGACCAGGGCGAGGATGACCGACGACAGCGGGAAGCGGCTGACGAAGTCGATCCCCTCACCGGGCAGGATCCAGTTGATGATGCCGAACACCGGGTCGAGCATCGCCGTCTTCCACATCAGCGCCCCCGCAACGGGTGTGACGAGGAACGGCGTGATCAGCAGCGTGCGAACCACACCGCGGCCGAGGAACGCGCGGTCGAGCAGCAGTGCCAGCAGCAGGCCCAGCACCACCGAGATCAGCACCGTGGCGACGATGATCACGACGGTGTTGAGCGCGACCTGCCAGAACGTGCCGTCGGCGACGACGTCGATGTAGTTCTGCAGGCCCACGAACTCACGGGACCCGGGCCGCACCAGGTTCCACGACAGTGTCGAGTAGTAGAGCGTGAACAGGAACGGGATCTGCGTCACCAGGATCATGAAGATCAGCGCGGGCAGCAGCGGCCCCCGCCTGCGCCAGCCCTCCGCGCGGGACACGCCCTTGTCCTGGGCGCTCTTGATCCGCGCGACGTGTTCGGACTCCGAGTCCCGGACGTCGGTGGCCAATGTGGTCATGACTTCTCCTGGTAGGTCCGGCCGACGATCTCGGCGTACCGCTGTGACTGCTCGAGCGCCTCGGCGACTGTCTTCTGCCCGGCGATCGCGGCGCTGATCTGCTGGCTGACCCGGGTGCCGAGATCCTGGAACTCCGGGATGGCGAGGAATTGGATCCCGGTGTAGGGCACCGGCTTCACCGTCGGTTTGAGCGGGTCGGCGCCTTCGATGGAGTCGAGCGTGGCCTGCCCGAACGCCTTCGACGCCTCCTGGTACTCGGGGATCTGGTAGGTCGACAGGCGGCTGCCGGGCGGCACCCGCGCCCATCCCAGTTCCTCACCGACGAGCCTGATGTAGTTCTTGTCGGTCATCCACGAGATGAACTTCCACGCGGAGTCCTTCTTGTCACTGCTCTGCGGGATGCCGAGCGCCCAGGTGTAGAGCCAGCCGGAGTTGGGCTTCTCCACCATCGGGGCCATGGCGTATCCCACCTTGCCGACGACGGTGGACGACTCCGGGTCCTCGAGCACCGACACCGCCGAGGTCGCGTCGTACCACATGGCGGTGCGACCCTGCCCGAACTGCGTGGCGCACTCCCCGAATCCGCTTGCAGCGGCGCCGGGTTCGCCCACCTTAGTGACGGTGTCGACGTAGAACTGGACGGCCCGCTGCACCTCGGGGCTGGTCAGCTGGGCGTTCCAGTTCTCGTCGAACCAGCGTCCGCCGAAGGTGTTGATGACGGTGTCCAGCGGTGCCAGCACCTCCCCCCAGCCGGGCTTGCCGCGCAGGCAGATGCCCACCATGTCGGGGCCGTCCAGCCTGGCGGCCGCGTCGGCGACCTGCTGCCAGGTCGGGGTACGCGGCATCGTGATGCCGGCCTGCTCGAACAGGTCCTTGCGGTACATCAGGAACGACGATTCGCCGTAGAAGGGAACCGCGTACATGTCGCCCTCATAGGACAGCGACTCGCGCAGGGACGGGAAGAAGTCGTTCTCGTCGTACCCCGGTGTCTGGCGGGTGTAGTCGGAGAGGTTGACCAGCCAGCCGTTCTCGGCCCACTGCGGCGTCTCGTAGTTGCTGATCATGACGACGTCGAACTCGCCGCCGCCCATCGCGGTCGAGGCGGTGATCTTCGCGCGGGCCTGGTTCTCCGACAGCGTGACGAACCGCAGTTTGATGTCGGGGTTGGCCTCCTCGAACCTCGAGGACAGTTCGCGGGCGTCGGTCATCTGGGAGTTGGAGACCATCGCGATGGTGACGGTCTGGTCGGTCGCGCCGAGGGTGCCGGCGCCGGCGCAGCCGGCCGTGAACACCAGCCCGACGGCGGCCAGACCTCCCGCCAGCCGGCGCATCGTTGTCAGTGCTTTCACCGTCACCCCTTTCCGTGGTCGAGAAGCCAACGGGCACAGTCGACGTCGCAGACCAGCAGCCGCGCCAGCCCGCCCCGAAGGGCGGCCAGGGTGGCGCGGTGTTTGGTCGCCCCGCTGGCGATGAGGATCGATTTCTCGCAGGCCCGGATGTCTTCGAGCGGTACCGACACCGCGCGCTGCTGCAGTTCGGTGTCGACGGGCCTGCCGTGGTCGTCGAAGAACCGGCCGCCGATCTCACCGACGGCGCCGGCGGCGATCTGTTCGTCGAGCGTCCGCGTGTCGAGGTAGCTGCCTTCGAACAGTGTGGTCGACGTCGAAACCGCACCGACCCCGAACAACATCACGTCGGCGCGCCGCCCGGCCTCGAGCGTGCGGGAAATGACGGAATCCGAACGCATGGACGCGACTGTGGAGGGATCGGCGTACAGGGGCGCGGGCAGTCGAATGGTGTTGGCACGCAAGACGTCCGCGCACCGGCTGAGGATCAGCTCCACACCGGACTGATAGGCGGCGCTGGACATGGCGCCGTCGAGTTGGACGACCGCGCGGCACGTCGCCACCCCCGGGGTGAGCGCGTTCGCCACGGCCACCTGCTCGGGCCCCCACGTGAAGCCGAGGACGTCGTCGGGCGCCAGCCTTCGCATCAGCAGTGCGGCGGCGGCGCGGCCGAGATTGGCGAACGTGGCGGGCCGCCCGGGTGCGCCGACGTCGACACCGTGGCCCGCCACCACCACCTCGGTGAGGCCGAATCGCGTTTCGAGTTCGCGTTCCTCGTCGGCGTGCAGATCGTCGCGCAGATCGGGCGGCACCACGATGTCGATGCGCACCAGGCCCCGGGCCTTCGCGCGGGCGACGAGCCGGCCGGCTGTCGGACGCGAAACACCCAGCCGCGCCGCGATCTCCGCCTGGGTCAAGCCGTCGAGGTAGTAGAGCGTCGCCGCCCGCAGCGCCAGGCGCAGGTCTTCCGGTGAGCGTTGGGGCGCCTGCCCGTTCGCCGCGGAAGTCGACGCCGGTGTGACCACGCCCTGCCCACCTCTCCGTGGAACCGTGAGCATATGCTCATGGGTGCGAGTAGATGCTCACCAAGCTAACATGCTCGATGTGACGCAGACAACACTTTCGGCCCCGATACCTCCAGAGACGATGGTGACGACGTGATGAAACTGGACGAGTCGACCCTGCCCGAGATCCCCATCGCCAGACCGACGTACGCCCGCGACGAGGTCACCGTCGGCATCGTGCACTTCGGGGTCGGCGGGTTCCATCGGGCACATCAGGCGATGTACGTCGACACGTTGCTGCAGCAGGGTGTCGCGTCGGACTGGGGCATCTGCGGGGTGGGCGTTCTCCCCGGTGACCGCAAAATGGCCGATGCGCTCGGCAGCCAGGACGGCCTCTACACCCTGTTGCTGGAGAATCCCGACGGCACCCGCGACGCGCGGGTCATCGGGTCGATCGTCGACTACCGTTACGCCCCAGACGATCCCGAGGGTGTCATCGAACTGCTCGCGGCGCCGAGCACCCGCATCATCTCGCTGACCATCACCGAAGGCGGCTACGACGTCGACAGGGTCCTCGTCGGCTCCGTGAACGTCTTCGGGCTGGTGACCGAGGCGCTGGCCCGCCGGCGCGACCGCGGTATCGCCTCACCGACGATCGTGTCCTGCGACAACGTCCAAGGCAACGGTGAGGTCGCGCGCGCCGCGTTCACCGCCTACGCCGACCGCACCCACCCGGGGCTCTCCGAGTGGATCGAGGCCAACACCTGCTTCCCGAACTCGATGGTGGATCGGATCACCCCGGTCACCACACCCGAGGTGATCGCCACCGTACGAGACGAATTCGGCGTCGACGATCTGTGGCCTGTGGTGGCCGAACCGTTCACCTCCTGGGTGCTCGAAGACGCGTTCTCCGACGGACGGCCACCGTTCGAGGAAGCGGGCGTTCTGCTGGTCGACGATGTCACGCCGTATGAGCTGATGAAGCTGCGCCTGCTCAACGCCGGCCATCAGGCGCTGTGCTACTTCGCCTACCTCGTCGGCTACCGCTTGGTGCACGAGGCCGCGAGCGATCCCCTGCTCGCCGAGTTCGTGCGCCGGTACATGGACGAGGAGGGCACCCCGACACTCAAGCCGGTACCCGGTATCGACCTGCCCGACTACAAGCGCACGCTGATCGAACGCTTCGCGAACCCCGGAGTCCGCGACACCATCGCGCGGCTCTGTTACGGCTCGTCGGACCGGATCCGCCTGTGGCTGCTGCCGGTGGTCCGCGAAAACCTCAGGACTGGAGGGCCGGTCAGGCTGTCCGCCGCGATCGTCGCGAGCTGGGCGCGCTACGCCGAAGGTGTCGACGAGCAGGGCGCGCCGATCGACGTTCAGGATTCCCTGGCCGACACACTGATCCCGCTGGCGCGCGCACAACGCGGCAATCCCACGTCGTTCATCGAAAACCGTTCCGTGTTCGGCCATCTCGTCGACGACAAACGGTTCGTCGACGAGTACGTGGCGACCTTGCAGGCTCTGCACCGCGACGGTGCCCGAGCGACACTGGAAGCGCTGGTGAAAGACTCATGAGTCCCCGCGCGCTGGTGATCGGCGAGGCGCTGATCGACATCGTCGAACGCGGCGGCGAGGTGACGGGCGAACACGTCGGCGGCAGTCCGCTCAACGTCGCCGTCGGCCTGGCCCGGCTCGGACGCGGCGTCGACTTCCTCACCCACATCGGCGACGACGAGCGCGGCCGGCGCATCGTCGAACACCTGAACGCCTCGGGTGTGCAGCTGGTCGCCGGAAGCACGAGCGCCGCCCGCACCCCGACCGCCCGGGCCATGCTCGACGACGCCGGTTCGGCGCGCTACGAGTTCGACATCGAATGGGAGCTCTCCGGCACCCCGGAAGCTTCGCCACCACTGGTCGCCCACACCGGGTCGATCGCCACGGTGCTCGAGCCGGGTTGCCTCGCGACCGCGGCGCTGCTCGACGCCTACCAGGTGTCGGCGACCGTCACGTTCGACCCGAACATCCGCACTGCTCTCATCGCGTACGCGGATGCGGCCCGCAACCGGATCGACCGGCTCGTCGAACGCGCCGACGTCATCAAGGCCAGCGACGAGGATCTGCGGTGGATCGACCCGAACCGGACGCCGAAGCAGATCGCCCGCTCGTGGCTCGAACTCGGGCCGTCGATCGTCGCCGTCACCGAAGGGGATCAGGGCGCGTTCGCGGTGTGCGCGGCCGGTTCGGCCCGCGTCGCGGCGGTTCCGGTCGAGGTGGTCGACACGGTCGGAGCCGGTGACGCGTTCATGGCGGGGTTGATCGACGCACTGTGGGATCACGGTCTGCTCGGCGCGGAGAACCGCCAGCACCTTCGGCACATTCGGCTCGACGCCCTCCATGCGGTGCTGCAGACCGCGGCACTGTCCTCGGCGCTGACGGTCACCCGCGCGGGTGCGGACCTGCCGGACCGGGCCACCCGGGATGCCGCGGCAGATTGAATCGCCCCGCCTCTCGGTACTTTTCTCCTCAGTTTGCTGTGTGATGAGCCGTCACCGCGCCACGGGGGACTTCCACCGGACTCAACCAACCAGTGGGGGAATGCGAAATCGGCAGATGCGGCCGGGTTGTCCATTTCCCGTCACCCATGTGTTATCAATCTGGCGGGGACGATCAACTGTCATGGACTGACAGTTGAGCAAACGGCGGAACACGCCTCTACCGCTGTGGTCAGGCTCTTAGTTCCTGAGAGCAACGCCGGTAACGCGTTCCAGTTGGCCCGGTATTGCTTGCTTACGCAAGCGTAAGTGGCCGTTTTGTGATTTGCTGAATTGCGGTCAAGATCAGCCTGAGCAGCCACGTCAGGTAGACGCGCTTGCAAACACCTTCGCTACCAACACGGCAGCGCTCCCGAGTTTGCGCAAAACGCAAGCATTCAGGAAGCTCTCAGGTACGTTGCGGTGTGTCAAACGTCACATAGCCGAAAGGTGCTCAACGATGCGTGCTGCTCTGCGCCCGTACGCAACCGCAGGAATCGCCCTGGCGGGAGCGACTGTCATCGCCGCCGCCCCGATCGCCCCACCACCGGACGTCACGATCTCGGCCGCCCCCTCGTCGGCTGCCGTGGATCTGGTGGTGAATCCGGTCGACTTCTACGCCGAGGTGTTCGGACGATCCGCGGACAACGTCGCGGCTCTCGTCGACATATTCCTGGCCAATCCGACGCCGATCCTCTCGCAGATCTTCGACAACCAGATTGCCAACGCAGAGACGATCGCCGGCGCGCTCGACCAGATGGTCGACGGGCTCGTGCCCATCCTGACCCAGCAGGTTCCGATGCTGCTCGAAACGGCGTTCGCCGCCCTCGCCGACGGCGATGTCGAGACTGCCCTGAACACTCTGCTGTCCATCCCGACCACAATCGCCGCACTGCCGGCCTTCATCGGACTCGGCGCCGTTCTGCTGCCCGTCATCACGGCCGCAGACAACGTGAACAACGTCATCCAGCAAGTCCTCGGCGGTGCGATCCTCGGCGGCGCCGTCGCCGCCTTCGGCCCGCTACTGAGCACCGTCGGCGCCGGCGGAACCGCGATCCAGGGCATCATCGACGGGGTGGCCGCCGGCGACATCGGCGAGGTGGCCGACGCGATCATCAATGCTCCCGGCGTGCTCATCGACGGATTCTTGAACGGCGGATACGGCCCGCCACTGCTCGTGGTACCCGCGCCGGGCCTCCTGTCCCCCAATGCCGCGTTGGGAACGCTGGGCGCCGGGCCCATCGGATTCGTCCTCGCAGTTCGCAGGGCAATCGCTCAGGCGATAACGCCGGCAACGCCTTTCAGCACTGCGGAGCAGCGCCTCGCCGGGGATGCCGAAGCGGGTGAAGGCTTGCCGGAGGCCGGCACCTCTGCCGACGAGGGCCAGACGATCACGGTCAGCACGGAGGATCTCCAGACGCCGTCGGAGGGCACGACGCCGGAACCGCAGGACGGCACTCCGCCCGCGGACACCGAGGGCCTTGGTGTCACCGAGGAGGTGGGCACCGAGGTGGTGCCCGCGGTGACGGTGGTCGACGAGGGCTCGGAGGTGGAGGCCGTTGAGACCGGCGAAGCGAGCAAGCCCGCCAAGGTGCGGCCCGGCCAGAACCTGCGCAATAGCCTGCAGAAGGTGGGCCAACGGGTGGAGCAGCAGATCAAGGGCGTCGAGAAGCGCATCGGCGGCGCGATCGATCGGCTCACCGGCCGCAGCGGCGCGGGTGCCGAGAAAAACGCCGAATCCACCGCCGGCGCCGGCGCGACAGCTGGCGGCGCCGGGGCTGCCACCGGCGGCGGCAACGACGGCGGCAGCGACAGCTGACATCGGGTCACTGCGTCGGCCCTCCCCCCGCCCTCGCGTCGGGGGGAGGGCCTTCTGCACAGCAAACAGATTCGGAGGCGGGGCTCGGCGGTGACGAACCGCGCAGCGTGCGTAAGTGAACCGCTTCTGCCATCGCCGTGGGCCATACTGGCCGTATGCGATCCATCTGGAAGGGTTCGATCGCCTTCGGCCTGGTGAACGTGCCGGTCAAGGTCTACAGCGCCACCGAAGACCATGACATCAAGTTCCACCAGGTGCACGCGAAGGACAACGGCCGCATCCGCTACAAGCGGACGTGCGAGGTGTGCGGCGAGGTGGTGGAGTACCGCGACATCGCCAAGGCCTTCGAATCCGACGACGGTCAGATGGTGGTCATCACCGACGAGGACATCGCCACCCTGCCGGAGGAGCGCAGCCGCGAGATCGAGGTGCTGGAATTCGTCCCGGCCAGCGATCTCGACCCGCTGATGTACGACCGCAGCTACTTCCTCGAGCCGGACGGCAAGTCGTCGAAATCCTATGTACTGCTTGCAAAGACGCTGTCCGAGACGGACCGGGTCGCGATCGTGCATTTCGCACTGCGCAACAAGACGCGGCTGGCCGCCCTGCGCGTCAAGGACTTCAGCAAGCGTGACGTGATGATGATCCACACGCTGCTGTGGCCCGACGAGATCCGCGACCCCGATTTCCCGGTGCTGGACAAGGAAGTCGAGATCAAACCCGCCGAGTTGAAGATGGCCGGACAGGTCGTCGAGTCGATGACCGACGACTTCAACCCGGACCGCTACCACGACGACTACCAGGACCAGCTGCGTGAACTGGTGGAGGCGAAGCTCGAAGGCGGCGAGGCGTTCGCGGTCGAGGAGCAGCCGACCGAACTCGACGAGACCGAGGACGTGTCGGACCTGCTGGCGAAGCTGGAGGCCAGCGTGAAGGCGCGCAAGGGGGGCGGGTCCGACTCCAAGAACGATGAGGACTCGAAGCCCGAAGACGAGGACGGTTCCGACGCCAAGGAGGATTCGGACTCCAAACCGGCCAAGAAGGCCCCGGCGAAGAAGGCCGCGGCGAAGAAAACCGCTGCCAAGAAAACCGCTGCCAAGAAAACCGCGGCGAAGAAGGCACCCGCCAAAAAGGCCGCGGCGAAGAAATCGTAGCTCAGGCCACGCGCACGTCCTCCGCGGCAGCCTGCCGGCTGCGCTCCCACAGCCACGTCATCAGTGCCCACACGCCGATGACGATGGCCACTTCGACCAGCAGGTACAGCGGCCAGGGCCCCAGCGCGTCGAGCACCGAGGCAGTCGGCGGTTTCGCGTTGAGGTAGCCGTGGTTGGTGCCGAAGATCGTGTTGAACGCGAACGTGACGGCAAACCACGTCAAGGTCACGATCACCGCGAAGCGCAGGTCGCGCCATCGCAGGCGCGAGCGACCCGGGCACTCAAGGCGCCCACTCTGCGCGAGGCCGTCGATCGGCTCGCCGAACGGGCGCGGGCCGAGACGTGGAGCTACGAGGAGTTCTTGGCGGCATGCCTGCAGCGCGAAGTGTCCGCCCGCGATCCCACGGCGGTGAAGGCAGGATTCGGGCCGCTCGGTTTCCTTCCCGAAAGTCATTGGAAGAGTCGACTTCGACCACGCCCGCGGCCTCAAACGCGACACCATCGCCCACCTGGGGACCCTGGACTTCGTCACTGCCCGCGACAACGTGGTGTTCCTCGGCCCGCCAGGGACCGGCAAGACGCACTTGGCGACTGGCATCACGATACGGGCCTGTCAGGCCGGGCACCGTGTCCTGTTCGCCCCCGCGTCGCGATTGGTCGACCGTCTCGCCGCGGCCCACCACGGCGGCACCCTGCAAGCCGAACTCATCCGCTTAACCCGCTACCCGCTGCTGGTCGTCGGCGAAGTCGGCTACATACCCTTCGAACCCGAAGCGGCCAACCTGTTCTTCCAGCTGGTGTCATCTCGTTACGAACGAGCCAGCCTCATCGTCACCTCCAACAAGCCCTTCGGCCGGTGGGGCGAAGTGTTCGGCGATGACGTCGTTGCCGCCGCCATGATCGACCGCCTTGTCCACCACGCCGAGGTCATCTCACTCAAAGGTGACAGCTACCGCATCAAAGACAGAGACCTCGGCCGCGTCCCCACCGTCACGAGGAGCAATGAACCCAGCTGATCAATATTCACTTGCCGACAACTGATCAGATTTCAGTTGCCGTTGACATAACTGGGTGATGTGAACGTATGGATCATCTCGCCGATACCATCGATGCGAGTACGGACGGTGTCCCCGGGCTGCAGGTAGCGTGCGGGCGTACGGCCCATTCCAACCCCTGCGGGTGTGCCCGTGAAGATCAGATCGCCCGGATGAAGCGTACAGACCGCCGATATTCGTTCGACGAGCTGCGGCACCGGTATGAGCATCTGGTCGGTAGTACCGTCTTGAACCAATTCGTCATTGATCCAGCACCGGAGCCGCAACGCCTCGGTTTGCATTGCCTCGATCTCATCGACTGTGACCAGCGCCGGGCCCGTCGGTCCGTACCCCGGGAAGCTCTTGCCTAGAGAGAATTGCGGACATTCGCCGCTCATCTGCACATCTCGGTCGCTGTAATCCTGCCCCACGGTCACGCCCGCCACGTGACTCCAGGCATCCCGCGCGTGCACCCTGGTCGCTTCGCGTGCGATCACCACCACCAGTTCGACCTCCCAGTCCACCGACGGGCCACTGAGATCCACGCTTCCGGTCGGTCCGGTGAGCGACGCGGCGAACTTGGTGAACAATGCAGGAACGTCTGGACCCGCGGACATGCCGGTTTCGGCGGCATGCTCGGCGTAATTGAGCCCGATCGCGAAGACTTGGCGCGGCCGCGGGACTGGCGCACCGAGTTCGTCCACGCGGTACTGCGTTGCGTGGTCACCGTTTTGCCTTCCGGCCCAGGCCAGGAATTGCGCCCACTGCGGGTAGAGGCTCATCGGATCGGGTCCGAACTCGCCTTGGCTGGCCTCGGCGATGTCGAGGGCACCGGTGCCGAAAAGTAGTTGTGCCCGGCCGTTCAGATTTGCGATACGCACATGTTCTCCTGGAGAAAGGTCACTACGGGATCCACCACTTCTGCTGTGGCGAACCGCGGGTCGGCATGGTCGGCACCCGCGACGACGTTCAGCACCGACACCCTGCCGGCGTCTGTCACCGCCCGGTGCAACGCGATGCTGTGTTGCAGGCCGCAGCGTTGATCGGCGTCGCCGTGACTGAGGTGCATCGGCGGGATGCGGCCGGCCGTGCCGACTGCGGGTGCGATCGCAGCCTCGGCAAGGCTTTCATCGTCGACGTCACCGAAGAAAGTCCTGACGGCTGCGAGACCCGTCGGATCCGTGAGTGGATAGTGCAGGACGAGTGCCGACAGGCCCGCAGTCTCGTGCAGTGCTGCCCGGGCCATCAGATACCCGCCTGCCGAACTTCCCCAACCGGCGATCCGGTCCATGTCCAGGCCGTAGGATCCGGCGTTCGCACGTACCCAGGCGATCGCCGCGAGCACATCATCGATCGGATCCGGATAACGGGCTTCACCGCTGAGCCGGTAATCGATGGAAGCGACGGCGAACCCTTTGGCGGGCAGGCTCGCCCACGGACCCATCTCTTTCACTCCGCCGACGAATCCGCCGCCGTGGGCATATACGATAACGGGTGCTCTGCGACCCGGCACCGGCACTGGCACATGCAGATCCAAGGTCAGCGGACGCCAGCCAGGCAGTACCGCGTACCGCAGATTGAGGTAGGACACCGCGTCGTCGACGACCCGGACCGGTCTGGGACTGAACAGGCGCGGGTCGGCGAGATCATGGGGCCGCACGGTCACGGCACCAGCACCGCGCGGCCCCGCACCCGCTCGTTCGCGAGGTCGTCGAACGCCTGTGCCGCCGCGTCGAGGGGGTAACGTTGGCAATGCAGTGCGATCCTGCCGGTATGCGCGAGCTCCATCAACTCGACCAGCTCGCGATGACTCCCCACACTGTTGCCGACAACATTGCGTTGTCCCAGAACGAAATCTGCTGTAGCAGCCCGTAACTCTCCGCCGTACCCGATGACGTAAAGCGATCCGCCGTTGGCGGTCATCGACCAGGCGTCCTGTTCGGCTCCACCCTCCGCGACGAAATCGAACACGACGTCTGCGCCGCGCCCGTGGGTGATCTCGGCGATGTGATCGAGGTGCGAGCCATCCGCCAGCACGATGTGGTCGGCACCGGAGCTGCTGCCCAGCTCCAACGCGGCCGGATTGGTGTCCACCGCAACGATAGTGGTCGCAGTCAGCGCGGCGAGCGCCTGGATACCGATGTGCCCAAGTCCGCCGATTCCCTGCACAACTGCGGTAGTTCCCGGCGGCAACAACGGAATGGCCTTGCGCACCGCGTGATACGCCGTCAGACCGGCGTCGGCCAGAGCCGCGACATCGGCCGGCTCAGTGCCGGGATGCAGCTTGACGCAAGCTCTTGCGCTGGTGCGCAGGTATTCGGCCATCCCGCCGTCATGATTGGAAACACCTGGGAAGTAGGCGTCGTCACACAGCATGTCCTCACCGCAACGACATGGGAAGCACAACCCGCAGGATGGTTGGGGGTGGACTATGACTGCGTCCCCGACCGCCACGTTGGTGACGCCGGCACCCACCTCCACTATCCAGCCCGCGTTCTCGTGGCCGAGGGTGTACGGAAGAGTCGGATCCATGACCTGATCCCACTGACCCTCGATGATGTGAAGGTCGGTCCGGCATACCCCCGCGCCGCCAATCTGGACGATGACATCGAGCGCGCCTCTCAACACCGGCTCGGGAACTTCCTCGACTGTCGGCGGCTTGTGGTAGTCGTACAGCCGAACGGCTTTCATCAGCATTTCTCCTTCGAATGTGTGTGGGTCATGGGGCCGGCACGGGCTGCGAAAACACCGCATCCTTCCGGGCGCGCCTCACCATGAGCAGCACCGCGAGTGCGGCCGCAATCATCGGCCAGGCGAGCAGGCGGAACAGCGACTCGGGTGACCACGCGTTGTCCAGCAAAACCCCGGCCAGGATCGGTGCGGCCAGCGCACCGAGGCGGCCGACGCCCATCGCCCAACCCATGCCGGTGGCACGCACCGGCGGCGAGTACAACTCCGGGCCGATCGAGTGCAGACCAGCTGCACAGGCGTTGACGAACAACCCGATGGCGATCGCGACAAGCAGCGCCGCGGTCAGTGACCCCATCGCGAATGTCATGGCCAGGAAGGCCAGCCCGCAACATGCGAATGCCCACATGGTCAGCCGTTTCCGCGATGCACGCAGGGTCAGCACACCGAACAGCAGCGTCCCGGCAAGCCCGCCGAGGTTCAGCAGCACACCTGCGCTCAGGCCTTGATCCCCAGAAAAGCCGCTCTGCTCCAGAAGCCGCGGCGTCCAACTCGCCGCAAAGTAAAACCCGCCCATCAGGACGAAATACGAGAACCACAGCAACACAGTGGGTGCCCCATGGTTGCGGTCAAGGATGGACCTGACCGCGCGCCGTGGCGTGCGGGACGCCTTGTCGCCTCCCCTGGACTCCGGCATCGCGACGACAACGACCGACGCCAGGATCAACGTCAGCACGGCCCCGACCACGAACGGCGCCCGCCACCCGTATCCGGTGATCAACAGGGCAGCGACGGCACCGCCGACTATCCCGCCCGCCGGGAGGCCCGCGGCGTACAGCGCCATCATGGGACCCCGCCACCGCTTCGGCGTCAGCTCGGTGATGATCACCGGAAGACTGGCCACCGTCGCGCCGACACCCAGACCGGTGAGCACCCGGCCGGATCCGAGCGTGACAGCGTCGGTGGACAGCGCCGAAACGACCATCCCCAGCCCACACAACACGAGAGCGCCGGCCGTTACCGGCCGCCTGCCGATGCGGTCGGCAAGTGGTGCGATGAGGACGGAGCCCACTGCCATCCCCAGCAGGCCGCTGCTCAGCAACAGACCCACCGCAGACTCACTGAGTGCCCATTCGCCAGCCACGCCCGAGGCGGCGAACGCCATCACCAGGACATCGAATCCTTCGACCACGTTGATCAGCAGACAAAGTCCGACAACGGCGGCATTGCGTACCGTCAGCTGGGTGGATCGTTGCGTCGACATGTCATCGATCCCGGTACGCCGTGGCGTCGATCTCCACCCGCAGGTCCGGGCGCACCAGTCCCTGCACGATCAACAGGGTGTTGGGCGGATACTCACCGTCGGCGTAGTGAGCGGCGAAGAATGCCTTGCGGGCAGCGTAGAATTCGGCCACGTCATCGGCAGACACCAGGTAGGTGACGAACCGCACCACCCTGCGCAGCGAACTTCCCTGCGAAATAAGAGCTTTGGTGATGTTCTCATACGCCTGGTAAGTCTGGCTCGTGACATCGGGACCCGCAACCGAGTTGTCCTTGCGCAGTCCGCATTGGCCCGCCACGAAAACAAGGTTGCCGGCCTGCGCCACATGCGTGTAGGTGCTCAGAGGCTCCGCCAGTTCTGGCGGGTTGTGGTAGCTCGGCAGAATGGTCATCTCACGTCCTCACTTCGATCGAGGGAACCAACTCGGTGACCGCGCGGGTCCCACCGGCCAGCACCAGGTCATACGCCCGGTACAAGTCGTCGGCGGCCCCGGCTTGTTTGGCCCGCCAGGCGACATGCCCGTCGGGGCGCACCAGAACTGCACCGTCGCGTTCGATCGACAACGGGCCGAGCATGTGCGGTAACCGTTTGATCTGCAGCGGGACCGACACTCTCGCCGCCAGTATCGAGCCGGCCCGCTGCCAACCGTCCGCATCCGGCCCGCATACCAGGACGAACGAGGTGTCGAACCAGTCGATGGTGGACTCGGTCTGCTCGGCATCGACCCAGAAATGCGGGAAACGGGCGCCGGGTCGATCCGTGGGCCAGTACCGCTGGGGGTCGTGCGGCGGAACGGGTGATCCGTCGTCGACGATCGCTCCGTCGGTGTAGATGAAACCCATGGATTGCCCGTCGCTGTGCAATTGCTTGTCCTGATCCCGCAGAAGCTCACGCCAGGTTTCGGGGTCCTCGTCACGTCGGACGAACGCGTCATCCATGCGATCGATGCGGTGCTGATTGTCCACCGCGAAGGCGGTGTTGGACTGGGCCACCGGCCGGCGTTCGGCCTCGTAAGTGTCCAGCAGCGCATCGTCGGCAGCTCGGCTCAGGACGGCGACGAGCTTCCAGGCCAAGTTGTGCACGTCCTGGACTCCCGAGTTCAGTCCGTTGCCGCCCGCGGTGGGAAAGCGGTGCGCGGCGTCACCGGCCAGGAACACCCGCCCTACCCGGAAATTCTGCGCCACTTGAGCACTCATTTTCCAGTTCATCACGTTGATGCGCTCGACATGCAGGTCGGGAATACCCCAAAGCTCCCGAACCGCCTCGATCAATCGCGCCTCGGTCATGGGCTCTTCACCGTCGCGCAGCTTCTGTACAGACAGCCATCGATCGCCCACCGGCCCGGTGGCCAGCACGATGGTGTCCTCCTTCGATCGGTCTCTCGGCCGCACGAGGAACCCGATGGCACTGCGCACGTGCGGGAAATGACTGACGTCGGCGCGGTAGTAGTGGTTGGCCATCAAAGCCATCTGTTCCGGGCCGTCCATCTGTACGCCGAGGGCAGCACGCACACGGCTCGATGCACCGTCGCAACCAACGAGATACTGCGCACGCACCTGATATTCGTGGCCGTCGTTGAGCCGGTGCAGCTTCGCGACAACGCCGGTGGGCCCCTGTTCGAAATCCACCAGTTCGGTACTTCTGCGAATGTCGGCGAGTGGGCACCGGGACAACGCGTCATCGAGGGCCTCCTCGACCGCGTCCTGCGGCACGATCGAGCGTGGGGACGGAGTGTTGGTGGTGGGGGCGGGCTGCGTGTACCCCACCAGCGGACCGTTGAGGCTCTCGCACCAGCACGCAACGTCGGATTCCTGCGGCAGACCGGCCCGGCGGACTCGCTCCTCGATACCCCACACCCGGAACTGCTCCATCGTGCGGGCGTGGCAGCCACGGGATTTGGGGTGTGTCGTGATGGTGGCCCGGCGTTCGGCCAGCAGGCTGTTCACCCCGAACCGATTCAGCAGCAAGGCCAGGCTCATTCCTGCAGGCCCGCCGCCCACGATCAGGACAGGTACTTCGATCATCTCGGGCATCCCTCAGTCGACGTACGAGACGCGGCTCTTGCAGCGGTCATCGTCGAGCTCAGGCAGCACCACGACCCGCTCCTGCTCGAACGCGTCGGTGCGCGCGGTGACAAATGCCGCGTCGATCGTGTGGCTGCGGTTGTAAGAGACATGCGGGCAGAATGGCGGGATGTAGAGGAAATCGCTCTCGCCAAGAATGAGGTCGTGCTCGAGTTCGGCACCCCAGAAAAAGTGCACGCTGCCCTTGATGCCATAGAGAGCCGACTCGTGTTCCAAATGGTAATGGGCATTGGACTTCTCACCCGGCCGAAGCGATGTCACCAAGAGCGACAGATGTTTTGACGGCGTGCTGACACCATTGACCCCGAACAGCGCGTTGACGTCCTGTTTCGCGCGAACCTCCTTTTCCGGGCGGACGCGGGTCACGTCGCCTTCCCAAGTGATCCTGCGGTCCATGTCGATCATCCTTTCTGTGCATCCAACAACGCACGGGGCTGCGACGGCCCGTTGTTGTGATCGTCCGCGACTCTGCGCACCGATTCCGGTCGGCGTCCAAACTTTGAACAGTTGGGTCGGGGCGGCGAAAAGCGCAGCACTTCAGCCGACGATTGCGGGAACCGGTTGAGAAGCAGACCATATTGTGCAATCAATGGCTCACAGTCAGGCTGTCGAGGAGGGGTGATGGGAACGGCGTCATCACTGGCCGCGTGGGAGCGGTTCCAGTCCGGGTCACCGGTGCGCGCCCGGCCGGACATTCTCGAATCGTGGCGGCGCTCTCGACGCCACGGGGTCGACCCTGACCGGCTGGCGCTCACCCACACCGATATCGACGAAGAATCCCCGTTCCTGCGGATCGGTCGCCGGGTCGTGGAGAAGATGGCTGACCTGCTCGTCGGGAACTCGACATCGTTGGCGCTCGCAGACAGTGCTGGCACGGTGTCGTGGCGGTGGGACTCCGAACGCTCGGTCGCCAAAAGCCTCGACCATGTCGATTTCGGCCCAGGGTCACGGGTGGGCGAGCCGATGGCCGGCACCAACGGGATCGGGATGGCGACGACCACCAAGCGTGCGGCACTGGTCGTCGGCGCCGAGCATTACAAGCAACCGTGGCACTCCTGGGCGTGTGCGGCAGCCCCGGTGATCGATCCCATCACCCGCCGAGCCGTGGGAACGGTCAACGTGGCGTGCCGCGCTGAGGACGCCAACCACCTTCTACTCGTGGCGGTCCGCGCGTTGGTGAGCGGCGTCGAGACAGCCCTCGGTGAAGCGGCCACCGCCCGGCAGCGACGCATGCTCGACGCACACATGTCGTTGTCGTCGACGACATCGGGTGCGGTCGTCACCGTCGACAGCCACACGATGATCGTCGCCGACTCGGCGGCCGGCCTGAACCTCAACCGCGCCGAGCTGTGGGAACTCGTGAAGGAATCCGGTGTCGGTACAACGGAAGTCGCGTTGACCGATGAGCTGCATGCGCGCGTCTACCCGGTATCACCGGGACGCATCGACGACGGCGTGGTGCTTGTCGTCCGTCGCGGGGTACCTCGCAGCCTGCCGGTGTCGGCGATGGCCCCGCTGCCCAACCTCACACCGCTCGAAGAGGCGGAGCGCAAGGTCATCGCCGACGCGCTTGCCGAATGTGGCGGCAACAAGACGGAGGTTGCGACCCGGCTGGGGTTGTCCAGGGGCACGCTCTACGACCGGTTGCGGCGCTATCGCCTCACCTGAAAAGCCGGTCACGGCTTCGGTGTCGAACGTCCCCACCCGGTATCGCGGGTGCTCTCATCCAAGAGCGGAATCACCCGGAACGGCAGCGGCGTGGTGAGGCACAGCGTGGTGACCGAGTGCACGACACCGGGGATGGCTACGACGCGTTCGATCAACTCCTGCAGCTCGGCCTGGGTAACGGTGGCTACCCGGACCAGCAGATCCTCGCGCCCGGTGGTGGCGTGCACTTCAATCACCTGTGCGATCTCGGCGAGCTGTTCGACGACAGCAGACAGCCGAACCTGGTTGATCTCCAACGCGATGAACGCTTGGACCGGGAAGCCGGCCTGCGCGAGGTCGAACTGCGGCTGGTAACCCGTCACCAGCCCCGCCTCTTCCAATCGCCGCACTCGCGACTGCACGGTGTTGCGGGAGACTCCCAGCGTCGACGCCAATTCGACCACACCGGTACGGGCGTCGGCCGAGAGCATCCGCAGTATCTCGACGTCGAGCCGGTCGATGCTGAGCAATGTTCTCACCTCCGAGCGTGACGAGCGCCACCAGCTGAGCGGTCTGAAATGTTGATGGCTGATCAGTTGACCCGACTGTAGTCCAGACGGAGGCTTTCAGGTACGCAGTGACCATTCCCTGGAGGTAAATTCGCCATGACCGAACTGGTCGATCCCCGGACCGTAGCGGACCCGTCCGACCTCGATTCGCGATACCGTGCCTCGTCCGGTCCGGTCCTGATGACCGGTGTGCAGGCGATCGCCCGGCAGATGGTCGAACAGCACGAACGGGATCGGCGCGCGGGTCAGCGGGTGGCCACCTTCGTGTCGGGATATCCCGGCAGCCCACTGGCCGGCCTGGACAGACTTCTGGGCGGCCTCACCGAAATCACCGCGCAACACGACATCCGCCTCGTCCACGGCATGAACGAGGAACTCGCGGCCACCGCGGTCTGGGGTAGCCAACTGGAACTTCCGAAGGGCCGACGCACGCACGACGGCGTAGTCGGTGTCTGGTACGGCAAGGGGCCCGGCCTGGACCGTGCCAGCGACGCCTTGCGGCACGCCGCGATGTACGGCGCCCATCCGACCGGAGGCGCGCTGGTCTACGTCGGCGACGATCCTGCCGCGAAATCATCGAGCCTGCCCGCCGCCAGCGAGCGGACCCTCGCGGCGTTGTCCATGCCGATCTTCTTTCCACGAAACGCCGAAGAGGTCATCGCCTTCGGCCTGTATGGCGTGTCGCTGTCAAGGGCATCGGGGTGCTGGCCCGCGATCAAACTGGTAGCCGATGTCGCCGACGGCCTGTGGACGCTGGATCGCGATTTCGCGGAGTTCCACATCGCGGTGCCTTCGATCGAGTGGGACGCCCGGCCGTGGACCTACCGTCAGCGGATCCTGGCCGCACCCCCCGACAGCCTGTTGGCCGAGGCCGATTTGTACGGACCGCGCTGGACCATGGTGGAGGCGTTCAACGCTGCCAACCCGATCGACGTCATCGAGATCGACCCACCGCAGGCGTGGTTGGGCATCGTCGCGGTCGGAACCGCGTACGACGCGGTGCGCCAGACCTTGACCGACCTCGGCCTGTCGGAAGCCGATCTGAGGTCCGCCGGCGTTCGCATACTCCGCGTCGGGATGCCGTACCCGCTGGGCGCCGAGAAAGTCCGGACGCTCGCCGACGGAGTCGAGACGGTGCTGGTGGTGGAGGACAAGACCGCCTTCGTCGAATCTCAGCTGAAAGACATTCTGTACGGGACGAATAGCAGTCCCGTCGTGCTCGGCAAGCGCGACGCCGACGGGCAACCGCTGATCCCCGCCGACGGCGAACTGACCGCCGACCGTCTCGCGACGCCGCTGTGGAAGGTTCTCTCCGGGCGCCTGCAGATGAGGGCACCGCGGCCACCGGCGCTGTCGCTGAGCGTCCTGCCGGCGAGACGAACCGCCTACTTCTGTTCGGGATGCCCGCACAACCGGTCGACCGCGGTGCCGGCCGGGTCCCTCGCCGGTGGTGGTATCGGTTGCCACACGTTGGTGACCATGTCGTCGCGAACCGACTCCCAGGTCACCGGCCTGACCCAGATGGGCGGTGAAGGGGCCCAGTGGATCGGGCAGGCGCCGTACACCGACGTCGAGCACATCTTCCAAAACGTCGGCGACGGAACGTTCTTTCATTCCGGCCAGTTGGCCGTTCAGGCCAATATCGCTGCGGGCACGAACATCACATACAAGCTCCTGTACAACAGCGCGGTCGCGATGACCGGAGCTCAGGATCCCGAGGCCGCGCTTTCGGTGCCGGCACTGACCCACAAACTCGCCGCGGAGGGTGTCACCAAGATCATCGTGTGCGCCGAAGACCCCGGCAGGCACCGTCGCGCATCGTTCGCCGACGGTGTCGAGATATGGCACCGGGACCGGCTCGACGAGGCGCAGCGTCTGCTGCGCGACGTCAAGGGCGTCACCGTATTGATCTATGACCAGCAGCGCGCCGCCGAGGCCCGCCGCAAACGCAAGCGCGGAACGCTGCCGGTGCGTCGGACGCGCGTGGTGATCAACGAGGCGGTCTGCGAAGGATGCGGGGACTGCGGCGTCAAGAGCAACTGTCTGTCGGTGCAGCCGGTCGAGACCGAATTCGGCCGCAAGACCCGCATCGACCAAACTTCGTGCAACACCGACTATTCCTGCCTCGACGGACAGTGTCCGTCGTTCGTGACCGTTGAGGTGCCGGAAGCGGCGCCACACTCGGCGACCGCACTGCCTGTTCCTCCACCGGTTGCCGAACCTGACGTCCGCGCCGTCGACCACACCTACAACGTGTTCCTGGCAGGGGTCGGTGGCACCGGCATTGTGACGGTCAACCAGGTGCTCGGAGTGGCCGCACTACGGGCGGGCCTGCACGTCGATGGACTCGACCAGACCGGGCTCAGCCAGAAGGCCGGGCCGGTGACGTCGCATCTGCGGTTGAGCAACGAGCGCGGGCAGTCCGCGAATCGGATCAGTTCCGGAGCCGCCGACTGCATCCTGGCTTTCGACTTGCTGACCGCTGCCGACGCGCGAAACGTGCTTTACGGCAACGCCGAACATACCGTCACCATCGCATCGACAAGCCGTACGGCGACCGGTGACATGGTCTACGACAGTTCGGTGACCTTCCCCGCGGAAGCCGGCCTGCTCGATCGCCTCGGCAGCCGTGCCCGCCAGGTCATCGCATTCGACGCACTCGCGGCGGCGCAGGCGCTGTTCGGCAGCACCGCGGCGGCGAATTTCCTGCTCGTCGGTGCCGCCTACCAGACCGGTGCACTGCCCATACCCGCTCAGGCCATCGACGAAGCCATCGCCGTCAACGGGGTGGCCGTACGAGCCAACCAAGCGGCGTTCCGGTGGGGCCGGGTCGCGGTCGCCTCCCCAGAGGCTTTCCACGAGGCGTCCTCCGCCACCGAGCGACACAACCGCAGTGACACGTCGGTCCCCCACCATCTGTTGACGTCGTCGCCGATCACCGGCTCGACAAGGGAGATCCTCGACCGACGTGCCGCGCAACTGATTGCCTACCAAGGCGATCGGGTCGCCTCGCACTACATCTCGGTCGTGGAGGAGGTCTGGCGACGGGAACGAACCGTCACCGATCGCACCGATTTCTCCTCCGCGGTCGCGACAAATCTGCACAAGCTGATGGCGTACAAGGACGAGTACGAGGTCGCCCGGATGCTGACCGATCCCGCTTTCACCACAGCCGTTCGGGCCGAAGTCCCCGGGGGCGCGAACCTGACCTACATGCTGCACCCACCGACGTTGAAAGCACTGGGGCGCACCAAGAAAATCGGTTTCGGCCCGCGCAGCCACGCCGCGCTCCGGCTGTTGGCGAAGGGTAGGTTCCTGCGCGGCACACCGTTCGATGTGTTCGGCTACGCGCACGTGCGCCGCCTCGAACGCGCTCTGGTCGCCCATTACGAAACGGTGGTGCGCGACCTGTGCTCCACGCTGACGCGCGACTCTCTCGACGCCGCCGTGCAGGTGGCATCGGCACCAGAGGTCGTTCGCGGATACGAGGATGTGAAACTGCGAAACGTGCAGACCTACATCGCCCGACTCAACTCACTGGGGATCGACACGACGTCGCTGCGTGCCTGACACCGGAATCTTGGTCACACAAGTAGAACCTGTTTCA
The DNA here is from genome assembly GCF_014218295.1 of Mycolicibacterium litorale. Next base: position 4,537,002 of record NZ_AP023287.1, read on the forward strand.
AAAATCGCCCCAGGTGCGCCACATACGCTGCTAGCGTGACGCCCGGTAAGCGATTGGAGAACACGTTGATCCTCGACAGATTCCGGCTCGACGGGCGGGTCGCCACAGTCACCGGGGCGGGCCGCGGACTGGGTGCCGCCATCGCGGTCGCGTTCGCGGAAGCCGGTGCGGACGTGGTGATCGCCGCCCGCACCGAATCGCAACTCGACGAGGTGGCCGAGCAGATCCGCGCGGCGGGACGCCAGGCGCACGTCGTCGTCGCCGACCTCGCCCACCCCGAGTCGACGGCCCGTCTCGCACCCGCCGCCGTTGAGGCGTTCGGAAAACTAGACATCGTCGTCAACAACGTCGGCGGCACCATGCCGAACGCGCTCACCGAGACCTCGGCGAAGGACCTCAAGGACGCCTTCACCTTCAACGTCGCCACCGCGCACGCGCTGACGACCGCGGCCGTACCGCTGATGCTCGAGCACTCCGGCGGCGGCAGCGTCATCAACATCACCTCGACCATGGGCCGGCTGGCCGGCCGCGGGTTCGCCGCATACGGCACCGCCAAAGCCGCCCTCGCCCACTACACCCGACTGGCCGCGCTCGACCTGTGCCCGCGGATCCGGGTGAACGCGATCGCGCCCGGGTCGATCCTCACCTCCGCGCTCGACATCGTCGCCAGCAACGACGATCTGCGCCAACCGATGGAGAAGGCCACCCCCATGCGGCGGCTCGGCGAACCAGACGACATCGCCGCCGCCGCGGTCTACCTGGCCTCACCGGCGGGCAGCTACCTCACCGGCAAGACACTCGAGGTCGACGGCGGGCTGACGTTCCCGAACCTCGACATGCCCTTCCCCGACCTCTAGGAGACCCATGGCGATTCGCGTCGCGCAAATCGGCACCGGCAACGTCGGCAACCACGCGCTCACCCAGCTGATCACCGACCCGCAGTTCGAATTGACCGGTGTCTGGGTGTCGTCGCAGGCCAAGGCCGGTAAGGACGCCGCCGAACTCGTCGGCCTGTCCGACCGCACGGGCATCTCGGCCACCAACGACCTCGACGAGGTGTTGGCCACCGGCCCGCAGTGCGCGGTCTACACCGCCATGGCCGACAACCGCTTGCCGGAGGCGCTGGAGGACTACCGACGCATCCTCGCGGCGGGGGTCGACATGGTCGGCAGTGGACCGGTCTTCCTGCAGTACCCGTGGCAGGTGCTGCCCGCGGAGTTGATCGCACCGATCGAGGAGGCGACGCGCACCGGCGGGTCGAGCCTGTTCGTCGGTGGCATCGACCCCGGGTTCGCCAACGATCTGCTGCCGCTCGCGCTGGCCGGCACATGTCAGCGCATCGAGCAGATCCGCTGCATGGAGATCGTCGACTACGCCACCTACGACAGCCCGACCGTCATGTTCGACGTCATGGGATTCGGCAAGCCGCTCGACGACCTGCCCATGCTGTTGCAGCCCGGCGTGCTGAGCCTGGCGTGGGGTTCAGTGGTGCGCCAACTCGCCGCCGGTCTGGGCATCGAACTCGACGAGGTGACCGAGACGTTCGTGCGCGAACCCGCGCCGGAGGATTTCGACATCGCATCCGGCCACATCGCGAAAGGCACTGCGGCCGCACTGCGTTTCGAAGTCAGGGGGATGTACGGCGGCCGCCCGACGGTGGTGCTCGAACACGTCACCCGCTTGCGCGAGGACCTCTGCCCGGCCTGGCCACAGCCTGCGCAGCCCGGCGGCTCCTACCGCGTCGAGATCACCGGCGAACCCACCTACACCCTCGACCTGTGCCAGAGCAGTCCGAACGGCGATCACAACCGCGCCGGTCTGGTCGCCACCGCGGCACGGATCGTCAACGCCATCCCCGCCGTGGTCGCCGCGGAACCGGGCATACGGACAACTCTCGATCTGCCACTCATAACTGGCAAAGGCCTAGTACGCTCCTGAACATAAGCTGCACGCCGACCCAAGGACGGTTTCATGCGTACCGCTCTGCGCCTCCTTCTCCCGTTCGTCGCAGCTGCGGGCGCCGCCGCCATCGCGGCCGCACCGGCCGCCGTCGCCCAACCCAACAGTGACGACGACGGCAAGTGCCTCAACGTCGCACCGAACGCCCTCGGTCAGGGATCCTCCTGCCCGCCGTGGGATACGCAGTTCGCCACGCAACCCAAGGACATCCACAACCAGAGCACATTTCTGTATCCGTGGGGCGATCCGTACTACGGTCCCGCCCTCGTCGTCGACTGGGGATAGAAGGATCACGTGAAGAAGACCATCCGTTTCGCACCGGTCGCCCTCGCGGTGGGTATCGGCGCGGCTGTCCTCATGGCGCCCTCCGCGGGCGCGCAACCGAACTGCGTCACCACCGGCGAAAACGGCATCGGCGGCTCCACCACCCAGTGCAGCAGCCCTGGTAACACGCAGATCGTCACCTCCCCGGGTCAGACCACGTATCTGTACCCGTGGAACGACTACTACTACGGCCCGGCGCTGGTCATGGGCTGGTAGGTCAACACCACTACCACACAGCACCCGGCCGTGTCAGGAGACACCGATGCGTATCGGGACATCCACGGCCACAACGATTTCCACCATCGCTCTGGCATGCACCGCCGTTCTCTTCGCGCCGACGGCCACTGCGCTGCCGAACTGCGTGAACACCAGTCAGCGCACCACGCAGTGCGAGACGGGCGGCAGCACCCAGATCGTCACCACACCGCCTGACATCAACTACGGCTTCCCGTGGTGGGGGTTCGGCATATTCCCGTTCGGGATCTGACGGCGACGATCGCTGCGCGCAAGCGGTCTGGGGCCGCTGTGTTTCAACCTTGAGTTTTCGGTTACCCTAACTTCTCGATTCGACAAACCGGACGAGAGGACCCTGGGTGCTGCCGGAAACCGAGCCACGTCAGCGATCGACGTGGGTGCTGCTGGGGCCGGCGTTCGTCGCCGCGATCGCCTATGTCGATCCCGGCAACGTCGCCGCCAACGTGAGCGCGGGCGCCGAGTTCGGCTTCCTCCTGGTCTGGGTCATCGTGCTGGCCAATGTGATGGCCGGACTGGTGCAGTACCTGTCGGCCAAGCTCGGATTGGTCACCGGCCGCTCACTGCCCGAATCCGTCGCAGGCCGCACCCGTACCCCGACCCGCATCGCGTACTGGCTGCAGGCCGAACTGGTCGCGATGGCCACCGATCTCGCCGAGGTGGTCGGCGGTGCGATCGCGCTCTATCTCCTGTTCGACCTGCCCCTGCTGATCGGCGGTGTGATCACGGGCGCGGTGTCGCTCGTCCTGTTGGCGGTGCAGAATCGCCGCGGTCAGCGGCATTTCGAACGGGTCATCAGCGGTCTACTGCTGATCATCGCGATCGGCTTCCTCACCAGCGTGTTCGTCGAACCACCTCCGGTCGCCGACGTCGCCGGCGGTCTGCTGCCCCGCTTCGAGGGAGCCGAGAGTGTGCTGCTGGCGACCGCGATGCTCGGTGCGACGGTGATGCCGCACGCGGTCTACCTGCACTCCGGCCTGGCCCGCGACCGCCACGGCCAACCCGAGGCAGGTCCTCAGCGGCGCCGACTGCTCAAGGCCACCCGCATCGACGTCGGATTGGCGATGCTGATCGCGGGCGCGGTGAACTTGTCGATGCTCCTGGTGGCCGCCACCAATCTGCAGGGCATGACCGACACCGACACGCTCGAGTGTGCGCACGCGGCGGTGCAGCAGACCCTGGGCCCGGCCGTCGCGCTGTGCTTCGCGATCGGCCTGTTGGCCTCCGGGCTGGCGTCGACGTCGGTGGGCGCCTACGCCGGCGCGATGATCATGGGCGGTCTGCTGCGCCGGACCTATCCCCTGCTGGTGCGCCGCCTCGTCACACTGGTGCCCGCCCTGGTGATCCTCGCCGTCGGCGTCGACCCCACCCGCGCCCTGGTGTTGTCGCAGGTGGTGTTGTCCTTCGGCATCCCGTTCGCGCTCATCCCGCTCATCCGGCTGACCAGCGACCGCACCCTGATGGGCGGCGACGTCAACCACCGCGTCACCACCGCACTCGGATGGCTCGTCGCCGGTTTGATTAGTCTGCTGAACGTGGTGCTCATCTATCTGACCGTGACAGGCTGAATGCCCCGCTCCAGCCGACACGCCTACTTCGCGTACGGGTCCAACCTGTGCGTGCAGCAGATGGCGCAGCGCTGCCCCGACGCCGCCGACCCCCGTCCGGCCACGCTCGACGACCACGATTGGCTGATCAACGAACGCGGCGTCGCCACCCTCGAACCGCTCCGCGGGGCGCGGGTGCACGGCGTGTTGTGGCAGGTGTCCGACCACGACCTGGCAACCCTCGACAGCGCCGAAGGTGTTCCGGTGCGCTACCGCCGCGACCGGTTGACCGTGCACACCGACGACGGCCCGGCCCCTGCATGGGTGTACATCGACCACCGCGTCGAACCGGGTCCGCCTCGGCCGGGCTACCTGGAGCGCATCATCGACGGCGCCCTGCACCACGGCCTCCCGCACCGCTGGGTCGAATTCCTCCGGCGCTGGGATCCGATGCACTGGCCACATCGCCCGCCGCATGCGGATACCGAGGGGCCGCAATCCCTTTCGGAGCTGCTCACCGACCCCGCGGTCGCCGAGCACAGTGTCCTGCGGTCGCGGTTCGGGTTCCTCGCCATCCACGGCGGCGGGCTCGAGCAGATGACCGACGTGATCGCCGAACGCGCCGCCGAAGCCGCAGGCGCCTCGGTGTACGTGGTGCGCCACCCCGATCAGTACCCGCACCATCTGCCGTCGGCGCGGTATCTGGCCGCCGAGTCCGAGCGGCTCGCGGAATTCCTCGACCACGTCGACGTGGCCGTCTCGCTGCACGGGTACGGCCGCATCGGACGCAGCACCGAACTGCTCGCCGGCGGGCGCCACCGCGCACTCGCCGCCCACCTGGCCACCCACGTCGACATCCCCGGCTACCGGGTGATCACCGACCTGGACGCCATCCCGCCCGAACTGCGTGGGCTGCACGCCGACAACCCGGTCAACCGCACGCGCGACGGCGGAACCCAACTCGAGTTGAGTTCCCGGGTGCGCGGACTCAGCCCGCGCAGCCCACTGGCCGGCGACGACGGACTGTCTCCTGCCACGTCGGCGCTCGTGCAGGGACTCGTCGCGGGCGCCCGGACGTGGCCCGGCCCCTACCGATCCGCCGGCTGAACCGGCGCCTCCTCCAGGTCCAGGACCGGCGTCGGACGGCTGAACCCGCGGGTGACGCCCAGCAGCCACACGAATCCTATTGCCAGCCAGCACAACCCGATCACCAGCGTCAGCCCGGACAGGCTGAACCACAGCCACACCGTGAGCCCGAAACCGATCAGCGGCAGCACCAGGTTGTTGACGACGGCACCACCGCTGCGCTCGCGCAGGTCGACGAAGTAGTGCTTGATCACGGTCAGGTTCACCGCGGAGAACGCCACCAGCGCACCGAAACTCACCACCGACGCCAGCAGCGTCAGGTCGATGACCAGCGCGGCGAGCGAGATCACCGACACCACCAGGATCGCGTACACCGGGGTACTGAACCGCGGTGACACATGGCCGAACACGTGGCGCGGCAAAATCCCGTCGCGGCCCATCGCGTAGAGAATGCGGGCGACCGACGCCTGAGAGGTGATCGCCGAACCCGTCGCGCCGGCGACGTAGGCGGCGGTGAAGAAGATGTTGAGGAACTGCCCACCCGCCGTGGTCATCACGTCGAGCGACCCGGAGTCGACGTCGGCGAAATCGTTGGAGGGGAACACCAACTGGCCCACATACGACAGCACGAAGAAGATCACACCTGACACCAGCGTGGCGATCATGATGGCCCGCGGAACGCTGCGGCGGGGGTCCTTGGCTTCCTCGGACAGTGTGGAGACCGCATCGAAACCGAGGAACGACAGGCACAGGATCGCGGCGCCGGCGAGGATCGGCCCCATCCCGGTCGCCGAGCCGTCGCCGGTCAGCGGGGCGAGCAGATCCACTGTGCCGCTTCCGGATACGGTCACCATGGCGAGCACCAGGAATGTCACGATGAAGACGGCCTGCAGGGCGATGATCAGCATGTTGGCCCGTGCCACCGAGACGATGCCGACGATGTTGAGCACCGTGACGACCGCGATCGACAGCAACACGAACACCCAGGGCGGGATGGCCGGGATCGCGGCGTTCAGATAGATCCCGATGACCAGGTAGTTGAGCATCGGCAGGAACAGGTAGTCCAGCAGCAACGACCATCCGGCCAGGAACCCGATCGGCGCCCCGAACGCCTTCTGCGAGTACGCATACGCCGACCCGGCCACCGGATGGGCGGCGGCCATCCGGGCATACGACCGCGCGGTGAACAGCATCGCGGCCAGCGTCACCAGGTAGGACACCGAGAGCCGGCCGCCGCTGATCTCGGTGACGATGCCGTAGGTGGTAAACACGGTGAGCGGCACCATGTACACCAGCCCGAACAGCACCAGCGAGGGGACGCCGAGAACCCGGCGCAGCTGTCCCTCACCCTCCCCGACGGACGGGTCGAGGGGTGTGGTCGATGACATGAGGACTCCCTTCAGCGGGTCGACAGCCCTACGAGCTTGCCCCCCAGAAAGGTTCCGCGCACCTCGATTGCGGGAATCTGCAGCGCCGGCGTGTCGCGCGGGTCGGCGTCGAGCCACACCAGGTCCGCGCTCGCCCCGGCGATGAGCCGGCCCCACCGCTGCTCGGCGAAGGCCTGTCGCGCCACGCCGGCGGTGTAGGCGCGCATCGCCCGCTCGACCGGAACGATCTCCTCCGGCGTCCAGCCGCCCTCCGGGGTGCCGTCGACGGTGCGTCGCGACGCGGCGACGGAGATCCCGTCGAGCGGCGCGCCCGACGACACCGGCCAGTCCGACCCGAAGGCCAGCACTTCGGCCTCGTCGAGGGTGCGCATGCGGTACTGCCGGTCCGAACGCTGCGGGCCGAGGCGCGGCACAGTCAGCACCGTCATCAGCGGATCGAGCTGCGCCCACAGCGGCTGCATGTTGGCGATCACCCCGAGGCGGGCGAACCGGCCGATGTCGGCGTCGTCGACCAGCTGCGCGTGGGCGATCACGGGCCGCCGGTCGCGCGGGCCGTTGACCGTGATCGCATGTTCGATGGCGTCGAGCGCCTGGCGGACGGCGGCGTCGCCGATCGCGTGGATGTGGACCTGGAAACCGAGTTCGTCGACCCGGCGCACGGAGTCGGCCAGCGAGTCGCCCTCCCACACCTGCATGCCGTGGGAATGCAGCCCGGAGCAGTACGGCTCCAGCACCGCGCCGGTCTCGTTCTCCACCACGCCGTCGGCGAAGAACTTCACGGTGTGTGCGGTCAGGAGCGGGGCGGCCAGCTCCTCGACGCGGGCACGGGCCTCGGCGAAGTGCGGCAACTGGGTCTCGAAGTGCCGCGGGTCGGCGTAGAGCGCGAGGTTGAACCGCATCCGCAGCGCGTCGCGGCGGGCCGCGGCGAGATATGTCTCGACATCGCCGGGTTCGACCCAGGCGTCCTGCACCCACGTGACGCCGCGGGCGAGGTAGTAGTCGGCGGCGGTACCGAGCGCGGCCACCCGCACATCCTCGTCGCGCGTGGGCATCACCGCGGTGACCAGATCGACCGCTCCCCACTCGCGCAGGGTGCCGAGCACCGACCCGTCCTCGCGGTGCGGGATCTCCCCGAGCACCGGGTCGGGGGTGTCGGCGGTGATGCCGGCCCGCTGCAGGGCCACCGAGTTGCACCACACCGTGTGGTAGTCCCACGCCCGCAACACCACCGGGCGATCGGGTACCGCCGCGTCGAGCCAGCGCGCGTCGAACAGTCCGTTCGGTGCGAGGCTTCCGTCGTAGGAGGCGCCGACGATCCACTCGGCCTCGGGGTGCCGGTCGGCGTAGCCGCGCACCGCCTCGACGATCTCCTCCACCGAACCGCAGCCGCGGACCGGAGGGCCGACCTCCTCCAGGCCGCCGAGCAGAGGGTGGGCGTGACCGTCGCCGAAGGACGGCATCAGGAATCCGCCGTCGAGGTCGACCTCTTCGTCGGCCGTGCGGGCCCTGGCCTCCTCACCGAGGGCGGCGACGGAACCGTCGACCACCAGCAGCGCGTCGGTGACGGGTGCCGACGTGCCGGTCCAGATGGTCCCGTTGCGGAATACGGTCGCTGCCACGGCAGGGAACTATAACCATCCAGAGGGCGATCGGCTCCGAATGACGATCGTGGAACCGATAACGACGCCCGCGCTGTACCGGACCCGCGTCACCCACCTGCGCCGCGCACCCGTACACCACTACTTCGAGCTCAACAGCTACAGCTGGTACGTCGACCTCGATGCGCTGCCGCGGCTGCCCCGCTGGGTGCGGCCGTTCGCCCGCTTCGACGTCCGCGACCACTTCGACGGCGTCGCGGGTGACACCCTGCGCGCGCGGGTCGACCGCGTGCTCGCCGACCGGGGTATCCGCCTCGGCGGCGGACGCGTCACCGCGCTGCTGCAGCCGCGGGTGCTCGGCTACACGTTCAATCCGCTCACCCTGTACTGGTGCCACGACGCGCACGGGATGCTGCGCCACGTGGTCGCCGAGGTGCACAACACCCACGGCGAATGGCATGCGTACGTGATCCCGCCGGACGGCCCCAATCCCGCGATGGTCCGCAACCGCTTCTACGTCTCCCCGTTCAGCGGCGTCGACGGCTACTACCTGGTGCGGGCGCCACGGCCCGACGGTGAGCTCGACGTCACGATCTCCCTGCACCGCGACAACCAGCCGGCGATCGTCGGCACCCTGCGCGGCACCCGCCGACCGGCGACCCTGGCGCAGGTGCTGCGGCTGCAGATGACCAAACCGCTCGCACCGCAGATGAGCGCGTTGAGCCTGCGGGTGCAGGGCCTGATCCTGCGGGCCCGTGGGGTGCCCGCCGCACCCCGGACGGCCGCCAGGACGCCGCACGTGCGGGCCGCGAGCGTGGCGCACTCATGAGCAAAGTAGGAGCCGGGGACGGAAGCGGTTGCACGACACGTGGATCGGGCCACCGCGACCGGGGACGGCCATACCGATGACCGCCCTGGCGGGGCCGGTTAGGCTACCGATCGTGACCACTGACCTCGACGAACTGTTACGGCAGGTGGCCCAGCGGGACGTCGACGCCTTCGCCGCGCTCTACGACCGGACCAGAGCGCGGGTGTACGGAATGGTCACCCGAGTGCTGCGGGACCCGGGCTACAGCGAAGAGACCACACAGGACATCTATCTGCAGGTGTGGCGATCGGCCGGCAGCTACGACCCCTCGGCCGGCTCGCCGATGTCCTGGTTGCTCACCCTCGCGCACCGCCGTGCGGTGGACCGGGTGCGTTCGGAGGAGGCCGCATCGCAGCGGGAGTCGCGGTACGGCGCGGCGACCGTCGACCCGCCGGCGGACCACGTCGCGGACTCGGTGATCCTGCTCGACGAACGCCGCCGCGTCGTCGACTGCATGGAATCGCTGACCGATCTGCAGCGGGAATCCATCCGCCTGGCGTATTACGAGGGGCTGACGTACGTACAGGTCTCCGAACGCCTGTCGGCCAACCTCGCCACCATCAAATCGCGGATGCGCGACGGCATCCGCGGCCTCAAGAACTGTCTGGGCATCTCATGACCGAGCCGACGAATTCCGATCTCCTCGACCTGGCGACGCCGTATGCGCTGCACGCGGTGCCCACCGACGAACGCGACGACATCGAGCAGTGGCTGACCACCGCACCGCCCGAAGTGGCGCACGCCTTCACCGACGAGGTGCGCTCGGTGCGGGAGACGATGGCCGCGCTGTCCGCGGCCACGGCCACCGAACCGCCCGCCCGGCTGCGCGACAACCTGCTGGCCGCGGTCGCCGCCGACCCGGTGCGGGAACTGCCCCGACGCCAACGGGCCGGCGGGTCCCGCTGGCGCACCGCGGTGCTGGCGGCCGCGGCCGTCGCGGTGGTCGGACTCGGGGCGCTCGGCGTCGGGTTGGCGTTGCGGCCGGCGGCCACGCCGACGACGGCCGATCAGGTGTTCGCCGCACCGGACGTCCAGACCGTCTCCGGTCCGATCCCCGGCGGTGGCACCGCCACCGTGGTGTTCTCCAAGGAGCGCGACGCCGGTGTGCTCGTCATGAACGACGTGCCGCCACCGAAGCCGGGCACCGTCTACCAGATGTGGCTCGTCGGCTCGGACGGACCGCATTCGGCGGGCACGATGGACGCCACGGCGGTCTCGCCGTCGACCACCGCGGTGCTGTCCGACATCGGGGCGTCGCAGGCGCTGGCGTTCACCGTCGAACCGCCCGGCGGCTCACAGCGGCCCACGTCACCGGCCTTCGCCGAGCTACCGCTGACCTGAGCCGGCCAGCGTCGCCTCGGCGACCGCGTCGACGACGTCGGCCACCTCACCGCGGCGCTGCCACGCGGCCCGCTGACGCATGGCGCCGTTGCCGTCCTCGTCGAGGCGGGTCAGTCCCTCGCGGACCAGATCCAGATCGCCGACCGCCGCCAGCGCCGGGCTGACGCGGTCGACCAGGCCGGCGAGCAGATCGCGCGCGGGCACCGGCGCGTGCGATTCCGCGAGGTCGATCGCCGTGCCGTCCAGACCGTCGCGGGCGGACCGCCAGTAGGCGGCGTCGAGCGCGTGGGCCGAGATGCGGGGCACGCCCGCACCGTTGCGTTCGTCGTCGAGCACCGTCATCACGGTCGCCCGTACCAGCGCGGCGAACAAGACCGTGTCGGCCACGGTGGCGGGGACGTCGGCGACGCGTACCTCGATCGTCGGGAAGTTCGCCGACGGGCGGACGTCCCAGTAGACCTGACCCTCGTCGAGCATGGCGCCGGACTGCAGCAGCATCCGCACCATCGCGTCGTACTCGTCGACGGAGTCGAAGTGCGGCGGGGGCCCCGCGCTGGGCCAGCGCGCCCACAACATCCTGCGCCAGCTGGCGTAGCCGCTGTCGGCGTTGCGGTAGATCGCGGAGTTGGCGGTCAGCGCGAGCAGGACCGGCAGCCAGGGACGCAGCCGGTTGCTGACGCGGATCGCCGCCTCACGGGTGGGCACCGCGACGTGGACGTGCGCACCGCAGATGCCCTGTTCGCGCGCGAGCATCCCGAACCGGTCGGCGATGCGGTGGTAGCGCGGGCTGTCGGTCACCGGGAACTCGTGCGGCACGGTCGGCGGCACGGCGACGGCCAGCAACCGAGCCCCGCTGTCCGCCGCGGCGCGTGCCGCCGTCGAGCGCAGGCGGATCAGCTGTTCGCGAACGTCGGCCATGCTGCTGGACACCTCGGTCGCGGTCTCGACCTGGCAGGAGGTCAGCTCGAGCTGCAGGTCGACCCCGAGTTCGTCGGCGCGCTGCGCGACCTCGCGGCTGCGCGCGATCGGGGCGCCGGAGTCGGGATCGACGAGCAGGAACTCCTCTTCGACTCCGACGGTGGGGTGGGCGGCCATGGGACCTTTCTCGAGACATTGATCCGGCCCGTCGGGCGTACTCACGACGGGCCGGATCTGGGGGTGGCTTTTCGGTTGTCTCCGCCGGGCGCGGAGTGTGCGGATCATTAGTAACCACTGGCTACTCCGATCAAACATCCAATTTCTCCGGGGCGCATAAGATCCGGGAATGACAGCGGATTTCCGTTTCGGCGTCGGCCTGCATTCGGCGGCGTCGCTGCAGGAGGTGCAGGATGCGGCGCGCCGGGCCGAGGACCGCGGGTTCGACGTCCTGCACGTCCCGGATCACCTCGGCGCACCGGCGCCGTTCCCGGTGCTGACGGCCGCCGCGGCCGCCACCACGACACTGCATGTGGGCACGTTCATCCTCAACGCGGGCTTCTACCGGCCGGCGCTGCTGGCGCGTGACGTCGCCGCCCTGCACGACCTGTCGGCCGGTCGTTTCGAGCTGGGCCTGGGCGCCGGCTACGTGCGTAAGGAGTTCGAAGCCGCCGAGCTGCCGTTCCCGACGGCGCGCGAACGCGTCGACCACCTCGAGCACACGACCAGCTACCTCGCCGAGCACGTTCCGGGGGTGCGGATCCTGATCGCCGGCAACGGCGACCGCCTGCTGACCGTGGCGGCCCGACACGCCGACATCATCGGACTCACCGGCGGTGACCGGGCCGCCGAGGGCGACGATGATCCGCTGGCAGAGCGCATCGGGTTCGTGCGGGCGGCGGCCGGCGAGCGGTTCGGCGCGCTCGAGCTCAACGTCGCGATCACCGCGATGCCGGTGGACGACTCCGCCCGTCCCGACCTCACAATCCCCCGCCGCTTCCTGCTCGCCCGGTCCGACGAGCAGCTGCTGCGGCATCCCGGAGTGCTGTCGGGCACCGCGCAGGACATGGCCGACCGGCTGCGTGAGTACCGCGACCGTTACGGCATCTCCTACATCATCGTGCAGGCCCCGCACGCCGAGGCGTTTGCGAAGGTCATCGCGCAGCTGCGCTGAGGATGTCGGCGGGGCGGTAAACTGCCACGGCCGCCCCCGTAGCTCAGGGGATAGAGCACGGCTCTCCTAAAGCCGGTGTCGCAGGTTCGAATCCTGCCGGGGGCACGTTTCGTCGACGTCGAGACCGCGCGCAGGTCATGTTTGCCGGCGAATCCGCGATCTCCCGGCAGACTCGGCGCGAAGCGGCAATTGACGAAAGCGTCAGCGAGACAGGGTTGTTCGCTGTTAGATAGCCGCACTAAGGTGATTGTGTGATCCGATCGAAGATGCTCAAGACCGTGGCACTGACCCTCGGCGCGGCGGCCCTTCCCGTCGGCGTCGCTCTCGCGAGCGCGGCACCCGCGTCGGCCGGACCGGATGTATGCGTCAGCGGCCCGTACGGCTTCGCCTACGCCTGCGTGGATACCCCGGGCTGGGTCAACTGGCACGACGACGGGCCGCGCGGGCGCGGCAACGGCCACTGGAAGCACGGCCACCACCACTGATCACCCGCGGGTGTCGATCACCTGCTGTGCGATCTCCGTCAGCTTCTTGTTGCTGTCCTGCGACAGCCTGCGCATCATCTCGAACGCCTGCAGATCGTCGACCTTGTAGCGTTCCATGATGATGCCCTTCGCCTGACCGATGCGGTCACGCGTCGAGAGCGCGGACTTCAGCTGTTCACCGTGGCGGTGCGCGAGCAGCGCCGCAGCCGCATGCGCGGCCAGCACCATCCCAATGGTTTCGGCCTCACCGTCCCACACGTCGGGCCGGAAGGAGAACAGGTTGAGCGCGCCCGCAGTCCGCTCCGCGGTGTAGAGCTTGAACGACAGGCTGGCGAGCACTCCGTGTTCGATGCAGGCCGGTGAGTATTTCGGCCAGCGGCGCTCCTCGCGGAAGTCGTCGGTGCGCACCACGACGTCTTCGAGTGCGGCCTCCACGCAGGGACCCTCGTTGAACTTCATCTGCAACTCGTCGAGCTGATGCGGCACGTCGGTGACCTGGGCGACCGATTCGAACTCACCGCCCCTGCCGATGAGCAGGATTCCTGCCGCGTCGACCCCGGGGATCAGCTCCTTGGCCGTCGCCGTGACCCCGGACAGGATGTCATCGAGGTCACGGGGCAGCGCCATGGTGCGCGCCAACTCCGCCATGCGCACGGCGAGGTCGGTCGTTTTCGGGTCGGCCATGGCAGCAGTCTTCCCGATGTCGGTGCAACGCACACGCAGAAACGTTTGTGATGTCGAGGGGCGGGAATGGTGCGCTGAGGCGGATGTGGCGGTCGACCACCACACCCGCTGAGGTCTCGTCGGTTCAGACCAAGAGCCGACGGGGCCGCCCGGCCTCCGACGCGACGTCGCACGCCCTCCCCGCGGACGGTTGCTGACGCATCGACTCGATGCCACGACCAGCCGGCCGCGAGCGACCCGGAAGTACGGCACCGCCTCCCCTCGCGACTCGCCCCGCAGCACGCGCTTCGACAGACACTCGGCAGCCACACCGCCGATGCGCGGACTTCGTCCACACCGCCCCCACCAGCACACTTCGATCGAAAAATCTCCGAAACAGAGCTAGCACTCTCATGTGTCGAGTGCTAATCTATGAGTGCACAGTGATTTGGTCGCCCGTCAGGGTGGCGGGCTCTGGATCGACGAGGAGGTGGATTGCTGTGCTTCGCTTTGATCCGTTCAGTGACCTAGACACCTGGACCCGGGGTTTGCTGAGTGGCCAGACCGGATCAAACCGCACGCCCCGGTTCATGCCGATGGACCTCTGCAAGATCGACGACCACTACGTGTTGACCGCCGATCTACCCGGCGTCGACCCAGGCTCGGTCGACGTCAACGTCGACAACGGCACACTCACCATCTCGGCGCACCGCACCGCCCGGTCCGAGGACTCCGTGCAATGGCTCGCCAGCGAACGGTTCTTCGGCACCTACCGGCGGCAGCTGTCCCTCGGTGAGGGTGTCGACGCGGCGGCGATCTCGGCGACCTATGAGAACGGTGTGCTCACCGTCACCATCCCGATGGCCGAACGCGCCAAGCCCCGCAAGATCGACGTCGCCCACGGCGGCGGACAGAAGTCCATCCAGACCAAGACCGTCGACGCCGAGTAGCGGCGGCCTTCCCGACGAGGCTGCGGGCGGATCACCCGATCCGCCCGCGGCTTCGCCGTGTCAGCGGCGCCCGCGCGACATCGCCGCCACCAGCGACCACACCGAGCACAGCACCGCGGCGATGGCCATCCCACCACCGACGTACAGCCCGTAGCCGGCATGGACGGCATCCTGGACGTTGATGCGGTGATACCACACGGTCATCGCCACGATCAGCAGCGAAACCGCAAGCGCGGCAGCCGAAGCCGCACGCTCGGACAGACCGCGTGCCGCCATCGCGCCGGCCACCACCAGGACGGCCGACAGCAGGACGATCAACTGGCCGGCGCCGAAGCGAGGCGGAAGCACCAGGCTGCCGACCGTTCCGCCGATCGCGCTGGCGCGTCCGCCACCGTCCGCAGACGTGGTCAGCCACGGCAGCCACGCACTCACGGCCAGCACCGCCGCACACAACGCGACCAGCCACCCGGGACGCAGCATGCGATGAGACTAGCGTGCGGCGTCGCGCGTCGCGGTCGACCACCGGGCCGATCGTCTCTACGCTGGGTGATCTCAACCGAGTCGGCGAACAAGGCGGTGCATGCGATGAGCGACCTCCCGGCGTGGGCGCAGCGGCTCGACCTGTCGCCCCACCCCGAGGGCGGTTGGTACCGGGAGACATGGCGCAGCGATCTGACCGTCACGCAGTCCGCGCTGCCACCGGACTACACCGGTCCCCGCAGCGCAGGCACCGCGATCCTGTTCCTGCTGATGCCGGGCCAGCAGTCGGCGTGGCACACGGTGCGCAGCGCCGAACTGTGGCTGTTCCACCGCGGTAGCCCGCTGCTGCTCGAGATGGGTCCCGAACACGATTCGGCGACAACGCATCTGCTCGGCAGTGACGTCGACGCCGGGGAGAGTCCCCAACTGATCGTGCCGGCACGGCACTGGCAGCGGGCCCGTCCCCGCGACGACGAACCCAGCCTGGTCAGCTGTGTGGTGGTGCCCGGCTTCGACTTCGCCGACTTCGAGCTCGGCGCCGTCAGCGACTGAGCAGGTCGACGGCGGCGGCCACCAGCGCCGCGTTGTCCGGGGCTGGTGAACCGTCGGGAAGCCACAGCGTGTCCTCCAGGCCGATTCGCGTCTGGAGCTTCCGCAGGCCCGCGTGTTCCAGCAGGGGCCAACAACTTTCGTCGAGGCCGTGCAGCAGCACCGGTGCGGGTGAGCCGGCGGACCGCACGATCTCGAGCAGCGCGTCGGCCGTGGCCGCGTCCTCGTCGGCCTGCAGTTCGATCATCACCCGCAGGCAGTGCGGCGCCACCTCCGACACCGCCCACGACTCGGCGGCCTCGGCGTGGAAGATGCCGACCTCGACGCCGAGGCCCTTGCTCAGCAGCAGCTCCGCCAGCTCAGGAGATCCGGGCTCATGCCAGTTCAGCGACGTGAAATCCGGCAGCACCGACCAACTCTGCACCGTGCGGTGGCGGCGCTGGGCATCCGGCAGCGCCCAGAAGCCCGTCGTCACCCCGAGCGGAAGGCCGGGCGCGGCATGGCGCACCGCGGCGACCGCCGCCCCGACGACGTCGGGGTCCAGCGAGTCGGCGCCGTCGGCGTCCTTCGGATGCAGGTGCACCGACTGCGCACCGGCGCGGTGGGCGGCGACGGCGGCGGCGGCCAACTGCTCGGGGGTGACGGGGAGGCCGGGGTGCTCGTCGGGACGGCGGGCGCCGTTGACACAGGCCTGGACGTAGATGGCGGGGGTCGGCATGACCCCATCTTGCCGGTGGGTCAGCCCTGCAGCGACGTGAGGTTGAAACCGGCGCCCGTCGGGTCGGCCACCGCGGCCAGCCGCCCGTACGGGGTGTCTTCGGCCGGGCGCTTCACGGCACCGCCGTGATCGACGATCAACTCGATCGTCTTGTCGACGTCGTCACTACCCAGGAACACGCACCAGTCCGACGGCGCACCCTCGGCGAGGTACTGGCTGCCGTCCATCACACCGATCAGTGCCGCCCCGTCGAACACGGCGGTGGCATAGCGGAATTCGTCAGTGTCCGACACGGATTCGCACTGCCACCCGAACACCTGCCGGTAGAAGCCGAGCGCGGTGCCGAAGTCACGCGTGGTGAGCTGGTGGTAGGCCGGTGCACCGTGCTCGCCGACCACCTCGAAGCCGCGATGGCCGCCGGGCTGCCACAGTCCGACGAAGCCGTCGGCCGGATCCGTCACCAGCGCCATCCGTCCTTTGGCCGGGATGTCCATCACGCCGCCGCAACTCGTGCCGCCGGCGGCCGTGGCCGCGGCCAGGGTGCCGTCGATGTCGGCGGTGTGCAGATAGGTGATCCAGCCGTCGGGCCCGTCGTAATCCGGGTGTTTCGGCATCAGTCCGGCGACCGGATGGCCGTCCTTCAGTGCGTTGACGTAGCCGCCGTACTCAGGGCCCGCGCTGGTGAAGGTCCAGCCGAACACCTCCCCGTAGAACCGCTGCGCGCGGTCCATGTCGGAGGTGGCGAGGTCGATCCAGGTGGGGGCGCCCAGTGGGGCGTCGGCACGAACAGGCACGTGAGTCTCCTTATCCGGTGATGCGGTCACCGGTGTCGACCGCGGTCGCGGGCGAAACTCATCGCGGGGTGATCAGATCGACGTAACCGCGGATGTGGGCGCACACCAACTCGCCGGCTTCGTCGGCATGCCCGCGGCGGACCGCCGCCACGATCGCGCGGTGCTCACCGCGCAGTGTCGCGGCCACGGCCGCCCAATCGTCGAGCAGCGGCACACCCGCCAGCACGTAGCCGTGGATGGAGTCGCGCAGCGCGGCCATCATCGCCGCCACCACGACGTTGCCGGCCAGCTCCGACATCGCCACGTGGAAGGCCGCATCCAGGCGCAGGAACTGTTCGGGGCTCAGTATCTCGTCGTCCATCGCGTCGAGGGCCGCTTCGACGGCCGTCAGGTCCGGCCGCGGCGTGCGGTCGGCGGCTTCGCGTAAGGCCCAGGTCTCCAACAGTATTCGGGTATCGACCAGATCGGCGATGGGCAGGTGCCTGGTCGCCGTGTGCAGGCGCAGCGCGGCACCGATGGAGCTGATCGGGTCGGCGACGACGGTGGCACCCGCTTCGGGCCCGGACCCCACCGCGGTGCGCACCACGCCCATGGCCTCGAGCACGCGGATCGCCTCACGCACCGAGGAGCGGCTGACCGACAGCTCCCCGGCCAGCGCCCGCTCCCCCGGCAGCCGGTCGCCGACGGTGAGCACACCCGCGGCCAGGTCCCGCTCGATGCGGTGCAGGACGAGTTCGTGTGCGCGCATGCGACGAGAGTAGCGAGCCGGGGTGGTGTGGTCCGACCACAGTGACGTAGTGTGGCCGGACCACACCCGATCAGCCCCCGGAGTGTCATGCGCATCGCCCTGTTCGCGACCTGTCTGGCCGACGCCATGTTCCCGCAGGCCGCCGTCGCGACCGTGCGCCTGCTGGAACGGCTCGGCCACGAGGTGGTCTTCCCCGAGAAGCAGACCTGTTGCGGTCAGATGCACGTCAACACCGGGTATCTCGCCGAGGCGACGCCGTTGGTGCGCCACCACGTCGAGGTGTTCGAGGGGGCCGGATGCGACGCCGCGGTGGCGCCGTCGGGATCCTGCGTCGGCTCGGTGCGCCACCAGCACGCGATGGTGGCACGCCGCGCCGGTGACGAGCGGTTGGCCGCCCGCGCGGAGGCGGTCGCGGCCCGCACCTACGAACTGTCCGAGTTCCTGGTCGACGTGCTCGGCGTCCGCGACGTCGGCGCCTACTACCCGCACCGGGTGACCTACCACCCGACCTGCCACTCGCTGCGGATGTTGCGCGTCGGCGACAAACCGCTGCAACTTCTGCGCCACGTGCGCGGCCTCACGCTGGTCGACCTCGCCGACGCCGAATCCTGCTGCGGATTCGGCGGCACGTTCGCGCTGAAGAACGCCGACACCTCGACGGCGATGCTGGCCGACAAGATGGCCCACGTCATCGACTCCGGAGCGGAGATCTGCAGCGCCGGTGACTCATCGTGCCTGATGCACATCGGCGGCGGGCTGAGCCGCATCCGCTCCGGGGTGCGCACCGTGCACCTCGCCGAGATCCTGGCCTCCACCGACGACGCGGTGGCGGGTGCGCGGTGAGCACGTTCCTCGGCACCCCGGGCACCGGAAACCTACGCGGCGACGAAGCGTTCCCGCGGGCCGCGCGAAAGGCTCTGCGGGACACGCAGATGCGCCGCAACGTCGGCCACGCCACCCGCACGATCCGCACGAAACGGCTGAACGCGGTGGGCGAATGCGCCGACTGGGAGGAGTTGCGCGCGGCGGGCAGCGCCCTGAAACAGGACGTGCTGGCGCGCCTACCCGAACTGCTCGACGAACTCGAGCGCAACGTCACCGCGCGCGGCGGGGTGGTGCACTGGGCGCGCGACGCGGCCGAGGCCAACCGCATCGTCGGTGACCTGACCCGGGCCGCGGGCGCCGACGAGGTGGTCAAGGTCAAGTCGATGGCCACCCAGGAGATCGGGCTCAACGAGTACCTGGAGTCCATCGGTATCGCGGCGGTGGAGACCGACCTGGCCGAGTTGATCGTGCAGCTCGGGCACGACAAGCCGAGCCACATCCTGGTGCCGGCGATCCACCGCAACCGAGCGGAGATCCGGGAGATCTTCCTGCGGGAGATGCCGGGAGCGACGGACCTGACCGATGAGCCGCGCGTACTGGCCATGGCCGCCCGCGCCCATCTGCGCCGCAAGTTCCTGTCGGCGAAGGTGGCCGTCAGCGGGGCGAATTTCGGTGTGGCCGAGACGGGTACGCTCGCCGTCGTCGAATCCGAGGGCAACGGCCGGATGTGCCTGACGCTGCCGCAGACGCTGATCACCGTCATGGGGATCGAGAAGGTGGTCCCGCGCTTCACCGACCTCGAGGTGTTCATGCAGTTGCTGCCGCGGTCCTCGACGGCCGAGCGGATGAACCCCTACACCTCGATGTGGACCGGGGTGCACCCCGGTGACGGCCCGCAGGAGTTCCATCTGGTGCTGCTCGACAACGGCCGCACCAGCGTGCTCGCCGACGAGGTGGGTCGCGCTGCGCTGCACTGCATCCGGTGCAGCGCGTGTCTCAACGTGTGCCCGGTCTACGAACGCACCGGCGGGCACGCCTACGGCTCGGTCTACCCGGGTCCCATCGGGGCGATCCTGTCGCCCCAGCTCACCGGGACCAGCGGCCACGACGACCCCAACGCCTCACTGCCGTACGCGTCGTCGCTGTGCGGCGCCTGCTTCGACGCGTGCCCCGTCCGCATCGACATCCCGTCGATCCTGGTGCATCTGCGCGCGAAGCAGGTGGACGCCGAACGCGGCGGGATGCCCAGTGGGCAGGATCTCGCGATGAAGGCCGCGGGATGGGCGATGGCCTCACCGCGCCGGTTCTCCCTCGCCGAGAAGGCGCTGGCCGCAGGGCGGCTGGCCGCCGACGCCGACCACCGGATCACGATGCTGCCGTGGCCCGGCTCGAAGTGGACGGGCAGCCGCGACATGCCCGAACCGCCGGCCGAGACCTTTCGCCAGTGGTGGAGCCGCACCCATGGATGACGCCAGATCGATTGTGCTGGATCGTATCCGGCAGGCGCTCGCCGGTGCACCACCGGCGCCGGTCACGGTTCCGCGAGACTACGACCACGCCCGGATGGACGGCCGCGGAGATGTCGAGCGGTTCGCCGAGACGGTCGGCGAGTACCGGGCGCGGGTGCACCGGGTCACCGGTGCGGTGGCGGCGACGGTCGCCACGTTGCTTCCGGCCGGCGGACGGGTGGTGGTTCCCTCCGACGTACCCGCCGAGTGGATCGAGGGCCTCGACGTGGTGCGCGACTCCCCGCCCCTGTCGAACGCCGAACTCGACGCTGCCGCCGCGGTGCTGACCGGATGTGCGGTCGGCATCGCCGCCACCGGGACCATCGTGCTGGACGCCGGTGCGGCACAGGGCAGGCGAGCGCTCACGCTGATCCCCGACCACCACATCTGTGTCGTGTTCGGCCGGCAGATCGTCGACACCGTTCCGCAGGGGTTCGCGGCGCTGGACCCGTCGCGGCCGTTGACGTTCATCTCCGGCCCGAGCGCCACCAGCGACATCGAGCTCAACCGGGTCGAGGGTGTGCACGGCCCGCGGACGCTCGACGTGCTGATCGTGGACTGAATCAGGTCGAGTCGCGCGTCACCAGTTCGGGCTGGAACACGATGTGCCCGGCCGAATGCGCGGACCCCTCCTCGGCGGCGGCCATCAACAGATCCACCGCCGTCGTCCCGATGGCCCGTGTCGGCTGTCGCACCGACGTCAGCGGCACCACGGCCGACCGGGCGAAGTCGATGTCGTCGTAGCCCACCAGCGCGATGTCGTCGGGCACCCGGATGTCACCCATCAGGGCCAGCGCCTGCAGTACGCCGATGGCGAGCAGATCGTTGGCGCAGAACACCGCGTCGGGGCGGCGGCCGGGCGGGCGCTGCCGCAGCCGCTCCCCCACCGCCCGCCCCGCCAGCACGGTCAGGGCCGGGGTGTCGATCACTTCGAGCGTGGCGCCGGCAACGTCGCCGACGGCCTCCCGGGCGCCGCGCAGACGATCGCGCACCTGTCGCAGTTCGGTGGGCCCGCTGACGAAGGCGATCCGCCGGCGACCGGTGGCGCAGAGATGATCGACGGCGAGGCGGGCGCCCGCGACGTCGTCGACCGCCACCGAATCGAACGGCGTCCCGGTGCCGTCGCGGTCGACCAGCACGACCGGTGTGCCGCGCTGGCGGGAGGCGCGCAGCCGGTCCAGGTCGTCGCCGATCGGGGACACCAGCAGTCCGAACACCCGTTGTTCGTCGAACGCGTCGAGGTACGCGCGCTCGCGGCGAGGGTCGTCGTCGGACGTGCCGAGCAGCACGGTCAGATTGTGTTCGCCGGCACGCTGTTCGGCGGCCCGGGCGATGTCGGTGAAGAACGGGTTGCCCACGTCGAGCACGACCAACCCCACGCTGCGGGACCGGCCGGCCTTGAGTTGGCGGGCGGCGTCGTTGCGGACGAACCCCAACTCCTCGATCGCGGCGTGTACGTGGGCGACGGTGGCCGGGGCGACCTTGTCGGGTGAATTCAGGACGTTGGACACGGTGCCGACGGAGACGGCCGCCGCCGCGGCCACCTCCCGCATGCTCACCACGAGACCATTGCACCAGACGGGACGTAGCGGGTCGCGGGGAACCGGTCGGCGACCAGTGCGCGCAGGGCCTCGAGATCACCGTCGACCAGGCCGGTGGCGCGCGCGGTGAGCAGCACGTTGCCCAGTGCGGTCGCCTCGACGGGTCCGGCAAGCAGGGGTCTGCCGAGCCGGTCGGCGGTCAGCTGGCACAGCAGCGTGTTGCGGCACCCACCGCCGACCATGTGCACCGACGCGACGTCGACACCGGAGAGCCGTGCGGCGGTGTCGACCGCGGCGGCGAACGCGGCGGCCAGGCTCTCGACGATGGCGCGGACGGTTTCGGCCGGCCCGTCCGGCACCGGAAGACCGCGTTCGCGGTACCAGGCCGCGATCCGGGCCGGCATGTCCCCCGGCGGCAGGAAGCGCGGGTCGTCGGTGTCGAAGACCTCGGCGGGTGAGGGCGCTGCCGCCGCCTGGTCGAGCAGCACCGCGAGATCGGCCGGTGTCCTGTCGCGTTCGTACTGCCTCACCGTCTCCGACAGCAGCCAGGTGCCCATCACGTTGCGCAGGAACCGGACCCGGCCCTCGACGCCGATCTCGTTGGTGAAGTTGGCGGTGCGGCTCTCCTCGGTGACGACCGGCCCGGCCAGCTCCACGCCGACCAGTCCCCAGGTGCCGCAGGAGATGTAGGCCGACCGCTCCGGCCGCATGGGGACCGCGGCCACGGCCGAGGCCGTGTCGTGCGAGCCCACCGACACCACACGCACGTCAGCGGGCAGGCCGAGCGCTTCGGCGGTCTCCGGGCGCACCGGACCGAGCACGCTGCCCGGTTCGGTCAGCTCGCGGAAGAGGCTGGGGCGCAGACCGATCCGGCGCATCAGGGTGGTGTCCCAGCGCCCGTCGAGACCCAGCAGCCCTGTCGTCGACACGTTCGTCCGCTCGGCGGCGGCACGGCCGGTCAGCCAGTAGTTGATCAGATCGGGGACGAGCAGCACCGTGTCGGCCGAGTCGAGCAGGCCGTCGGCGCGTTCCACCGCCAACTGGTAGACGGTGTTGAACGGCAGGAATTGGATCCCGTTGCGGGCGTACAACTCCTCCGGGCCCACCACGGCGTGCACCAGGTCGACGCCCGTCGCGGTGCGGTCGTCGCGGTAGTGGTGCGGGGTGCCGAGCAGCCGGCCCTCGCGCAGCAGTCCGTAGTCCACCGCCCACGAGTCGACGCCGATACCGACGAGCTCGTCGGCCGCCCTGGCGGCGGCGGTCAAGCCCCGGCAGACCTGGCTGTAGAGGCCGGTGACGTCCCAGTGCAGGGCGTTGCGCCTGCCGTTCCAGACGCGCACCGGATCGTTGGGGAAGCGGGCCACCGCCGCCATGTCCAGGTGCCCCGGGCCGATGTCGGCGAGCATGACCCGGCCGCTGGTGGCGCCGAGGTCGACCGCGGCGACCTGACTCATCGGTGCCCTCGGCTCTTCGCGCAAGCGCTCATCGCGGCCCTCGGCTCTTCGCGCAAGCGCTCATCGCAGGAAAGCCGCGGCGACGCCCGCGTCGACCGGCACGTGCAGCCCGGTGGTGTGCGAGAAGTCCGAGGTGCACAGCGCGAACGCGGCGTTGGCGACGTTCTCGGGCAGCACCTCCCGCTTGAGCAGGGTGCGCTGCGCGTAGTACTTGCCGAGCTCCTCCTCCGGAACCCCGTACACCGCAGCGCGTTTCGCACCCCACCCGCCGGCGAAGATGCCCGAACCGCGCACCACGCCGTCGGGGTTGATGCCGTTGACCTTGACGCCGTGTTCGCCGAGTTCGGCGGCGAGCAGCCGGACCTGGTGGGCCTGGTCGGCCTTGGTCGCCGAGTAGGCGATGTTGTTGGGTCCGGCGAACACCGAGTTCTTCGACGAGATGTAGATGATGTCGCCGCCGAGGCCCTGGTCGATGAGCGCCTTCGCCGCGGCCTTGGACACCAGGAAGGAGCCGCGAGCCATCACGTTGTGCTGCAGATCCCAGTCCTCGGCGGTGGTTTCCAGCAGCGACTTCGACAGCGACAGCCCGGCGTTGTTCACCACGATGTCGATGCCGCCGAACGCCAGGACGGTGGCGTCGATGGCGGCCTGCACGGCCGTCTCGTCGGTGACGTCTGCGGCGATCCCCACCGCCACGTCGGCGGTGCCGATCTCTTCGGCTGCCGCACACGCCTTCTGCGCGTCCAGGTCCGCGATCACCACACAGGCGCCCTCGGCGGCCAACCGGGTGGCGATGGCCTTACCGATGCCCGACGCCGCACCGGTCACCAGCGCGATGCGGGTGGCCAGCGGCTTGGGCTTCGGCATGCGCTGCAGTTTCGCCTCCTCCAGCGCCCAGTACTCGATCCGGAACTTCTCGGCCTCGTCGATCGGCTGGTAGGTCGAGATCGCCTCGGCGCCGCGCATCACGTTGACGGCGTTGAGGTAGAACTCGCCGGCCACCCGGGCGGTCTGCTTGTCCTTGCCGTAGCTGAACATGCCGACGCCGGGGATCAGCACGATCGCCGGGTCGGCGCCGCGCATCGCTGGGCTGTCCGGGCTCGCATGCCGCTCGTAGTACGCGCGGTAGTCGGCGCGATACGCCTCGTGCAGTGCGGCCAGCCGGGCCTTGCAGTCCTCGACCGACGCATCGGCAGGCAGATCCAGCACCAGCGGTTTGACCTTGGTGCGCAGGAAGTGGTCGGGGCAGCTGGTGCCGAGCGCGGCGAGCCGGGGATGTTCGCTCGCGCCGAGGAATTCGAGCACCCGCGGATCGTCGGTGAAATGGCCGACCTGCGGTTTGTCGGTGGAGACCAGACCGCGCAGGAACGGGGCGAGTTCGGCGGCCTTGGCGCGGCGCTGCTCCTCGGGCAGGGCGCCGTAGCCGTCCAGGGCCGTCCCGAACGGTTCGGTCCTGCCGTGTTCGGCGATGTAGCGTTCGGCGGTCTCGATGATCTCCAGCGAGTGCGCCTCCGCCTCGGCCGACGTGTCCCCCCACGCGGTGATGCCGTGGCCGCCGAGGATCGTTCCGATCGCCTGCGGGTTGGCCCGTTTGATCTCGGCGATGTCGAGGCCGAGCTGGAATCCGGGCCGCCGCCACGGCACCCACACCACCCGGTCGCCGAAGATCTGCTTGGTCAGCGCTTCCCCGTCGGCGGCGGTCGCGATCGCGATACCCGAGTCCGGGTGCAGATGGTCGACGTGCGCGGCGTCGACCAGGCCGTGCATCGCGGTGTCGATGGACGGCGCCGCGCCGCCGCGGCCGTGCAGGCAATAGTCGAACGCGGCGACCATCTCGTCCTCACGCTCCACGCCGGGGTAGACGTCGACGAGCGCCCGCATCCGGTCCAGCCGCAGCACGGCCAGGCCCTTCTCGGTCAACGTGCCGAGGTCACCGCCGGAGCCCTTCACCCACAACAGTTCCACCGGCGCGCCGGTGACCGGGTCGGTCTCGGTCCCCTTGGCCGAGGTGTTGCCGCCGGCGTAGTTGGTGTTCTTCGGGTCGGCGCCGAGCCGGTTGGAGCGCTCGATCAGTTCTCTCACGGTGTCGGTCATGTCGTCACGCTCCCCAGCTCGATGGTGTGCCGCCGACGCGGTCGGCGGCGATGGTGTCCTGGTATCCCGATTCGGTGTACGCGGCCATCGGGTCGGCGGGCAGGCCCCGCTCGGTGCGCCACTGCGCCAGCTGCGGACGCACGTCGGTGTAGAAGGCGTCCATGATGATCGCGTTGGCGCCCAACACATCTGCGGCTTCCTGCGCTGCGGTGAGCGCATCGGTGTCGACGAGCAGCGCCCTGGCCGTCATTTCGAGGACGTTGAGCACCGACCGGATCTGTCCGGGGATCTTCGCCTCGATGTTGTGGCACTGGTCGAGCATCAGGGCCACTCCCGAAGACGGGTCCAGCCCGCCGCCGCGGACCACCTCGAACATGATGCGGAACAGCTGGAACGGATCGGCCGCCCCGACGATGAGGTCGTCGTCGGCGTAGAACCGAGAGTTGAAGTCGAACGACCCCAGCCGGCCCAGCCGCAGCAGCTGGGCGACGATGAACTCGATGTTCGTGCCCGGCGCGTGGTGGCCGGTGTCGAGGCAGACCATCGCCCGCTCACCGAGCGCGGTCACATGCGCGTACGACGTCCCCCAGTCCGGCACGTCGGTCATGTACATCGCCGGCTCGAAGAACTTGTACTCCAACACCATTCGTTGATGCGGGCCGATGTGGCCGTAGATCTCGGCCAGCGATTCGGCGAGCCGCTCCTGACGGCCGCGGATGTCGCCCTGACCGGGATAGTTTGTGCCGTCGGCCAGCCACACCTTCAGGTCACGCGAACCGGTCTGGTTCATCACCTCGATGCAGTGCAGGTGGTGGTCGATCGCCTTGCGGCGCACCGCCTTGTCGGTGTGGGTGAGGCTGCCGAACTTGTAGTCGTCGTCCTGGAAGGTGTTGGAGTTGACGGTGCCCAGCTCCACCCCGTGGTCCTTGGCGTACGCCGACAGCGCGGCGTAGTCGTCGACCGTGTCCCACGGGATGTGCAGCGCCACCCTCGGCGCCAGCCCGGTCATCCGGTGCACCATCGCGGCGTCGGCGATCTTCTCCTCGACGGTGCGCGCGGTGCCGGGGGTCCCGAAGACCTTGAAGCGGGTGCCCGAGTTGCCGAACGCCCATGACGGCAGTTCGATCTCGAGGTTGTCCAGTAGCGGGTTCATGGGGTGACAACTGCTTTCTCGACGGTCGCCGGTTCGACGGGCGCGCCGTAGCGTTCGGCTTCGATCTGTTTGAGGGTCTTACCCCGCGTCCGCGGCGCCCACACGGCCCCGATGACGAGGGCGACGGTGAGCAGGCCGACGAGCAGCAGGCCCACGCCGGTCAGGCCGGTGACGGCGAGCATCGTCGGGAAGAAGTAGGACAGCAGGCCGGTGGCGGTGCGCACCACGAAGAACATGACGCCCTGCGCGCTTGCGCGGTACGGCGTGGCGAACAGTTCGCTGGTCCACAGGCTGTAGAAAGCCTGGGCCCCGATACCGCTGGAGACACCCCACAGCACCGCGAAGATCAGCATGGTGGCGACCCCGCCGTCGGTGAACGCGACCAGCACGGTCCAGCCCACGATGCCCAGCGCCGCACCGATGACGTACAGCAGCCGCTGCGACATCCGGTCGGCGAGACCCATGAATCCGAAGTAGGTCGCGGCCACCGTGCAACCCCACACCAGCACCTGCAGCAGGTTCTGCTGGACCGCGCTGTGCAGGCCCGCGGTGTCGTAGACGCGCGGCATGAAGATGCCCGCCTGTCCGGCGACGGTGTTCCAGAACAGATAGATCCCGCCGAGGAAGAGCAACGCGGTGATGTTGACCTTGCGGGAGAAGAGGCCACGCAGGCCGCGGACCCCGACGGCCGAGGCCATCTGTGTCGACTCGTGTCGGCCCTCGTCCTGCCAGATCTGCGATTCCTGCAGACCCTGCCGGATCCACCACACGATCGCCGCGACGACGAACAGGTGGGCGAAGATCAGCCGCGATCCGAGCAGTCCGAGCGGGGCGAGCGCGGCGGCGAGGGCGAACCCGACCAGCGGTCCGGTGGACCAGGCCAGCTGTGCGGTGCCGACGTGTTTGGCCCGCTGCACCGACGGCGCCTGTTCGGCGATGTAGGTCCACGAGGCCGGCACGCCCGCGCCGACCGCGATACCCGTGACGATGAACGCGATCAGCAGCATGGTGAAGTTCACCGCGCAGGCGGCGACCAGCACGCCGGCCATGTACACCAGCAGGTCGTAGGTGTAGATCGCCTTCCGGCCGAACCTGTCACACAGGGGGCCGCCCAGGATGGCACCGATCGCGGCGCCGAAGGCGTTGGCGCTCAACGCCGCCAGCAGGCCGACACCGAAGTTGCTGATGCCGAATTCCGCTTGCCAGAAACCGAGGCTGGTGGCGATCGCGATGATCGACCCCGCCTCGATGTAGTTCGACATCGCGACGGAGATCGTCGCTTTCCAGCCTGTGGTGGAGCGCGCTCCTACTTTCACGGCAGTCCTCAGGGTAGATGGAAATAGTGGGTGAGTCGGTCCATCGCGTGATCGGGCCGGTTGTCGAAGTACTCCGCCATGGTCGCCTGCCAGCGATCGTTGACATCGGTGTCGGCCATGGCGTTGGTGGCGGCCTCATAATCGTCGGTCTCGAAGTAACCGACCACCAGGCCGTCCTCGGGGCGGACGAACAGCGAGTAGTTGCGCCATCCGGTGCGTCGCAGGGCGTCGAGCATCTCCGGCCACACGTGCTCGTGGGCGGCGAGGTAGTCGTCGATGCGGTCACGCTTGAGCTGGAGGAGGAAGCAGACCCGCTCGGTGGTCTCCGCCATGAGCACTCCTCGTTTTGAAACGTTTCAACACGTGACTGCGCTCACAGTAGGGGACGCCATGGGAGGCAGTCAAGATTCCCTACCGTCGCGCCGAACGTGCATCCACTGCGAGAATTCGGCAGATTCTTCGCAGTACGCTCACGCTCGGCGGAATCACCCCAGCCCGAGCACCCGCAGCGCGTTGTCCTTGAGAACCAGCCGCCGCACCGCGGGTCGATGCCGAGGTCGTCGAAGTCGCGCCGCCACCGGTCGAGCGGGATGTACGGGTAGTCGGTGCCGAACAGCACCTTCGTGCGCAGCTGCCGCCGCATCGCGGCGACCAGCTGGGGCGGGAAGTACTTCGGCGACCAGCCGGACAGGTCGATGAACACGTTGGCCTTGTGCGCGGCGATCGAGATCTGCGCGTCCACCCAGGGCACCGCGGGATGGGCCATCACGATCGTGAGCTCCGGGAAGTCGGCGGCCACGTCGTCGAGCAGCATCGGGTCGGAGTAGCGCAGTTTGATGCCGTGGCCGCCGGGCAGGCCCGCCCCCATCCCGGTCTGCCCGGTGTGGAACAGCGCGGGCACGCCGGCACCCGCGATCGCCTCGTAGATCGGGTAGAAGCGGCGGTCGTTGGGTTCGAACGCCTGCATGCTCGGGTGGAACTTGAAACCCCGGACGCCGTAGTCGCGGACCAGTTCGTGGACCCGGTGCACCGCGCGCCTCTCATGCCACGGGTCGACGCTGCCGAACGGGATCAGCACGTCGTTGTTGCGGACCGCGCCGGCGACGAGGTCCTCGATCGAGTTGGGGGCGTGCCGCATTCCGGTGCGCGCGTCGATGGTGAACACCACGGCCGCGGTGTTGTGGCGGCGATACAGGTCGGCGAGCGCGTCGACGCTCGACAGCGCCCCGGTGTCGAGCTTGAAGTATGCGGCCGTGGCCTCGACCAACGCGTCGTCGTAGGCGGCGTGGCCGTGGCCGTCGACCTCCACATGCGTGTGGAAGTCGACGGCGTCGACGCGCGCGAAATCGATTCCGTACTCGTACTTCCCGTCCACCATGGCCGCGAGACTACGGTTGTTGACCGAAATCCGCGGGAATCCTTCAACAACCGTAGGCTCGGCGCGTCAGTGGGCGGCGGCCTCCGGCGCGTAACCCAGCGCGGCCTTGATCTCGAGGAACTCGTCGAACGCGAACGGGCCCCACTCGCGTCCGTTGCCGCTGCGCTTGTAGCCGCCGAACGGGGCGCTCATGTCGAAGCCGTGGTTGATCGCCACCGAACCGGCGCGGATCCGGCGGGCCACCTCGCGGGCCTTGTCCAGGTCGGCGGCCGAGACGTAGCCCGCCAGCCCGTAGTCGGTGTCGTTGGCGATGTCGATCGCCTGGTCGAGGTCGTCGTAGCCCAGGATGCACAGCACCGGCCCGAAGATCTCCTCACGCGCGATCGTCATGTCGTTGGTGACGTGCGCGAACACCGTCGGCTTGACGTAGTAGCCCTGCGCCAGCCCATCGGGTCGGCCGGTTCCGCCGATGACGACCGTCGCTCCCTCGTCGATGCCCTTCTGGATCAGGCCCTGGATCTTGTCGAACTGCGCCTTCGACGCGACCGGTCCGATCGCGCTCTTGTCGCCCGGATCGCCCACCTTGACCGCGCCTGCGGTCTGCTTGGCGATCTCGATCGCCTCGTCCATCCGGGAGTTCGGGACCAGCATGCGCGACGGCGCGTTGCAGCTCTGGCCGCTGTTCACCATCATCACGCTCACGCCCGCCGTCACGCTCTTGGCGAAGTCGTCGTCGTCGAGCACGATGTTGGGGCTCTTTCCGCCCAGTTCCTGCGTGACCCGCTTGACGGTCGGCGCGGCGTTGCGGGCCACCTCGACCCCCGCCCGCGTCGACCCGGTGAACGACACCATGTCGACGTCCGGGTGGCTCGACAGCGGGGCGCCCACGCCGGGTCCGTCGCCGTAGACCAGGTTGTAGACACCGGCGGGAACCCCTGCCGTCTCGACGATTTCGGTGAAGATCTGCGCCGAGTACGGTGCCACCTCCGACGGTTTGAGCACCATCGTGCAGCCGGTGGCCAGCGCCGGGAACACCTTGCAGGCGATCTGGTTGAGCGGCCAGTTCCACGGCGTGATCAGGCCGCACACGCCGACCGGCTCCTTCACCACCAGCGTCGACCCGTGCTGCTCCTCGAACTGGAAGTTCTTCAGCGCCTCCATGGCGGTGGTCAGGTGACCGATGCCCAGGTTCACCTGCGGACCCGCGGCCAGCGACGGCGGTGCCCCCATCTCCTCGGCCACCGCATCGGCGAGGTCACCGGCCCGGTTCTGGTACTCGGCGAGGATCGCCTGCAGCAGGTCGAGGCGCTCCTCGCGGGTGGACTGCGACCACGTCGGGAACGCCCGGCGGGCGGCGGCGACCGCCAGGTCCACGTCGGCCGAGGAGCCCAGCGCGATCCTGCCGGAGATCTCCTCGGTCGTCGGATTGTCGACCTCGAGGGTGTTCGGGCGAAGCGGCTCGACCCACTCGCCGTCGATGTAGAACTTCAGATACTCACGCATGTGTCCACTCTTCCCTAGTCCGCGCTGCTACTGGGTGCCTTCGGCATACCAGGTCCGGAATCGGTCGTATTTCGGCATCTCCTCGGAGTTGGCCTTGGGGTCGATGCAGACGTGCACGACGGCGGTCTTGCCGCTGGCGTAGGCGCGTTGGATCGCCGGGCCGATCTCGTCGTCCTTCTCGACGTACTCGCCGTGGCACCCGAACCCCTCGGCGATCCTGTCCATCCGGACCTCCTTGCTCCAGTGGACACCGGGTTGCGGCGACGGCTGCTCGAACGTGCGCTTGTAGACGCCGACTTCGAGTCCCCACTGGTGGTCGACACCGACCACGCACACCAGCGGCAGACCCTCACGGGCGGCGGTCTCCAACTCGGCGATGTGGAACAGGAACGCCGAATCGCTGGTCAGCAGCATCACCGGGCGCTTGCGGCCGTCGGCGACCGAGGCGCCGACCGCGTACGGCAGCCCGGTGCCGAGGTGGCCGAAGTTCTGGTTCCAGATCACGTCGCGCGGTTTGGCCTGCGAGTAGGTCCACTGGAAGATCACCGTCGCCCCGCCGTCGCGCACCATGATGCCGTCTTCGGCGTACTCGTTGAACGCCTTGGTGGCCTCGACGACGAAGCGCGCCGGGTGCACCGGGGTGCGGCCGGTCGGGGCTTCGTCGGCCACCCGGGCCAGCTCGGCGGCGTCGGCTTCGACCAGGGCCGCGAGATCGGCCGACGGGGTCCGGGGCGTGTCCCGCAGCGCGTCGACGAGTTGCGGCACCACTCCCCGCAGATCGCCGACCAGGGGTACGTCGAACTGCCGGTTCACGCCGATCGCGGCGGGATCCTGCTCGACGTAGACCCACTTGCGGTGCGCGTCGTTGCCGGCCCAGTGCTGCGTCCGGCCGTAGTGCATGGGTTCCCCGAGTTCGGTGCCGAGTGCCACGCACAGATCGGACTGCTCGACGGCCTCGTTGGCGGCCGGGGAGAACAGGTACGGGAACGTGCGGTCCTCCAGGCCGGGGATGTAGGAGGTGCCGCCCGAGGTCTGGATCACCGGGCACGCCATCAGCTCGGCCAGCTCCCTGACCTGCTCCTGGGTGCGTGAGGTGTGCACGCCGTGGCCCACCAGCAGGATCGGGCGGTCGGCCTCGCGGATCAGTCGCGCGGCCTCGGCGACCTCCCGCTCCCCCGCCCCCTGGTTGACGAGCCGATATCGGCTGGGTGGCAACGGTTCCGGGACGTCGAGTTCCTCGAGGATGACGTGCGACGGGTATTCGATGTAGCTCGGACCCGGCGTCCCGGACATCGAGCGGCGGATCGCCTCGCGCACGATCTCGTCGGTCTGGTCGGCGTACTCGATCGAGCTGCTGTATTTGACCGACGGGGTGAAAAGCCCTTCCTGCTTGACGAATTGGATGCGGCCGCGGCGCACCCGTCGCTCGGTGATGCGGGCGCGCTGACCGCCGAGGAAGACGACCGGGGAGTTCTCCACCAACGCGCACATCATCGCGCCGGCGATGTTGGCCACGCCGGGCCCAAGGGTGCCGATGCACAGCCCCGGCCTGCCCGTCATCCGCGAGGCCGCTTCGGCCATGAACCCGGCACTGAGCTCGTGGTGCGGTGCCACCACCGACCAGCCGCGGGCGTCGGCCTCGGTGAACATGTGCACGAAGTTCGGGTCCGGGATGCCGAACAGCGTGTTCACGCCCTCGGCCTCGAACAGGTCGAGGATGCGTTT
Source organism: Mycolicibacterium litorale (assembly GCF_014218295.1). The sequence goes on from NZ_AP023287.1 coordinate 4,569,338, forward strand.
GTAGACGGGGACACCCATGGGGTTACTCTCCTTGACTCCGATAGCGTTGAGCGAGCGTTCTGCGATGCGCCGCAGGGGATCCGAACAGCGAACGGTTCAGGGCGGCGCGTTTGAGATACACGTGGACGCCGCTCTCCCAGGTGTAACCGATCCCGCCGTGCAGCTGCATGGCCTTACCGGCGATGTCGACCGCGGCCCCACACACGTGCGATTTCGCCATGGCGGCCTGCGCCGTCGCGTCACCGGCCACGACGGCGGCGACCGCGGCGTCGACGAGTCGGCGGCACACCTCGATCTGCACCAGCATGTCGGCGCAGGCGTGTTTGACGGCCTGGAACGACCCGATCGGCCGGCCGAACTGGTGGCGGATCTTGGCGTAGTCGACGGTCGCGGACAGCATCGCCTCGGCGAGTCCGAGGCTGTCGCAGGCGATCGCGACTGCGGCGCGGTCCCGGAGCCGGGTCACCGCGGTGTCGGCGTCCCCGGCGAAGCGCAGCATCGTCGGCGGCTCGACGGTCCGCGACGACACCCTGGCCAGGCGACGGGTCTCGTCGACGACGGGCACCGGGGTGGTGTCGAGGTCGGCGACCGCGACCGCCCCGTTGGCCACCAGCAGAACCCGGTCGGCGCCATCGGCGTCGGGCACCAGGTCCAGCGATTCGAGCGCGACGGCTACCCGGGTGTCACCGGTTGCCACGCCGGCCAGCAGCTCGTCGCGAACGACGCTGGGCTGCAGGGCATTCAGCGTGCCGACCGCCAAGACTGCGCTGCCGAGGTAGCTTCCCGCGGTGACGGCGCGGCCCATCTCCCGGCAGATCACGGCGGTCTCGGCGAAGGTGGCACCGGCCCCGCCGAAGCCTTCGGGCACCTCCAGTCCGACCCACCCGCTGTCGACGAGCACGGGCCAGTCGACGGCGCGGTCCTTGCCGAGCACGTCGGCCGCGACGGACCTGAGCTCGTCGTGGAACTCCTCGAAGCCCATCACACCGCGCTCGGTTCTCGAGGCAGCCCGAGGCCGCGTTCACCGATGATGGTGCGCTGGATCTCGCTCGACCCGCCGGGGATCGTCCACTCCCACGACCCGACGAAGTCGAGCAGCCACGACCCCGACTCCCATCCGCTCGACATCGGTTTCGCCACCACCGTATGGGCGGGCAGACCGCCGATCTCCGTGGCGAAATCGGTGAGCCGCTGCAACAGTTCGCTGTAGTACAGCTTCACGATGGACGCGTCGGCGGGGCCCGGGGCGCCGTTCTCGACGAGCGTGCGGCACAGCCCCCGCAACCCGGTGATCTCGCATTCGAACTGCGCCAACCGGTCGGCCACGACCGGATCCTCGACGGGGCTGGATCGGACCAAACGGTCGAACCCCGCGTTGGCCAGGCGCTCGGCGAGTTCCAGCATCGTCATCCCGCGTTCGGCGCCCAGGGTGGCCTGCGCGACCTGCCAGCCCGCGTTCTCGGCGCCGACGAGGTCGGCCGCCGGGATCACGACGTCGTCGAGGAAGATCTCGCAGAAGTGGGAGTCGCCGACGGCGTTGCGGATGGGCCGCACCTCGACGCCGGGTGTGGTCATGTCGAGCAGGAAGTACGAGATACCTGAGCGCTTCGGGGCGTCCGGATCGGTGCGGGCGAGAAGAAGGCACCGGTCGGCGTGCATACCGCCGCTGGCCCACAGTTTCTGGCCGTTGACGACGAACGCGTCGCCGTCGCGGCGTGCGGTGGTGCGCAGGCTCGCGAGGTCGGAGCCGGCTTCCGGTTCGGAGAAGCCCTGCACCCAGATCTCGCCGTCGAGGATCGCGGGCAGGTGTCTGCGGCGTTGTTCCTCGGTGCCCGCCACCAGCAGTGTGGCGGCGGCGTGGTGGATGCCGACGAACGCCAGCACCAGCCGGGGCGCGTCGTGGGCGGCCAGCTCCTGGTAGAGGACGATCTGCTCGGAGACCGAGAGTCCGCCACCCCATTCGGCGGGCCAGTGTGGCACCGCGAATCCGGCGCTGCGCAGTTCGGCGAACCAGGCCTTCTGGAACCGCACGAACTCCGCGTCGCTCACCCCGGTCTGCGTCTCGCGCCAGTCCGCGGGGACGTGTTGTGCGCACCAGGCCCGCACGGTGGCGCGGAAGTCGTCGGTGCTCACGTCGGCGCCCCTGGACGAACTGCGTTGGTGCGCAACCGTTCCATCGCCTGCGCCACGGCGAGCCCGTCGTCGAACGACGGCGCGATCTGCGTACCGGTGCGCAGCGCCTCGGCGACCCGGGTGAAGAACATCGTCAGCGCGGGGTCGGGCCGTCCCGGGCGGTCGAACTCGAAGGTCGCGGGCTCGGCGGTGGCGGTGCGCAGAACGAGTCGGGTGTCGGCGGTCAGTTCGATCGAACCGTCGGTGCCCAACAGCACGGCGCGCGGGAGCGTCGGTACGGCTGCGGCGAAGCCGGTGTCCTGGGCGGCGGTGGCACCGTTGGCCAACACGAACCACGCGGCGTAGGCGTCCTCGGCGGTGGCCTGGCGTGGCGTTCCGTCGCCGTCGGGGTGGGTGGGATCGTCGATGCGCAGGACGCCGCCGCAGTCGGTGATCTCGCTGCCGAACAGCCAGCGGGTGTAGTCGATGAGATGCGATCCGTAGGCGCCGATCCAGCCGCCGCCCAGGCCGGCGTCGTTGATCCACCCGTACCTGCGGCCGCGCAGTCCGTTCCCGAACCAGTTCCAGCTCAGATGTGTCGGGGTGCCGATGGCGCCCGCGTGGGCGAGGTCCTTGACCTTCGCCCACGATTCGCGGCACCGGAACTCGAAGTTGAGGACGTTGAGGACGCCGGCGGCGCGTGCCAGGTCGCGCATCGCGGTGGCCTCCTCGGCGGTGCGGCCGAACGGCTTGTCGCACAGGACCGCCCGCCGACGCTGCAGTGCCGCCGACACGTGGTGGACATGCAGGAACGGCGGCGAGTGCACGGAGACCAGGTCGACGCCGGAGTCGAGCCCGCGCGTCACGGCGGACTCGTCGCGTGGGCTGACGACCTCCACGTCGAAGCCGGCGCTCTCATACGCCGGGGCGGCGGCGTGCTTGCCGAAACCCGTGCCGATCACGAGGACCTTCATGCGTACAACCCCGTCAGCCCGCGCCGGCCCGCACTGCGGGTCAACTGCGCCCGGGTGGCCGACAGCCCGAGCGGCAGGCGGCGTAGCGGTTGGCTGTACCGCGAGAGCCACGACAGCGTCGTCTCGTCGCAGAAGCCGACCGCACCGTGCAACTGGTGGCAGACCCGGAACACCACCTCGGCGGCTTCGATCGCCGCCAGCCGAAAGGCCAGGGAATCGTCGACGGCCTCGGGTCTCCCGGTGGCGATGCTCCACAGCGCGTACTTCGCGAGGATGTCGACGCCGCTGCGTTCGACCTCCGCGTCGGTCAGCTGGAACTGCACCCCCTGAAAGCTCGCCAGTGGCTGGCCGAACTGCTTGCGCAGCGTGACGTGTGCCACGGTCAGGTCGATCGCCCGGTCGAGCATGCCGAGCAGCGTCCAGCAGGGCAGTGTGAGGGCGACCGCCAGGTCACCGACTCCGGCGTCGTCGAGTGCGGACAGTTCCAGTTCGGTGACGAAGGCGGGTCCGTCCGGCCCGAGACCCGTCACCCTGCTCCGCACGCCCGCCAATGTCACTGCTACCCAGCGAAATTCGAGCCCGGCCAGGGCGCCCGACGGGCGGGTGGCCGCGACCACCACGAGACCGTCCACGTCGAGATCGGCCGGTCTGGCCAGCCGTTCGGCGACCGGGTAGGGCAGGGCCCAGTAGCCGGCGCTGCGGCACAGGGCCGCGGCCGCTTCGAGCTCGTCGGCCTCGCCGCGGACGTCGAGCTCCCAGGCGCCGAGCTCGGTCAGGACCGGTCCGACCAGCGATTCCCGTTCGGCTGGTTTGGCTTCCGCCCGCTGCACGAGTAGGTCCCCACCGGCCGCCTCGAACGCCCGAAGGGCCTGCCGGCCGTATTCGCCGGCGTCGTCGCCGAGGTCGAGGATCATCGGGCGGCCGCCAGCATGGCACGCGAAAGCAGGATGCGCTGCATCTCGATGCTGCCCGACGAGACGGTCGCCGCCTGCGAGTACCGCCAGTGGTCCCCGACCTCGCCGAGAAACCAGGCTGCCCGCGAATCGTCGCGGGCCACTTCGGCCGCGATGTCCATCAGGACCTCCGCGCTGTCCTGGTCGAGTTTCGTCACCGCGATGCGGTAGGCGGCCGCGTCCCCGGGCTGGATCCGTCCGCTGCTCTGCAGCTCCACGATGCGGTACGCCATCAGCCGGGCCCGGCGGCAGTGCGTGAGCATCCGCACCCAGCGGCCGCGCAGCTCCTCGGGTAGGTCCTCCCACCGGTCGGCGAGCACCGCGGGCGCGGCGGCGAGGAGACGTTCACACCGGGCGTAGCGGGCGATACCCACGCGTTCGAACGCCATCACGTCACCCACGACGGTCCATCCCTCGTCGACGGTGCCCAGCACGTCGGCGTCCGTCACTCGCAGATCGTCGAAGAAGACCTCGTTGAGGTGGTGCGGCCCCAGCATCGTGCGAATCGGCCGGACTTGGATGGCCGGATCGTCCATGGGCACCAGGAAGATCGTCAGCCCCTGCTGTTTGCGCTCACCGCGGGACGTGCGCGCGAGCAGGAAACACCACTGCGCCATCGTCGCGTAGGACGTCCAGATCTTCTGCCCGTTGACCAGCCAGCCGTCGCCGTCGCGCCGCGCCGTCGTGCGCAGCGACGCGAGGTCGGAGCCGGCCTCCGGCTCGGAGAAGCCCTGGCACCAGATCACCTCGCCGCGCGCGATCGGCGGTAGATGCCGGCGCTGCTGTGCGTCGGTGCCGTGCCGCATGATGATCGGCCCGACCCAGTTGACGCCCATGTACTGGGCACCGCGTGGTTCGTGGTGGGCCCACATCTCCTCGCGGACGACGGTCTGCTCCCAGATCGAACCTCCCCTGCCGCCGAACTCCTCCGGCCACGCCATACACAGCAGTTCCCGCTCCGCCAGCAGGCGGCAGAACCGTTGCGCGACCTCCAGATCGGCGGGGTCGTCGGTGAACGCGCCGAGAAAGTCGTTTGGCACATGCTGTTTCACCAGCTCACGCAGCTCGGTGCGCAACCGCGCGGCCGCCGGGCCGATGTCGAAGTCCAGGCTCATCGCGCCTCCCGGACGCCGACACGACGGTTGGTGACCGATTCCGCCGCAATTGCGTCATCAACCGTAGGCTCGGCGGGCTCCAGGCCGAGTTCGGTGAGCACGGCAGCCGTGTCGGCGCCCAGCTCCGGCGCGGGCCCGCGCACATGTCCCGGTGTGCGCGAGAACCACGTCGGCACACCGGGGAACCTCACCGGGCCGTGGGCGGTCTGCACGGTCTCGAACATGCCGACGGCGGCGAGGTGCGGGTGGTCGAACAGCGCGTCGGGGGTCTGGATCGGTGCGGCCGGGATCTCCAGTTCCCGGAACAGCGCCAGCCATTCCTCGGTGGTGCGCTCCCTGAGGGTTTCGGCCACCAACCCGTAGACGGTGTCGATCTGCTGCGCCCGCCGCTCGAGCGTGGCGTACACGTCGCTCTGCCACACCGGCGACACCGCGTCGACGAACGCGTTCCAGTGTTTGTCGTTGTAGATCAGGACCGCGATGTGACCGTCCTTGGTGGCATACGGCCTGCGGTTGGGTGCGACGGTGCGCGGATACACCGCGGGTCCGAGTGGCGGGTCGAACATGGCGCCGTTGGCGTGTTCGACCAGCATGAAGGCGGCCATGGTCTCGAACATGGCGACCTCGACCTCCTGGCCTTCGCCGGTGCGCTCGCGGTGGAACAGGGCCATCATCGTGGCGTACAGGGCGGTCAACCCGGCCACCTTGTCGGCCATGATCGTGCCGACGTAGTTCGCCTCGCCGGTCAGTTGTTCCTGGACGGCGGGGATCCCGCATTCGGCCTGGATCGTGTCGTCGTAGGCGGGCAGATCGCGGTCGGGGCCGCGGCGGCCGTAGCCGTAGCAGTTGGTGTAGACGACGGCCGGATTGATCGCGGCGACGTCGGCGTAGCCGAATCCGAGCTTCGCGATCGCCTTGGCCCGCATGGAATGGATGAACACGTCGGCACCGGCGATCAGGGCTCGCAGCGCCTCCTTTCCGTCGTCGCTGCGCAGATCCAGCACCGCCGAACGCTTTCCGCGGTTGACGTTGACGAACACCCCGCTCATCCCCGGCGCGGGGCCGACCGAGATGTACCGGGTGTTGTCGCCCTCCGGTGGCTCGACCTTGACGACGTCGGCGCCCATGTCGGCCATGATCTGGGTGCAGTACGGTCCCATGACCATCGCGGTCAGATCGACGACGCGCACACCTGCCAGCGGCCCCGGCATCAGGTGTTCGCCTTCTGGGCGGCCATCGCGAAGCTGTAGCGGATGTGGGCGTTGTGCCCGTCGGGGACGACCGGGAAGACGACGGGACGGGAACGGTCGCGGATGGCATCGAGGTCGGCGGCGACGTCCTCGACGGTCCACGACGGCCGGTGCACACCCGGCGATTCGGCGACGACGGCGGTGGCGACCCGCCCGGCGAGCGCGATGAACATCTCGCCTGTGACCGAACAGAATTCGTGGGTCAGCCAGCCGACGGTGGGCGCGACCAGTTCCGGCTCCATCGGCGGATAGGCCGACGTGTCGATGCCCTCGGCCATCCGGGTGACGGCGGCGGGCACGATCACGTTGCTCTTCACACCGTGCGCGGCGCCCTCAATGGCCGCGACGTTCGACAGCCCGATCACCCCGGCCTTGGCGACCGCGTAGTTCACCACGTCGTGGTTGCCGTAGAGACCACCGATCGACGAGGTCAGCACGATGCGGCCGTAGCCGGCGTCGCACATCACCGGGAAGGCCTGCCGCACCACGTGGAATGCGCCGCGCAGGTGGACGTCGAGCACGTCGTCGAAGTCGGAATCGCTCATCTCCCGCAGCGGGCCGCGGCGCACGTTGCCGGCGTTGTGGATGAGGATGTCGAGGCGGCCGTACGTGTCGAGCGCCGTGCCGACGATCGCCCTGCCGCCTTCAGGCGTGGCCACGGAGTCGGCGGTGGCGACCGCTTCGCCTCCCGCGGCGGCGATCTCGCGCACGACGTCCTGCGCCGGTCCGGCGTCACTGCCGTCGCCGGTCAAGCTCCCGCCGAGGTCGTTGACCACCACCTTCGCCCCGCGCGAGGCGAGCAACAGCGCGTACGCCCGGCCGAGGCCGCGGCCGCCGCCCGTCACGACGGCGACGCGGCCGTCGTACCTGAGCTCACTCATGCGCCGACTTCACGGTTGGTGTACGCGAACACCGAGTGGGGGCGGCAACACCCGTGCACTCGGCGTTATCGGAGTTCGAGGCCATCGAGATCGCCCTTCTCCCGCCACGCCGCCAGCAGGTCGCCGAACGCGTAGAACCCCGGCCCATACGGTTCGCCCAGGTGCGAGCGGATGCCCTCGCCGCCACCGCCGCCCTCGTTGTTGTAATAGCCCGGCGTGCACGACGCGTCGAACGCCGAATTGTCCACGGCGGTCTCCCTGATCGTCCGGCACCAGGCGTCCTGGGCGTCCTGCGTCGGCTCGACGACCTCGGCGCCCCGCGCGAGTGCCTCGGCGATGACGTAGGCGATGTGCTCGCCCTGCAGTTCGTAGTTCGCCGCGATGTTCGCCGAGATGCCGACCTGGGTGAAGCCGGTGAAGAACTGGTTGGGGAAGCCGCGGCTGGTCAGCCCGTGCAGCGTCTTGTACCCGTCGCGCCAGTAGTCGTAGAGCGACAGCCCGTCTCGGCCCTCGATCGCGTCGATGGAGTAGCGCCTGCTGATGTCGGTGGTGATCTCGAACCCGCTGGCGTAGATGATGCAGTCCACCTCGTATTCGACACCGCCGGCGACCAACCCCTTGGCGGTGACCTTCTCGACGCCCTTGGAGTCCGAGACGTCGACCAGCGTGACGTTGGGGCGGTTGAACGCGGGCAGGTACTCGTCGTTGGACAGCGGCCGTTTACAGAGGAAGCGGTAGTACGGTTTGAGCGCCTCGGCGGTCTGCGGATCCGCGACGAGGGCGTCGATGCGGCGGCGCAGCCGCTCCATCAGCTTGTAGTCCTCTTCCTCGCGGATCGCCATGAACTGCTCGGGGGTCAGCGACGCCGGATCCTCCAGTGCCATCACCCGCGCGGCGGTGTTGCGGCCGAGTTCGGTCCAGAAGTCGCACACCAGGTCCGGCTGTCCCGGCGCCATTCCCTCGAAGGTCCAGGCGTGGAAGTTGCGCTGCCGCTCCTTCTGCCAGCCGGGCTGAAGCGTCTTGACCCACTCCGGATCGGTGGGCGCGTTGTTGCGTTCGTCGACCGTCGACGGCGTGCGCTGGAACACGTACAGATGCCCGGCGTCACGCGCCAGGAACGGCACGATCTGGATGGCCGTCGCGCCGGTGCCGATCACCGCGACCTTCTTGTCGGCGAGCTTGTGCAGGTTGCCGCTGGTGTCGCCGCCGGTGTAGTCGTAATCCCACCGCGACGAGTGGAAAGCGTGACCCGTGAAGTCCTGGATGCCGGGAATGCCGGGCAGTTTCGGCCGGTGGAACGGCCCCGAGGCCAGCACCACGAACCGGGCGCGGATGTCGTCGCCGCGGTTGGTGCTCAGCCGCCACCGGTGGATCGCCTCGTCCCAACGCAGATCCCGCACCTGGGTCGAGAAGATCGCCTTGTCGTAGAGGCCGAAATGCTTGCCGATGTTGCGGCAGTGTTCGTAGATCTCGGCACCGTCGGCGAACTTTTTGCTCGGCATGAAGTCGAGCTCTTCGAGTAGCGGTATGTAGCAATAGGATTCGTTGTCGCACTGGATGCCCGGGTAGCGGTTCCAGTACCAGACGCCGCCGAAGTCGCCGCCGAGTTCGATGATCCGCACGTCGTCGACGCCCGCCTTCTTCAGGTGCGCCGCCGACAGCAACCCACCGAAGCCGCCGCCCAGCACCGCGACGTCGATGTCCTCGACGATCGGATCGCGGGGCTGGACCGGGGTGTACGGGTCGACCTCGTAGTAGCCGGCGAACTCGTCGGTCAACTCCACGTACTGCTTCGACCCCTCCGGGCGCAGCCGTTTGGCCCGCTCCTGTGCGTACTTCTCACGCAGCGCGGCGATGTCGATGTCGGTGGGCGTCTCGGTGGGACCGCAGGTGGTCATGTCTCTCCTAACGATTTCGGTGTAGTTGGTTGCGCTGAGCGCGACTGGCTACACCGAAATCACAACTCCTGTGGCTCGCCGGTGCCCATGTACTTGGACAGCTGGTAGTGCAGGTTGACCGTGCTGCGTTCGCGGTACGGGTTGGGCAGCGTGCCGGGGAAGCCCGCCGACTTCATGCCCTGCTGCACGGCCGCCATGTTGGAGAAGTCCTGCGGCAGCACCGACAGCCAGTTCGGGGAGTCCTTCGGGGTGTAGACCCATTCGGTCTCGGGCTCTTGACCCTCGGGGTACAGCTCGAACACCGCCACCTCGAAGATGCACTTGTTCGGGTCGTAGCTCGGGTCGGGCCGGGCGCTGTAACACAGCGCGCTGGTCAGGCCCTGGCCGATCTGGAAGTTGGGGAAGATCTGCCATGCGGTGCCGCTCTGGCCGAGGATGTCCGGCGGGATCGTCGGCCAGATGACGCCGCGGGCCTCGTCGTCCCGGCGCGCCGACGCCAGCCAGTGCTGCAGCACCTCGTCGGCCGGTGTGCCCTCGGGCAGCTCGTCGACCAGCCGTTTGGCCGCGTTGACCAGCGTCTGTGTGGTGGTGGCGTTGGTCTCCTCCATGGTGTACACCTGCATCTCCGCGGTCGAGATGCGCGGGTCGCCGGTGCCGAGGCGGATCTTGGACTTGGTCTCGTCCATGCCCTTCGGGGCGTCGTAGCCGATGTTGCTGTGCTTGCCTTGCGCCTTCGCCCAGCCCTTGAACTCACCGAAGCGGTTGAACTCCGGGTGCGTGGTGAACACGTGGTAGGTCTCGTTGAACGCCTCGAGCGCGACCTTCCAGTTGCAGTCGAAGTTCAGCCACTTGCGCCACTTGTAGCGCATGTTCTCGAGGCCGAACGGATCGAGGATCTTCGCCGCCGGAAAGAGGTAGTCCGCCAACGGTTCACAGTCGGGGTCCATGTTGACGAACAGCCAGCCACCCCAGGCGTCGACCCGCACCGGGGCGAGGTGGGTGTTACGCGGGGTGAGCTTGCCCTGCCAGTCGTCCTGTTCGCGGATGTGGGTGCAGGTGCCGTCGAGCCCGTAGGTCCAGCCGTGGAAGCCGCAGACGAACGACTTGCGCGCGCGGCCGCGGGCGTTCTTCGCGCCGTCCGGGGTGTCGATCAGCCGGCGGCCACGGTGCATGCACACGTTGTGGTGCGCCGCGAACTCCTGTGGCCCGGTCCGCACCACGATGATCGAGTCGTCGAGGAGGTCGTAGGTCAGATAGCTGCCGATCTCGGGAAGCTCCTCGACCCGGCCGACCTGCAACCAGACCTTGCGCCACAGCTTGTCCCGTTCGGCGCGTGCGTACTCCTCGGAGATGTAGGCCTCCACGCCGATGGTCATCGGTTCCGAGAGCTCCTCGGCCACTTCGATTTCCGTATCCGTCATCAGACCTCCTTGATCGCGGAGCGGAAGTTCTCGTCCTTGAGGAACAGCGACGTGTTGTCGGCGCCCAGGTGTGTCCACTTGAGGTCGAGGCCACCGTCGACCAGCAGCGTCTGCCCGGTGATGTAGCTCGACATGTCCGACAGCAGGAACAGGATCGCGTCGGCCTGTTCGGCCGGGGTGCCGCGGCGGCCCATCGCGATGGCGGTGCGGTCGCGCACGGGGTCCTCGTCGACGTAAGTGGCCGACGCGGCGGTCTCGGTGACACCCGGCGCGACGGCATTGACCCGGATTCCGTCGAGGGCGAGTTCGACGGCCATCGTGCGAGTCATGGCGACGATCGCGGCCTTGGCCGTGCCGTAGGCGATGTGGAACGGTGCGGTGTTCATCCCGCTGATCGAGGACACCGAGACGATCGAGCCGTTGCGACCCTGGCTGCGCAGCTCCCGGCTCACCGCCTGGCTCATGAAGAACGCGGTCTCCAGGTTGGCGGTGAACAGCGCCCGCCAGTCGTCGCGGGTGACGCGGGTGGCCGGCATCCACGTCGCGGGTGCGGCGCCGCCGGCGACGTTGACCAGACCGTAGAGGGCGCCGTCGATACGCCGGGCGGCGTCCATCACGGTTGCGATGCCGTCGTCGGTCGAGGCGTCGGCGGCGACCGTCACGATCGACAGACCCTTGTCGATCAGCGGGCCGACGTGCTGGTCGAGGTTGTCCTGGTTGCGGCTGACGGCGATGACGGTCGCGCCGGCCGAGGCGGCCCGCTCGGTCACGGTGGTGCCGATGCCGCCACCGCCCGCGCCGGAGACGATGACGACGCGGCCGCCGAGGCCCAGGGTGTCCTGCATCCGGAAGCCTATTTGTCCGGACGACATACGGTGCTCTGCATATTGCAGAACACTATTCCGCAGCGATAATCCGGCAGTCAAGGGCTGTACGGAGGCTTTGCGCACCTATTGTCTGGACTAGTCGGTGTTGATAACGTCGCCAGCCATGACGTCGCCAACCGAGTCGTTGCAGGCCACCCGCTACCCCGGTGCGCGGCCGACCGCCGCCGACGGATGGACCGTCGAGCGGCTGACCGCGCCGAGCCGGTTGTTCGGCGCCAACGGGCTGCGCACCGGACCGGACGGGCGGGTGTATGTCGCCCAGGTGACCGGCAGCCAGATCAGCGCGTTGGACCTCGTGGACGGGAGCCTCGAGACGGTCAGCCCCAAGGGCGGTGACATCGTCAGCCCCGACGACGTGGCCTTCGGTCCGGACGGCGCCCTGTACGCGACCGAGGTGATGGAAGGGCGGGTCAGCGTCCGCGCGAGCGACGGGCGGACCCGGGTCCTGCGCGATGATCTGCCCTGCGCCAACGGCATCACCGTGCACGACGGCCGACTGTTCGTCAATGAGTGCCGCGAGGGTGGGCGGCTGATGGAACTCGACCGCGACGGCGGAATCGTCCGCGTCCTGGCCGAGAACCTGCCTTCGCCGAACGCGATGGAGGCCGGTCCGGACGGACTGCTGTACTACCCGCTGATGACCGCCAACGAGATCTGGCGAGTGAATCCTGACGGGGGTGAGCCGCAACGGGTCGCCGGCGACCTCGGGGTGCCCGACGCGGTCAAGTTCGACCGGCACGGCAACATCGTCTCCACCCAGGTCGCCAACGGCCAGGTGCTGCGCATCGACCCCCGCACCGGGTCGAAAGCCTCACTCGCACAGTTGCATCCGGGATTGGACAACCTGACCTTCGTCGGTGACCGGCTCTTCGTGTCCAACTTCACCGGCGAGATCACCGAGATCCTGCCCGACGGGGAGACCCGCACCACCCTGCCCGGGGGCTTGAACTGGCCGCTGGACCTCGCGGTCGGTGACGACGGCACGCTCTACGTCGCCGACGGCACCTACTTCTACGCGCTGCGGGCCGACGGTTCCCTGCAGACGGTCGGCATGCTGTTCACTCCGGGCTACCCCGGCTTCCTGCGCGGGCTCGCCGCCGCGGGGAGCGGTGAATTCGTGGTCACCACGTCGGGCGGGCAGGTCACGCGCTACCGGCCCGCCACGGGCGAGAGCAACGTGATCGCCGACGGGTTCGACCAGCTCTACGGAATCGCCCTCGCCCCGGGAGGGGCGGTGGTGTTCGCAGAGCTCGGCACCGGGCGGGTGCACTCGGCGCACGGCGGCACCGTCCAGCTTCTGGCGTCAGGTCTACGGGACCCGATCGGGGTGGCCGTCGCGCCCGACGGAACACCGCTGGTCGCCGAATCCGGCGCAGGCCGCGTGGTGCGCCTGGCCGGAAGCCACGTCGTCCCTGTGATCGACGGATTGCAGCGTCCACAGGGACTGCTGACCGAAGGCGGGATCCTCTACGTCGTGGACGCCGGCGCGAAGGAGGTGCTCGCCGTCGACATGAACAGCGGAGAGCGCCGGACCATCGCGTCCGGCCTGCCCGTCGGCCCGCCCCCGGGCGTGCATCCCAAACCGCTGCGCGGGATGCCGCCGTTCTCCGGACCGCAGGGCCCGTTCGCCGGGATCGCCATGGGACCGGACGGCACGCTGTTCGTCTCCGCCGACGGCGACGGCAGCGTGCTGGCGTTGCGGCGGGACACCGCACCGGCATGAGCGTCACCCACCCCGAGCACCGCTACCTGCAGGTGGCGCGCACCCTGCGCAAGGAGATCGTCGACGGGGTGTACCCCGTCGGCTCACAGCTGCCCACCGAACACGAACTGTGTGAGCGGTTCGCGGTGAGCCGCTTCACCATCCGCGAGGCACTGCGCCGGCTTCGCGAGGACAACCTGGTCACCTCGCGGCCGCGGGCGGGCACGCTGGTGGTGCCCCGCCCCGAGGGCAACACCTACGCGCAGGACGTGATGTCGATCGACGATCTGCTGGCGTTCGCCGCGGGCGCGCAGTTCACGATCGAGTCGAACACGACCGTGACCGTGGACGAGGAGCTGGCCGCCAGGACACACCTCGCCGTCGGCTCGGAATGGCTTGCGGTGCAGGGGTTCCGGCAGGCCGACGCGGCGTCCACCCCGATCTGCCGCACCGAGTACTACATCAACCGCGCATTCGCCGCGGTCGGCCGATTGCTGCCCCGCCACACCGGACCGATCTTCCCGCTGATCGAGGACCTGTTCGGGGTCAGCGTGGTCGAGGTGCACCAGGAGATCGCCGCGGTGGTGCTGTCGGCTGAACTGGCCGAGAAGCTCGGCGTCGCAGCCGGCGACGCCGCCCTGCAGATGCAGCGGACCTACATCACCTCCGACGGTGAGGTCGCCCAGGTCACCGTCAACACCCATCCGTCGACCCGCTACCGGCATTTGATGACGATGCGCCGCGTCAAGGGCTGAGCGGTGCCCCTCCGCTCCGACGACAGCCGCGTCGCGGACGCCTACGCCCGCGGCCTGTGGGTCGACCGCACGCTGGCCGACACCCTGCGCGACGCCGCGCGCGACACCCCCGACCGGGTCGTCGTGCTCGACGGCGCCCACCGGCTCACCTGCGCCGGCCTGCTGGAAGACGCCACCGCGCTGGCGCTTTCACTCACCGCGCGGATGGCGCCCGGCAGCGTCGTGTCGTTCATGCTGCCCAACTGGCACGAGGCGGCGGTGGTGTACCTCGGGGCGACGCTCGCCGGAATGGTCGTCAACCCGATCCTGCCGTCGCTGCGCGACCACGAACTGCGCTTCCTGCTCGACGACGCGGACAGCCGGATGATCTTCGTCCCCGGCCGCTTCCGCGGGCATGACTACGCCGACATGCTGCACCGGGTGACCGCCACGCTGGACCGCCCACCCGAGGTGGTGGTGGTTCGTGGTGACGCCGCAGGCCACACCCCGTATCCGGTCCTGTTCGACGATCCGCCGCCCGGCTCCCTGCACACGGCCGCTCCGGACGAGGTTCGGATGGTCATGTACACCTCCGGAACCACCGGACGGCCCAAAGGCGTTCTGCACACGCACAATTCAATCCACGCGCTGATCTGCCAGATCCGCGATCACTGGCGGGTGGAGCCGGGTGACACCTTCTGCGTGCCCTCCCCCATCGCCCACATCGGCGGGTCCATCTACGCGTTCGAGTGCCCGCTGCTGCTGGGAACGACCGCGGTGCTGATGGAACGCTGGGACGCCGACGCGGCCGTCGCGCTGATGACCGCGCAGCGATGTACGCACATGGCGGGCGCCACCCCGTTCCTCGAACAACTCCTGGCCGCGGCGGAGCGTGCGGACACCCGGCTGCCGGACCTGAAGGTGTTCATCTGCGGCGGGGCGTCGGTTCCCCCGTCGCTGATCCGGCGGGCCACCGCGTTTTTCACGCGCGCGGCGGTGAGCCGGGTGTACGGGTCGACCGAAGTCCCGGTCACCACCGTCGGCGCACTCGACGACCCGGAACACGCCGCGGAGACCGACGGCAGGCCGGGGATCGCCGAGGTCCGCCTGGTCGACGGCGAGCTCCGGGCGCGCGGTCCGCAGATGCTCGTCGGCTACCTGCACCCGGAGGACGACCTCGACTCGTTCGACGAGGACGGGTTCTTCCGCACCGGTGACCTGGGCCGGTGGGACGGTCGCCACCTCGTCGTCACCGGACGCGCGAAGGACATCATCATCCGCAACGGCGAGAACATCTCCCCCAAGGAGATCGAGGACCTGCTCGCCGGTGAGGTCGGGATCGCGGAGATCGCCGTGGTCGGGGTCCCCGACGAGCGCACGGGCGAACGGGCCTGTGCGGTGATCGTGCCGACCGAACGCCCCGGCCCGGACGTGGCGGACCTGAGCCGGGTACTGCGCGCCCACGGGGTGGCTCCGTTCAAGATTCCCGAACAGGTGGCGATCTGGGACTCGTTGCCGCGCAACGACGCCGGAAAAGTTCTCAAGCACCGGATCCGGTCGGTGCTGACGACTCAGAAGGGGCAGTGAGATGCGGGTCGCGATCGTGACGGGGGCCAGCAGCGGCATCGGCTTCGGGTGCGCCACCATGCTCGCCGAGGCCGGGATGGCGGTGCTGGGCACCGGCCGCGACGAGGAACGGCTCGCCGAACTGCGCGTTGCCGTCGGAGATCCCGACCGGATCGAGACGCTGGCCGTCGACCTGACCGCCGACGACGGCCCGCAGCGCGTCGTGGCCGCCGCCGTGGAGCGCTGGGGGCACGTCGACGTCCTGGTCAACAACGCCGGGGTGGGCAGCCCGAAACCGCTGCACGAGACCGACGACGAAACCCTCGACTACTTCCTCGGTCTGATGCTGCGGGCACCGTTCCGGCTGGCCCGCGACGTCATCCCGCACATGGGCTCCGGGTCGGCGATCATCAACGTCACGTCGACGTTCGCGGTCGTCGGCGGGTTGCGCGGCGGTGCGTACTCCGCGGCCAAGGGCGGGCTGACGGCGCTGACCACTCACATCGCCTGCCAGTACGGCCCGCAGGGGATCCGGTGCAACGCCGTCGCCCCCGGGGTCACGCTGACACCGATGGTGGCCCACCGCCTCGACGACGAGCGGTTCCGCAAGATCAACACCGAGATGACGCCGTATCCGCGCCTCGGCAAGGTCGAGGACATCGCCGCCACAGTGGCGTTCCTGTGCTCCGAGGCCGGCAGCTTCATCAACGGGCAGACCATCGTCGTCGACGGCGGCTGGAGTTCGACCAAGTACCTGTCGGACTTCGCGCTGTCCGCCGAATGGGTCGCGCGGCCGTGAACCTGTTCGCGCTGCTCGACCAGGCCGCCGCGCGATTCGGCGACCGCGGTGCGGTGTACTGCGGTGAGCGACGGGTCGTCACGTGGGCGGGACTGCGGGAGCGCGCACTGCGACTGGCCGGCTCCCTGCAGGGCGCGCCGGGTACCCGGATCGCGGTGGCCTCGGAGAACCGCCCGGAGATCGTCGAGCTGATGTTCGGGATCTGGGCCGCGGAGTTCGTGTACGTCCCGATCAACTACAAGCTGCACCCGCGGGAGATGGCCGACATCGTCGTCGATTCCGGTGCGGCACAGGTGTTCGCGTCCCCGAAGATCGCCGCGCGGCTCGACCTGGACGTGCCGGTCGAGACGGTCGGCGGCGAATCGTACGAGCAGTGGTTCCGCACCGAACCCGCCGCCGCGCCGGACACCGACCCGGCCGCACTGGCGTGGCTGTTCTACACCAGCGGCACGACGGGCCGCTCCAAGGGCGCGATGCTCTCGCACCGCAACCTGATGGCGATGACGGTGGCCCACCTCGCGGATTTCGATGCGCCGGACCAGGATTGCAGCCTGGTCCACGGTGCGCCGATGTCGCACGGATCGGGCCTCTACATCCCGCCGTATGTGTTGCGGGGGGCCCGGCAGGTGATCCCGGAGTCCGGGGCGTTCGACCCCGGCGAATTCCTCGACCTGTGCGAACACCATCCCGGCTGCAGCGCCTTCCTCGCGCCCACGATGGTGCAACGCCTGGTGGCAACCGGCCGCGACCGCCCGCGCCACCTGCGCACCGTCGTCTACGGCGGCGGACCGATGTACGTCGACAGCCTCAAGAAGGCGATGACCGCGTTCGGCCCGATCTTCACCCAGCTCTACGGGCAGGGTGAGGCGCCGATGACGATCACCGGGCTGCGCCGGGCCGACCACCTCTGCGCGGACGATGCGATCCTCGGATCGGTGGGGTACGCGCGCTCCGGCGTCGACGTCGCGGTGGTACGCGAGGACGGCACACCGGCCGCGATCGGCGAGATCGGCGAGATCGTCTGCTGCGGCGACGTCGTCATGTCCGGGTACTGGAACAACCCCGCGGCCACCGCGGCGACACTGCGGGGAGGCTGGCTGCACACCGGAGACATGGGCTCGTTCGACGACCGCGGCTACCTCACGTTGCGGGACCGGTCGAAGGACGTGGTGATCAGCGGCGGCAGCAACATCTACCCCCGCGAGGTCGAGGAGGTGCTCATCGAGCATCCCGGCGTGACCGAAGCCTGCGTGGTCGGCGCACCGGACGAGGAGTGGGGTGAGGTCGTCGTCGCCTTCATCGTCGGCACGGCCGATCCGGCGGAGCTCGATGCGCACCTGCTGACCCGCATCGCCCGGTTCAAGCGGCCCAAACGGTACGAGTTCCTCGACGAGCTGCCGAAGAACAGCTACGGCAAGGTGCTCAAGCGGGCGTTACGGGAGCAGTTGGCGCAGTGACTGCGCGGGAGGCATCCCCGCGGCGAATCACCATATGGGGCCGCGAACCAGCTCGGTCGGGTGACGAGGGGATGGCGATCGTCCCGTCGAGGCCCGCCGTCATCTGACGACCGTGTCCTGACTCTCACCAACGATTCGCCCACGGTTCAGTCGACTGGGGGTCGCATGGCAGTCGAACGGTTGACGGACCGCGCGCCATCGGCCCGCGGTCTGGTCGACGAGACACCGGAAAGCCGGTTGACGACGTTTGTTCACTGACTATAGTCAGCGCACATGAACCTGCGGATCACCGGATCGGGCGGCAGGACCACAAAGGTCGCCTCACCACCGATGTCGGCGAGCGGGCTCGACGAACACATGGCCGCATCCCAGCGCGCCCAACGCCAGGCCGACAAATGGCTCATCTCCGGCAGCCTGTTGATCGGCACCGCCGCGCTCGGGATCTTCGGTCTGCCCTTGTTCCTGCGCGGCGTCTGGCTGTTGCGCAAGGCCCAGCGCGACGGCCTGAGCGTGCGCCCGATGCTGGTCACCCTGCTGGGCTACCTGGTCATCATCGATGCCGCGATCAACACCGTCGGATGGGCACTGGACCTGGTGGCCAACCACACCATCCTCGCTCGGATCCTGTTGAACGGCTGGGGCGCGATGTTCGACGCCGGCTACTTCTGGCACTACAACGAACTGTGGCTCGGCGGCGCCGCCGGACCCGGCGAGAAGGCGATGGAGGTCGGCATGATCCTGACCGTCTTCACCATGCGGATCGCGGCCGCGATCGGGTTCCTGCAGATGAAGCGCTGGGGCCACCAGTGGATGATCGTCACCTGCTGGATGGGTGTGCTGATCTGGTGCGTCTACGTGTTCAACATGACGATGTTCGCCGACGTACGCTTCGCCGGCGTCATCTTCCCCGTGGTCGGCTGGTGGCTCTACGACATCTTCTACATCACGCCGTTCCTGGCCATCCCCTACCTGCACTCGGTCAACCGGGAGATCTTCTCCGACTGAGAGGAATGACTTTACTCATTGACTGCAATCAGTGTAAGGGTTACAAAGAGCGCACCGCCTCACCTCATACCCAACGGTGGGCGCATCCACTGCGCCGGCGGCAGAGACGGAAACGACGTGGACCGACGAACGGGGGGAGCTGACATGGCGGACTGGATCTGGGAGATTCTGCGTTACGTGGCCGCCTGGGGCGGAACGGGTTTGGTCATCTGGTTCTGGTACTGGATGTTCTCCAACATCGGCACGTTCTGAAACCACGTTCTGAAACCACGTTCTGAAACCACGTTCT
The DNA here is from genome assembly GCF_014218295.1 of Mycolicibacterium litorale. The sequence continues at coordinate 4,588,381 of NZ_AP023287.1, forward strand.
GAAACCACGATGTCCGATCTGTCCGATGCCCACGCCATGACGGTAGAGCGACGCTGCGCGCTCATCGCCGTCGCACTGAGCGGACGTCGCCGCGCGGGCGCTCAACTGGTGACCGGACACCATCGCGGATTCGGCCTCAGCGCCGCACTCGACATGGTCCGTGTCCCCTACCCCGCAATGTGTCGCGACTGGACCCCGCGATCGCTGACGTGCGGTGTGGCGCTGCAATGCTCCCCCACCAAGGACGCTCTCACCGGTTACCGGTTGAACGAGCTGACCACGCGGGAACTCCTCGCGCTGACCCTCGTGGAGGCCGGTGCCGCGGCCCGCTGGGTCGCCTCGAACTGGCCGGGGCTGATCCGCGAGCTGCAACGGTTACTTCCCGATCTCGTCGCCGCGTCGACCGACCTGGACGGCGCGCAGATGCTCGAACATGCGGTCACGCTGGCGCGCACGGGCCGGCCGCTGATCGTCGATCCGCTGCTGGGAAACTTGCCGCGCGCCTACACCGAGCCCCGTGGCGTGGCCGACACCTTACGGCGCACCCTCGGCAGGCTTCCGTGGACGACCACTCAGAAGCGGCTTCCGCGTCCGTATTCCGTTCCGGCGGGCGGGGATGGCGGTGTGCGCAATACGAATCTGCCACCACCGAGCCGACCGCAGGACAACGATGTCGACATCACCCCGGACCACCGGCCCGGCATCCCGTATCCGGAGTGGAATGCCTGGACGAGCAGCTTCATACCCGACCACGTCGCGGTGGTGGAACGCAACCACGCCAGTCGGATCCGCCGACCCGCGCCGAGCTCTGCCGAGCTGCGCATGTGGTTCGAGGAGCACACTCACCGAGCCATGCGCAACCGGTTGGAGGACGGGTCGGATCTCGATGTCGCACAGTACGTCGACCACTTCATCGATGTGCGGACAGGTGAGGCCGTCGAGCCCCGGGTGTTCCGGGAGTTGCTGCCCAGCAGCCGCGATGTGACCACTGCACTGCTGCTGGACGGCAGCTCGTCGCTGGGCGTGCACGGCGGCACGATCTTCCGGTTGGAGCTGGCCTGCGCCGACGCGCTGTCGCGGGCGATGACGGCAGCCCGGGAACGCCACGGCATCTTCGTCTTCACCGGCAACACCCGCCATCGGGTGGAAGTGAGCTGCCTCAAGGACTTCGGGGAACGCCGGTTCGTCCCGCCAGGAAGCCTCGGGCTGACGGCCGGCGGATACACCCGCCTCGGAGCGCCGTTGCGGCACCTGACCAGCCGTGTGCTCGCGCAGCCGTCCGAGCGGCGGTTGATCATCGTCATCGGCGACGGCCTGATCTCCGACGAAGGGTACGAGGGCCGCTACGCCTGGGCCGATGCCGCGCACGCCGTCGACGAAGCGGCCGAAGCCGGAGTGTCCATGTACTACGTCGGTGTCGGCCCCGCCCGCGTCGACCCGCTGCCGGAGGTGTTCGGCCCGAAGCGATCTCAACGCATTCGGCGCGTCGACGACCTTCCCCGGGTTCTCGCGCATGTCCATCGGGAGCTGGTTTCCGCATGACAGACACCTACTGCGCCAACGGCAACGAGGTCCAGCTCTTCGAGCAGGCGTTCCACCAGCGACTACCTGTCATGCTGACCGGCCCGACCGGATGCGGCAAGACGCGGCTCGTCGAGCACATGGGGTCGCTGCTGGGGCGGCCGGTGGTCACCATCAGCTGTCACGACGATCTGACCAGTTCCGATCTCGTCGGTCGATTCATGATCACCGGCGGCGACGTGGTGTGGACCGACGGCCCACTCACTCGGGCGGTCAAGGCCGGAGCGATCTGCTACCTCGACGAAGTCGTTGAGGCGCGCCACGATTCGCTGGCCATCCTGCACTCGCTGACCGATCATCGACGGGCTCTGTACCTCGACCGCGCCGGTGAGGTCGTCGAGGCACCCGAGGCGTTCATGCTCGTGTGTTCGTACAACCCCGCCTACCGCAGCTCGCTCAAGGAGCTCAAACCGTCCTTCCGCCAACGGTTCGTGACCCTGCCGATGCGGTACCTGCCCCCTGATCGGGAAGCCGCGGTCATCGTCGCCGAGACCGGCATCGACGAGCGGACCGCCCATCGACTGGTGCGGTGCGCCACCGCGATCCGCACCGCTGACGACGTGTTCCACTTCGAGCCGCCGTCCACCCGGGTGCTCGTCACCGCGGCCGCGCTGATCGCCGCTGGGGCCGCCGCACCGGAGGCCGCGGAGGCATGCATCCTGGCCCCACTGTCCAGCGACGGCGCCATCACCGAAGGCCTGCGCGAACTGGCGGTGGCCAGCCTCGGCGACACCGACGACTCGAACACCGCCCTTTAGGAAGGAGCCGCCGCCATGGTGGATCAGAAGGAGAAGAAGCGCAAGAAGGCGCTCATCGTCCTGCAGATCGTCATCTACGGCTACCTGTTGTCGATGTTCCTCATCCAGCTCTACATGTCGTTCGCCCGCGGTTGGTGGGAATTGTGAACTTCCCGACGCCCAAACGCACTTCGGGCCCAACCGCCACGGCGACCGGCCCGCCCGGCGGGTCCCCCAGTCTCGAGGAGCATCACGAGGATTCGCGGCTGGCGCAGCGCCGCGCGGACAAGTGGATGATCACCGGTGCCGCGCTCATGGGCATGTGGGCCCCTGGGGTCATCGGCTTCCCGATCTTCATGCGCGGCGTCTGGCTGCAGCGGCAAGCCCTCCGCGCGGGCTTGTCGGTGCGGCCGATGATCGTCACGCTGATCGGCTACCTGGTGCTGATCGACGGCATGCTCAACAGCCTCGGCTGGGCGCTCGATCTCGTCGCGAACCACACCCTGATCAACCGGGTGCTGATGGTCGGCTGGGGCGCGATGTTCGACGCCGGCTACTTCTGGCACTACAACGAACTGTGGGTCGGCGGCGCCGCCGGGCCCGGCGAGAAGTCGATGGTGTTCGGCATGATCGTCACCGTTTTCGCGATGCGCTGCGCCGCCGCGATCGGGTTCCTGCAGATGAAGCGCTGGGGCCACCAGTGGATGATCGTCACCTGCTGGATGGGTGTGCTGATCTGGTGCGTCTACGTGTTCAACATGACCATGTTCGCCGACGTGCGTTTCGCCGGCGTCATCTTCCCCGTGGTCGGCTGGTGGCTCTACGACATCTTCTACATCACCCCGTTCCTCGCAATCCCCTACCTGCACACCGTGAACCGCGAGATCTTCTCCGACTGAAGGAGCCGACGTGACAACCACCGAAGAGAAGGCCGACGACCTGGCGCCCGGCACCACGCCCTACTACGCACGGATGCACAAGTGGATCAAACGAGCCGTCCTGGTGTGCCTGGTGGCATTGGTCATCGAGGGAGCGTTCACGCTGCCGTTCATGGCGGTCTACTACGGGTATCCGACGCTGAGCCTGACCGAGATATGCAGTGAGCTCTTGAAGGTGCGCTACTCCGACGACGCGCTGGAGTGCCAGGTTCCGTACCCGGCGTTGGGCGCGCCCGAAGGCGCCGAGGGCAAGGACACCGCCCAGGACGAATGGGGCATCCAACCGGTACCGAAGTACAACCGCATCGGGTTCCGTGAACTGGTGCGGATCCACGAGGAGCGCGAAGCACGTATGGCGGCCTCGAACCCGGATTGATCCGGCCGGCGAACCGCCCGCGGTGTCAGCGATAGAGTCGGGGACATGGCAGTCGCGAACAGACCGTCGGCTCGTGAGACCAGGCGTCTGCAGACGCGAGAGCGGCTCTTGGGCGCGGCGATCGCCGAGTTCAAACGGTCGGGGATGGCCGAAGCCGACGTCGCCGCGATCGTGGCTGCGGCCGGAGTTGCCCACGGCACCTTCTTCTTTCACTTCCCCACCAAAGAGCATGTACTCCTGGAGCTCGAGCGGCGCGAGGAGGAGCGGATCGCCAAACAGCTTGTCCGATACGCCGGCTCTAATGGCGACCTGGCCGACATCCTGCGCGAATCGGTTCGTCTGGTTCTCGGGCTCGAGCGCCGGCTCGGCGCTGTGCTGTTCAAAGACTTTCTTGCACTGCACTTCTCGCAGACGCGACCGCCGGCGGAGGAGAGCATGGAGCATCCGGTGATCATCGCGGTCGCCGAACAGATCAGGTTGGCGCAGGACGTGGGCAGCGCCGACGAGGACGTGGATGCCATGAACAGCGCGGTGTTCTTCCTGCTCGGACTCTACGCTTTGCTGACGACCACCCACGGCTGGCCGACCCAGGCCGCGATGCTCGACGACTACGTCATCAGGACGCTGCGCAGCATCGGCGTCTCGTGAGCCCGGCCGTGACCCGTCCGACGTTTCCGCTGCGCCCCGCGGGGAATGTCGTGAGGCAGGTCGTTCAGGCACAGGCTTCGCGTGTCGGCACAGTTCAGGAGGTCATGGAATGCAGGTCGTCATCGCCGGCGGACACGGCAAGATCGCACTGCACCTCGAGCGGCTGCTGACGCAGCGCGGGGACACCGCGGTGGGCCTGATCCGCAACCCGGACCACGCCGGCGACCTCGAAGCGATCGGGGCGCAGCCCGTGGTGCTCGATCTGGAGCACTCGTCGGTGGGCGAGGTGATCGAGGCGGTGCGCGGCGCCGATGCCGTGGTGTTCGCCGCCGGCGCCGGACCGGGTAGCGGCGCGGCACGCAAGGAGACCGTCGACCGCGATGCCGCGATCCTGTTGGCCGACGCCGCCCAGGCTGCCGGTGTCGGCCGGTACGTGATGATCTCGTCGATGGGTGCGGACGCCGAGGCGCCCGACGACACCGGCGATCCGGTGTTCGTGGCGTATCTGCGGGCGAAGGGCGCCGCCGACGACGCCGTGAGGTCGCGCCGCGCACTCTCCACGACGATCGTGCGGCCCGGCCGGCTCACCGACGATGCGGGCACCGGTCGCGTGCACATCGCGGACTCCACCGGTTACGGCGCCATCCCGCGCGAAGACGTCGCCGCCGTGCTGCTCGCGGTGCTCGACACGCCGGCCACCGGTGGGCGGACGGTCGAGCTCGTCGGCGGCGACACCCCGATCGACGCGGCCGTCGAGGCGATGGCGGGCTGAGCCTCGGTCGCCGAGATCGACGTTTTGGCGGCTTTTACTCGCACTTTCTCGCCCGTTTGTTCGTTTGGGCGAAACGTCAGGCGGGGGTGAAGACGGCTTTGAAACGGTCCAGCGATTCGCGGATGTCGCTCTTGAGGGCGCCGGCGACCACCATGCCGATCGGCCCGAACAGCGCGGGCCCCCCGAGGTGGATGTCGAACGTGACGGTCGACCCGTCACCGTCGTCGGACGGCTTCACCTTGCCCATCAGCTTGACCTTCACCCCGCCCTTGCCGTCGCCGTTGAGCGTCATCGACTGCGGCGGCTTGTAGTGCACGATCGTCCAGTTCACGCGCGTCGCCATGCCCATCACCTCGACGATCGAGTCGATCCGGGTGCCCTTGTCGAGGGTGTCGGGCAGCGGGGAACGCCACACCCGGTGGATGGACAGCCATTCCTTGTACCGCGACAGGTCAGAGGCGCACTCCCACGCCTTCTCCGGCGCGAGGGGGACATCGACGGAGACGGAAAGCTTGGCCATGGGTCAGGGCTGCCTCGGCGGTTGCGGATCGATCGGCGGCTGCGGCGGTGGGATCCGATTGCTGGTGTTCTTGTTCACGTAGTCCCTGGCCGCGTTCTGCGCCTTGTCCACGTGCGGCGCGTACTTGCCCCTGGTCTTCCGGTCGAAGAGGTCACCGGCCTTCTCGATGGCGGTGCCGGCCTTGTCCGGGTTCTTCGACACCCAGTTCTTCACCTTGTCGAGGAATGCCATGCGGCCAGTTTAGCGACCGCGCCACAACCGGCGACGCTCGCCGAGCACCGCTCCCTGCGCCCACCACAGCGCCTCGATCGCCGCCGCGCCAACCAGGCCGACGCCAAGAGCCATAGACGTCGTCCTCAGATTCGACGGGTCGAGGATGAACAACTCCTGAGCCCACGGAATCGAGAAGATCACCACGTACGCCAGCGCGGACACCGCCACCAGCGCCACCCGCCACCACTCGTACGGCCGGGCCACCACCGCCAGCACCCAGATCGCCGTCACCAGCAACGTGATCAGCGCCGCCGTCGAGGCCTGCGTCTGCTCGACCTCGCTGGCGGCTCGGCCCTGATACGCCAGCAGGTACGACGTGAACGTCGCGGCACCCACCACCAGACCCGACGGCAGCGCCGCGGTCATCACCCGGCGCACGAACCCGGTGTGCGCCCGCTCGTTGTTGGGCGCCAGCGACAGGATGAAGGCCGGGATGCCGATGGTGAACCAGGCCGCGATCGTCACGTGAATCGGCTGAAACGGGAACAGCAGCGGATCGGTGTCGAACACCTCGGACGCCAACCCGGCGAATCCGACCAGCACCGCGAGCAGCACCGAGTAGACGGTCTTGGTGAGGAAAAGGTTCGAGACCCGCTCGATGTTGCCGATCACCCGGCGGCCTTCACCGACCACGTACGGCAGGGTGGCGAACTTGTTGTCCAGCAGCACGATCTGGGCGACCGCGCGCGTGGCGGGGCTGCCCGAACCCATTGCCACGCCGATGTCGGCGTCCTTGAGCGCCAGGACGTCGTTGACCCCGTCGCCGGTCATCGCCACGGTGTGCCCGCGCGACTGCAGCGCATGCACCATCGCCCGTTTCTGGTCGGGGCGGACGCGGCCGAAGGTGGTGTGCGATTCGATGGCCTCGGCGAGGTCTCCCGTCGCCTCCGGCAGGCGCCTGGCGTCCATGCATTCGCCGCGCAACCCCAGCGAACCCGCGACCGCGCCCACCGACACCGCGTTGTCGCCCGAGATGACCTTGACCGAAACATGTTGTGAGGCGAAGTAGTCCAGGGTGTCGCGGGCGTCGGGCCGCACCCGCTGTTCGAGGACGACGAGCGCGACGGGGGTCACGGTGCCGGGCGCGGCCGGGTCGTCGACCGGCAGGTCCGAGGCCCCCACGAGCAGGACGCGCAGCCCCTGCGCGCCGATCCGCTCGGCCTCTTCGGCGACCGGTGACCCCGGCTCCAGCAGCACGTCCGGCGCGCCGATCACCCAGTTGCCGTGTCCGTGGTAGGACACCCCGCTCCACTTGGTGGCCGATTTGAACGGCGCGGTCGCGGTCGCCGTCCAGCCGGGTGAATCCGGGTAGGCCTCCGCGATCGCCTGCATACTCGCGTTCGGCCGAGAGTCGTCGGCGGCCATCGCGGCCAGCACGTCGGCGACCTGCGCCTCGGTGAACGTCTCCACGTCGCTGAGCCGCATACCGTTCTCGGTCAGCGTGCCGGTCTTGTCGGCGCACACCACGTCGACGCGAGCCAGCCCCTCGATCGCGGGCAGCTCGTTGACCAGGCACTGCCGTCGGCCCAACCGCACCACGCCGACGGCGAACGCGATCGACGTCATCAGCACCAGACCCTCGGGCACCATCGGCACCAGCGCGCCGACCATGGCCAGCACCGCACGCCGCCATCCGGTGTCGGTGGTGAACAGCTGGGTGTAGATGGTGAGCAGCCCCGCCGGCACCAGCAGATAGGTGATGAACCGCAGGATCTGGTTGATGCCGCTGCGCAGCTCGGATTTCACCAACGTGAACTTGCTCGCCTCCTCGGCGAGTTTGGCGGCGTACGCTTCGCGCCCCACCTTCGTGGCCCGATACGCGCCGGAACCGGCCACCACGAAACTGCCCGACATCACCGCATCACCCGCGTCTTTGGCGATCGGATCGGCTTCACCGGTCAGCAGGGATTCGTCGACCTCCAGGTTGGTCTCCTCGACCACCTCACCGTCGACGACGATCTGGTCGCCGGGGCCCAGTTCGATGATGTCGTCGAGGACGACCTCGCTCGGCGTCAACGATCGCGTACCGGATCGCCTGCGCACCAACGGTTTGGCCTGGCCGACGATCGCGAGCTCGTCCAGCGTCCGCTTGGCCCGCAGTTCCTGGATGATGCCGATGGCGCTGTTGGCGATGATCAGCAGGCCGAACGCGCCGTTGATGACCGATCCGGTCGACAGCACGATGACCAGCAGCACCCCGAGGATCGCGTTGATGCGCGTAAAGACATTGGCGCGCACGATCTCTGACGTGGTCCGCGCCGCCCGGGTCGGGACGTCGTTGGTCCTGCCGTCGGCGACGCGCTGGGCGACCTCGTCGTCGGTCAGCCCGGCGGCGGTCAGGACCGGACCGGCCGTCACTTGACGAACACTCCGTTGTGCTCGTCGTCGAAATACTCCAGCGTCAGGCGGTTTCCGTCGAACGTGGCCTTGGACACCGATCCCGGCGGCGAGTTCTCGGAGACGAAGCTGAACGTGAAGACGTTGCCGTCCCAGTGCTTCAGCGGCCAGACGTCACCGCGCGGACCGAGCTGCAGCCCGAGCGAGTCGCCCGCCTCGGTGACCCGGGCCGGACCCCAGAAGTCGTTGTTGTACACCCCGGCCAGCGAGGCGGGCGGCGCGGACGGCGCCGGGTTCGCCGGGGCCTGCTCGCCGGCCAGCGACCCGAGCGGTTTCTCCATCGCCACGAACGCCTGGTTGTAGAGGCCGAACCAGTCCTGCCGCACCTCGCCGAACTGCACCAGGTCGGCGAACTGGGCGGTCAGCGTTTCGGGGACACCCGCCGGGGTCGCATTGGTCAGCGCGACGATCGCGACATCCGCGGACGGGAGGAACAGCGCGTTCGACCCGGCGCCGAGCTCGAAGGCACCCGAATGGCTGAACTCGACGCGCGCCGCGGACGTGGTGCTGACGTTGAAGCCGAATCCGTAGAAACCGGTGCGCATCGCCGGTTCACCGGCCGGACTCGACACGCTCTGCGGTGTGACCGCCGGGAGCAGCGCATCGGCCGACAGGATCTGCTCACCGCCCGCCTTGCCGTCGGCGAGCACCATGGCCAGCCACTTGGCCAGGTCGTTCACCGACGAGCTCACCCCACCCGCCGGGCTCTGCGGATCGGGGTTGCGAACGTAGGTCGGCTCGTAGCGGCCGTCGACGTGGATGTGGCCCACCGCCCGATCGGGGCGCTTCTCGAAGTCGGCGAACCGCGAACTGGTCGACGTCATCCCGAGCGGCCGGTACAGCACGTCCTCGCTGAGCGTCTCCCACGGTGTGCCCGCCGCGGTGGCGACCGCCTCCGCAGCGGCGGTGAGGCCGAAGTTGGTGTAGGCATACGAGTCACGGAACGGCGCCAGCGGCAGTTGCCGCAGCCGCTCCAGGATCGCGCGGCGGTCGTACCCCAGTTCCTCGAGGAGGTCACCGGCGTGGTCGGGCAGGCCGGACCGGTGTGCGTACAGATCGCCGACCGTGACCATCTGGGTGACCGCGGGGTCCGACAGCGCGAACCACGGCAGCTCCGACACCACAGGGGTGTCCCACCCGATCGCGCCCTGGGTGACCTGGTGGGCGACGACGGTCGCGCCCAGCGGTTTGGACAGCGACGCGAGCTGGAACACCGTGTCCGGGTCCGCCTCGGCGCCGGTGCGCACGTCGGTGACTCCGAAGCCCTTGGCGTACACCGTCTTTCCGCCGTGGACGACGGCCACCGCCATACCGGGGATCCCCGTCCGGTCCAGCAACTCCCGGGCCATCCCGTCGAGCTTGTCGACGGCTTTGGCGACGGCGTCGTCCGGCAGCGCCATCGCGGGCACCAGCGGCGGCGGCACGTCGGACCGCGGATTCGCCGGCGACGGCTGCGCCGACGGCGGCGCCTCGGTCGGCGCGGAGTCGCACGCCGCGACGAGCGTGAGCACGGCGGCGAGGGCGACGAACGGCAGGAGTCGGCGGTTCACAGCGTGCACGCTATCGGCTCACAGCTGCCACCACTGCTCTATCGCCGGTGACGCGCCCCGCTCGACACGCTGACCGGGTTTTGGCACCACGACCCGCACACCCGCCGGTTCGGCCGCCGCCAGCAGCCGCTGCACCGGCTCGGCCCACGGGTGCGGCGCCAGCCGGAAGGTGCCCCAGTGGACGGGCAGCAGCACACCGCCGCCCGCATCGGTCATGTCCTGGTGCGCGCGGACGGCCTCCTCCGGATTCATGTGGATGTCCGGCCACGCCGGGTGGTAGGCCCCCACCGGCATCAGCGTGAGGTCGAAAGGGCCGTGTTGCGAACCGATCTCGGCGAAGCTCGCGGTGTACCCGGTGTCACCGCCGAAGAAGGCGCGGTGGCGGGGTCCGGAGATCACCCACGACGACCACAGCGTGGTGTTGCGGCTGAACAGCCGGCCCGAGAAGTGCCGGGCGGGGGTGCAGACCAGCGTGAGCTCGCCGATCCGGTGGCTTTCGTTCCAGTCGAGTTCGACGATGCGGGCATCGGAGATCCCCCACTTGCGCAGGTGCGCGCCCACCCCGAGGGGGACGCAGAACGGCGCGCGCTGCGTGCGCGCCAGGCCCAGGATCGTGTCGATGTCGAGATGGTCGTAGTGGTCGTGGCTGATGAGTACGGCGTCCACCGCGGGCAGTTGTTCCAGCGGGACGGGTGGTTCGTGCATACGTTGCGGACCGACCGTGCGCGACGGCGAGCAGCGGTCGCTCCAGATCGGATCGGTGAGCACCCGGTAGCCGTCGACCTCGATCAGCGTGGTGGAGTGGCCGTGCCAGTAGGCCGCGAGCCCGGCCGCGTCCGCGTCCGGCGACCTCGGCGTCACAACGGGGATCGGGGCACCGGGCCTGCCGTCGTCGCGCCCGACGACCAGCTCGCGCAGCAGCATGCGGCGCGCTTCGGCATCGAGGCTCATGGTCGCGGCGGGTTCGAGGTTGACGAACGACCCGTCGCGGTAGTTCGCGCTGCGTTTGGCGACCGGGTGGATCTCGGCGGGGGTGGCACCCAGCGAGGCGGGCGTGCCCTGCAGCGCCCGCAGTACCCAGCCGCCGGCCAGGACCGAAGCGGTACCGAACCCGAACCGCAGCGCCACACCCAGCATGTCAGGCCCCCTGGAACCTCGGCGGTCGCTTCTCGATGCGGGCGACCTGCGCTTCGATGATGTCCTGGCTGGCCCACGCCTTGTCGAACAGCTCCTGGTGCGCGGGCCAGGGGTCCTCGTAGGCGCCGTCGTCGTTGAGGACCCGCTTGGCGTGCTGCAGCGCCAGCGGTGCGTAGCCGGCGATCTCCTGCGCCCACGCCTGCGCGTCGGCGAGCGTGCCGACGCGGTTGGCCATGCCGGTCTGCAGCGCCACCTCCGCGGTCAGCCGCTCGGCTGCCAGCAGCATGCCGCGGGCCCGGCCGGCCCCGACCAGCGACGTCAGCCGGCGGATGCTCCAATTGTCCAGCGCGATACCGTATTTCGCGACAGGGAACTGGAAGTACGCGTCGGGCGCCACCACCCGCAGATCGCAGATCATCGACAGGATGACGCCCGCGCCGATCGCCGGGCCGTTGATCGCGCCGATCACCGGAACCGGCGCCTTGTCGATCGCGAAGTTCAGCGCCCTGGCCTTGTCGGGCAGTTCGTCGGCGACACCCTGACCGCCCGAGAGGTCCGCGCCCGAGCTGAACACGTGGCCCTGCCCGGTCAGCACGATGGCGCGGACATCCTCGGTCGCGGCCTTCTCGATCGCCTCGCGCAGTCCGTCGACCAGTTCGGCGTTGAGCGCGTTGCGGCGCTCGGGCCGCTGCATCTCCAGGGTCAGCACGTTGCCGTCGCGGGTGACACCGATCATTCGGCCACTGTATCGACCGTGCGCGACGGGTCAGGGCGTGACCACCTGCCAGTGTTCGCCGAGCCCGTCGACCTTGACCGCCTCACCTTCGGCCCGGATCGAGACCGTCACGTCACCCAGCCGCAGATCGGTCAGGGTGACGTGGCCCCACTCGCCCGGCAGGAGCGGGCGGACGGTGAGCCTGCGGTGGGGCACGTCCGGCTGCAATCCCAGGAACGCCCGCACCAGCAGCAGCGGGGCGGCACTCGCCCAGGCCTGCGGCGAGCAGGACGTGGGGTACGGCACCGGCGAGCCGAACTGCGCTCGGGCGAAGCCGCAGTACAGCTCCGGCAACCGGCCGCCGAACGCGGCGGCCGCATCCAGCAACCCGGTGGCCAACCGCTGCGCGAGTCCGGCCGCGCCGGGGACGTGGGCGTAGCGCAGGAGCCCGGCGATCGCGATCGCCGTGTCGTGCGGCCACACCGAGCCGTTGTGGTAACTCATCGGGTTGTAGGCGCCCATGCCGGTGGACAGCGTCCGCAGGCCGAAACCGGAATCCATGTCGTCGTTCGCCAGCCGCTGCACGAGGCGTTCGGCGTGTTCGTCGGTCGCGATACCGGTCCACAGACAGTGCCCCACGTTGCTGGTCAGCGCGTCGACCGGCCGTTTGCGTCCGTCGAGCGCCACCGCGTACCAGCCCTGCTCCGGAAGCCAGAAGGCGTCGCTGAACCGCTGCCGCAGATCCTGCGCCCTTGCGCGGAGCCGCGCCGCTGCGGCGGGGTCGTCGAAGGCGTCGGCCAGCTCGGCACGGCCCAGTAGTGCCGCATAGTGGTACGCCTGCACCTCGCACAGCGCGATCGGCGCCTCGGCAACCCGGCCGGCCGCGTCGTTGATGCCGTCGAAACTGTCCTTCCAGCCCTGGTTGATCAGGCCGCGGTCGGTGGCGCGCCGGTACTCGACGAAGCCGTCCCCGTCCCGGTCGCCGTAGCGCTCGGCCCACTCCAGCGCGGCGTCGGCCGCGGGCAGCAGGGCCCGCACGGCCGCCTCGTCGGCACCCCAGCGCCACGCCTCGGCCAGCAGCATCACGAAGAGCAGGGTGGCGTCGACCGAGCCGTAGTACACGTTGCCGCCCAGGGCGTCCGTGCTGGCCGGACCGCGGCGGATCTCGTGCATGATGCGGCCCGGTTCTTCCTCGGTGATCGGATCGGATCTGCGGCCCTGCGACTCGGCGAGCTGGTGCAGGGTGCCCAGTGACAGGCCGACGTCGAGCGGCAACGCCATCCACGCCGTCAGCAGGCTGTCGCGGCCGAAGAGCGTCATGTACCAGGGCGCACCGGCGGCCACGAACGGTCGGCCGCCGGCGTCGTCGTCGATCAGCAGCGCACCCAGGTCGCTCTCGGTTCGGGTCAGCGCCTGCATGAGCGTCGGGTGATCGGTTTCGACCGTCGTCGTGGTGTCCCGCCACGCCTCGATCTTGCGGGCGGGTGCGCTGGCCTCGAGCTCCTCGCCCTGCACGAACCGGCTCGTGACGGCATGGTGCGCCCACGTCGGCTGCGCCACCACCTCGAGTTCCCGCCGCTGCCGCGGCGGCACCACCACCCGCCAGCTCAACACGCCGGGCGCGACGACGGGGCCGCCCGACGCCGTCACCCGGACGCCGCGCACCATGTCGGTCCGGTCGTGAAGCACCAGCTCGTCATCGACCACGGACATCTCCGCGCCACCCGTCGCGGCACGACCTTCCTTGACCGAGAACAGGTCGGCGAAGTCCGCGTCGGCGAGCAGTTCGACGGACACCACGGTCGCCTCGTCGTCGAGATTGTGCAGCGAGATCGTCTCCCGCATCCCGTCGGCGATGAGCCGTTCCCGCACCACCAGCAGTGTGCTGTCGGCCAGCCCCGGCCGCGGTCCGCGACGCATGACGAACCGCCCGGCGAACGCCTCGGGTGTGTGTACCGCAAGCGGCTCGGGCGCCCGTCCGTCGACCCGCAACTCCAGGCGGGACAGCACACGGGCGTCCCTGAAGAACAGCCCGTGTGAGCCCCCTTCCCGGATGTCGCCGCGACGGTCCGACAGACAGAACGTGCCGCCCTCGACCAACGTGACCGTGTCACCACCGGGGCCGATGCTGGCCGACTCGCCGGTGTTCAGCGCGGTGGTCATGCGCTCGCCCGCTCATCCGAGCGATGCGGGTCCTCGACGATCCGGCGCAACGTGAACCCGCTCTTCGGGGTGGGTCGCCGATCGACCATGCGGCGATAGATCTGCTCGTAACCGGACCCGAACTGGCTGACACTGAAGTTCGCGGCGACGTGCCGACGGCATGCGGCGGGATCGAGTGAATCCGCGGCGCCGATCGCGTCCGGCAGCTCGGCGGGGTCGTCGCAGATGATGCCGGTCACCCCGTCCACGACGACTTCGGGCACCGCCCCGCCCCGCAGTGCCACCACCGGGGTGCCGCAGGCCATCGACTCGATCATCACCATGCCGAACGGTTCCTCCCACTGCACCGGGAACAGCACACAGCGCGCACCGGCCAGAAGCTCCCGCTTGGCGGCGGCGTCGGCCGGGCCGAAGACGTGGTCGTCGGCGGTCAGCAGCGGTCGGACACACTCGTCGAAGTACGCCTTCTCGCTCGGTTCGTCGCACTTGCCCGCCAGGACCAGGGGTATCCCGGCGCGGTGCGCCGCCTCCAGTGCCAGATGCGCACCCTTGTACGGGGCGTACCGCCCCAGGAACAGCGCGTAGTCCGACTTGTCCGCGGCGAACGGCCAGTCCTCGATACGCAGCGCATTGTGTACGCGCCCAACCCAATTCAGATCGGGTGCGAGTTCACGCTGCCGGTCGCTGATGGCGATGAGCCCGGCATCGTCGCCGAGCTCGCGGTAGTACGGTTCGAGGTCCGCATCGATCGGCCCGTGCACGGTCACGACGGTCGGCACACCGAGGGCGCGATACGCCTGCGCGTTGAGCGGACCGGCGAAGGTGTGGTCGTGCACGATATCGGCGCCGACGCGCTCCACGATGTCGGCGACCGCCCTGCGGACCTTCAGGGTGTGCATCACCTCCGGATAGGGCTGACCGAGGCGATCCGAAAGCGTTGTGTCCCAGAGCGGTACGAAGTCCGCGGCCGTCCCCGGCGTGCCCGCCCCGAGCAGGGTGACGCGATGACCGCGGGCGACCAGGGCATCGGCCAGGTCGGCCACTACCGCCTCGGTGCCGCCGTACCCCTTGGGCGGGACGTCGAAGTAGGGCGGTGCGACGAGCACGACACGCAGGGAACGCGAGACGGTGTCGGACGAGACGGTGTCGGGCTCGGAGACAAAAGCGCTGCTGCTCACCGGGTTTCCTTTCTGTCGACATCGCATGAACTAGCAGTCTCATCTGTCGAGTGCCAATTATGGCGAGCCGGACGGTACTTCGCCACACCGGCAGCACACGACGCCGGATAGCCTTGCGCTGTGAGCCGGATCGGTGCCCTCGAGCTGCGTGATGCCGTCCTCGACGAGGGCTCGTTCCGCAGTTGGGACGACCCCCCGCTGGCGGTGGCCACCACCGACGCCTACCGCGCCGACCTGGCCGCCGCCTCCGCGGCGACCGGCCTCGACGAGTCGGTGCTGACCGGTGAGGGCCGGGTCTTCGGCCGCCGCGTCGCGGTGGTGGCGTGCGAGTTCGACTTCCTGGCCGGGTCCATCGGGGTGGCGGCCGCCGAACGCATCACCGCCGCGGTGCAGCGCGCCACCGCTGAACGGCTGCCGCTGGTGGCCTCGCCGTCGTCGGGGGGCACCCGCATGCAGGAGGGCACCGTGGCCTTCCTGCAGATGGTCAAGATCGCCGCCGCGGTCGAACTGCACAAACAGGCGCACCTGCCGTACCTGGTCTACCTGCGCCACCCGACGACCGGAGGTGTGTTCGCGTCGTGGGGGTCGCTCGGCCACGTCACCGCCGCCGAACGCGGGGCGCTGATCGGCTTCCTCGGCCCCCGCGTCTACGAGCATCTCTACGGTGAACCGTTCCCGGCGGGCATCCAGACCGCGGAGAACCTGCACCGGCACGGCGTCATCGACGGTGTGGTGCCGCTGTCCATGCTGCGCGCGACGCTGCACCGCGCGCTGACCGTCGTCTCCGACGCTCCCGATCCGCCGCCCGAGGCGCCGCCCGCCGAACCTCCGGTGGACGTGCCCGCGTGGACGTCGGTCGAGGCGTCGCGGCGGCCGGACCGGCCCGGGGTGGGGTACCTCCTGCGGCACGGCACGACCGATCGCGTGCTGTTGTCGGGGACCGGCCGGGGCGAGGCGGCGACGACGCTGCTGGCGCTGGCACGGTTCGGGGGCCAGCCCGCGGTCGTCCTCGGCCAGCAGCGGGTCGTCGGCGGCATGGTCGGCCCCGCCGCGCTGCGGGAGGCCCGCCGCGGCATGGCGCTCGCCGCCGGCCTGCAGCTGCCGCTGGTTCTGGTGATCGACACGGCCGGACCCGCGCTGACGGTCGAGGCCGAGCAGGGTGGGCTCGCCGGGGAGATCGCGCGCTGTCTGGCCGATCTGGTCACGCTGGACACCCCGACGGTGTCGGTGCTGATGGGACAGGGGTCCGGCGGACCGGCCCTGGCGATGGTGCCCGCGGACCGGGTGCTGGCCGCACAGCACGGCTGGCTGGCGCCGCTGCCGCCGGAGGGCGCGAGCGCGATCGTCTACCGCGACCTCGACCACGCGGCCGAACTCGCCGCCGCCCAGGGGGTCCGCTCGGCGGATCTGCTGCGCAACGGCATCGTCGACGCGATCGTGGGTGAACACCCCGACGCCGCCGACGAACCGCTCGAGTTCACCCACCGCCTGTCGGCCACGATCGCGGCGGAACTGCACACGCTGCGCGAGGTGCCCGCCCCGACCCGGCTGCAGCGGCGGCTGGACCGCTACCGCCGCATCGGGCTGCCCTGATTCAGCCGCCCAGCTCGTCGACCGCGGTGTTCAGCGCGGCTGCCTGCTCCTCCAGTGCGCGGTCGTCCAGATCCGTCCCACCCGTGCGTTTGAGCAGCTCGTCGCGGGAGATGATCTCCAGCGCGCCCTGATACTCCGACGAGCCCGACTGCCCGGCCGTGACCACCTCGGCGCGGCCCTCGATGAGTACCAGCACGGCTTCGCCGTCGGTGGCCAGCAACTGCCGGACGTCGTCTGCGTTGATGGTCATCTCACTGCCCCCGTCCGGTCTGCTGCTGAAGTCGGTCGATCATCTCCGAGGCCTGCGCCTTGGTCAGGTTGTCGGGGATCTCCTCCCCCGCCTCCTGCGCGAGGGTGTTCAGATAGCTGCGCTGCGGACCGGTCATCGGTTCGTCACCGGTCACCCAGTCCGACTGGTCTTTCTGCGGGTTCTCCTGCGGCGCGACGCCTGGGTCTTCACTCATGAACGGTTCTATGCCCAGTGTCGGCCCGGACTATGCGCGCCATCCGAACATCAGTGCGATCCGGTGATGGCCTCACCGTGCCGGCGGGTACGGGCGTAGAGCACCAGGGCCGCCACCGCGACCTCCACCAGGGCCAGCAGCGTCGCCGCACCCATCGCGAACGAGGGATCCGACGCCGGCGACGCACCGTGGTGATGAGTGGGCGCGGGCAGGTGCAGCGCGATCATCGCGATGTTCATCAGCCCGACGATCAGCCAGGCCCGCAGGCTGCCCAGCAGCCACAGTTCCCGCGCGCACACGACGCACCCGGCGATCATCACCGCCAGCAGCGCACCGGCGACCGGGTTCGCGGCATGCCCGAGCGATGCCAGGTGCAGTCCCGCGGAGACGACGGCGATCAGCGCGCAGCCGCGCCGTCCGATGACGGCCAACCGGTGCGCGGCGGACATCGTCTCATCCTCGCAGCACCCGGCGCCGTCGGCATCTCAGTTCCTGGCATCCAGGCCCAGCAGCCGCACACTCTCGGCGCGCATGTCGACCTTGCGGACCTTACCGGTGACGGTCATCGGGAACTCGTCGACGATGTGCACGTAGCGCGGGATCTTGAAGTGGGCGAGCTTGTCACGGGCGAAGGTCCGCACCGCGTCGGCGGTCAGCGGCGGGCGGCCCGGTTTCATCCGGATCCACGCGCAGACCTCCTCGCCGTACTTCTCGTCCGGAACGCCGATCACCTGTGCGTCCTCGATGTCGGGATGGGTGTAGAGGAACTCCTCGACCTCGCGCGGATAGACGTTTTCGCCGCCGCGGATCACCATGTCCTTGAGCCGGCCCACGACGCTGCAGTAGCCGTCCTCGCGCATCACCGCCAGGTCACCGGTGTGCATCCAGCCGTCGGCGTCGACCGCCTCGGCCGTCTTGTCGGGGTCGTTCCAGTATCCGAGCATCACCGAGTAACCACGGGTGCAGAACTCACCCGGCTCACCGCGTTGGAGGGTCTCACCGGAGGCCGGGTCGACGATCTTGACCTCGACGTGCGGGTGGGCGCGCCCGATCGTCGCCGTCCGCCGTTCGAGGTCGTCGTCGATGAGGGTCTGGCACGACACCGGCGAGGTCTCCGTCATCCCGTAGGCGATGGCCACCTCGGTCATGTGCATCTCGTTGACGCAGCGCTTCATGACCTCGACCGGGCAGACCGAACCGGCCATGATCCCCGTCCGCAGCGACGACACGTCGGTGCGGCTGAAATCCGGGTGCGCGAGCATCGCGATGAACATCGTCGGCACACCGTAGACCGCGGTGCACCTTTCCTTTTCGATGGCCTCCAACGTGAGTCCGGCATCGAATCCGGGCGCCGGGATGACCATGGTGGCGCCGTGGGTGGTGCAGCCGAGATTGCCCATGACCATGCCGAAGCAGTGGTAGAACGGCACCGGGATGCAGAGCCGGTCGCCGGGGCCGAGGTTGATCAGGTCGGTGACGAAGAACCCGTTGTTTCCGATGTTGCGGTGCGACAGCGTGGCACCCTTCGGGAAACCCGTTGTCCCAGAGGTGTACTGGATGTTGACCGGGTCTCCGGCGTGCAGTTCGGCCAGGCAGTTGCGCAACTGCCTGGCCGTGACGGCGTCCGCCCCGCGCTGCAGGCGCGCCCAGTCGTCGGTGCCGAGGAAGATGACCTCACGCAACCGGCCGCACCGGGGCCGCACCTCGTCGACCATCGCGACGTAGTCGGAGGTCTTGAACGCGGTCGCCGCGATCAGGGTGCGCACCCCGGACTGCTCGAGCACATAGGCCAATTCGTGGGTGCGATAGGCGGGATTGATGTTGACCAGGATCGCGCCGATCTTCGCCGCCGCATACTGCACGATGGTCCACTCCGCGCAGTTGGGCGCCCAGATCCCGATGCGCTCGCCGCGCTCGACGCCGAGCGCCAGCAGACCCCGTGCGGTGCGGTCGATCTCGTCGTTGAGCTCGGCATAGGTCCAGCGCCGGCCGGTGCGCACCTCGACCAGGGCTTCGATGTCGGGGTAACGCGCGACGATGCGTTCGAAGTGCGCCCCGATCGTGTCCTCGAGGATCGGGACATCGGTCGGACCGGCGTCGTAGGCCTTCATCCCAGCAGATCCTCGTAGCGGTATTCGGTCGCGATCGCCGTTCCGGCACAGTCTTGTTCGCGACGGCGCAACTCGACCCGACGAATCTTGCCGGAGATCGTCTTGGGCAGCTCGTAGAACTCGACGCGACGGACCTTGAGGTACGGCGCGAGGTGGTCGCGGGCGTACTCCATGATCGCCTTCGCGGTGTCGGCGTCTGGCGGCCATCCCTCGGCCAGTGCGATGTAGGCCTTCGGCACCGTGAGCCGGGTGTCGTCGGGCTGGGGCACCACGGCCGCCTCGACCACGGCGGGATGCTCGATCAACACGCTCTCCAGCTCGAACGGCGACACCTTGTAGTCGGAC
Source organism: Mycolicibacterium litorale (assembly GCF_014218295.1). The sequence continues at coordinate 4,607,879 of NZ_AP023287.1, forward strand.
GATTTGAAGACGTCGTCGGTGCGGCCGATGTAGGTGATGTAGCCGTCGGCGTCGCGCCGCGCGACGTCACCGGTGTGGTAGTACCCGCCCTCGGTCACCGCTTCGTTGCGGGCCGGATCGTCGAGGTAGCCGGTCATCAGGTTGACCGGCCGCCGGCTCAGATCCAGGCAGATCTCCCCCTCCTCGGCGGGGCGGCCGGTCAGCGGGTCGACCAGCACCACCGGGACACCGGGCATCGGCCGCCCCATGGAACCGGGTTTGACCGGCTGGCCGGGGGTGTTGCCGATCTGCAGCGTGGTCTCGGTCTGGCCGAAGCCGTCGCGGATCGTCAGCCCCCACGCCTTCTGCACCTGCGCGATGACATCGGGGTTGAGCGGTTCACCCGCACCCAGGATCTCCCGCAGACCCTCGGGCCTCGCGCCGAGTTCGGACTGGATCAGCATGCGCCACACGGTCGGCGGCGCACAGAAGGTGTTGACCCGCGCCCGATCCAGCTGCTCGAGCAGGGCGGCGGCGTCGAAGCGGCGGTAGTTGTAGACGAAGATCGTCGCCTCGGCGATCCACGGCGCGAAAAAACAGCTCCACGCGTGTTTGGCCCAGCCCGGCGAGCTGATGGCCAGGTGCACGTCACCCGGGCGCACCCCGATCCACGCCATGGTCGACAGGTGCCCGACCGGGTAGCTCACCTGCGAGTGCCCGACGAGCTTGGGCTTGCTCGTGGTGCCCGAGGTGAAGTAGATGAGCATCGTGTCGTCGACGGCCGTGCGCGCGGTGAACGGACCCGCCGACGCGACGTCGTAGGCGTCGGCGTAGGTTTCCCAGCCCGCGACCGGCCCGCCCACCGCGATGCGGATGTAGTCGCCCGGCACGTCGGCGAACTTCGGAGTGTCCGCGGCGTTGACGATCACCGCGGTCGCACCGCCCCGCGTGATGCGGTCGGCGAGATCGGCCGGGCCCAGCGCGCCGGTGGTCGGCATGATCACCGCGCCGAGTTTGGCGACGGCCAGCATCGCCTCCCACAGCTCCACCTGGTTGCCGAGCATCAGGATCACCCGGTCGCCCCTGCCGACACCGCGGCGCTCCAGCCATGTCGCCACCCGGTCGGAGCGCTCGGCCATCTGGGCGAACGTGATCTGCTCCTCGCGGCCGTCCTCCTCGACGATCCACAGCGCCAGGCGCTCGGCCGTGACCGGATCGCGGGCGATGACGTCGAACCAGTCGGTGGCCCAGTTGAACGTGCCCTGCAGCCGGGGCCATTCGAAGGTCTGCAGCGCCTTGTCGTAGTCGCCGATGACCGCGACCAGCTGGTCCCGCGCGCCGCGGTACAGATCGGTGTTGGTGCTCATGCGGATATGCTCTACGTCACACATGTCGACCCGCTACCCCCGAAAGAGGGTGTTGTCCGTGCGCCCGTCGGTCTCGCCGCTGCTGCGGCCGCGCGACGCCGACGCGCTGCGCGCCGAGCTGCGGCGGATCGCCTCGGCGACGGGCCTTCCGGTGGCGTTCGGCGGTGAGGTGTTCGACCGCACGCTGCTGCTGAGCGAGTTCGTCGGCGCCAGGACGAGCGGTTTGCGTGGGCTGGCGGTGCGGCCGCACTCCGGCCTCGGCGGCGCGACGGTGGTGGCGGGCCGGCCGCGGTCGGTGTCGGACTACCGCCGCGACGTCACGATCACCCACGACTACGACGGTCCCGTGCTCGGTGAGGGCATCCACTCCGTGCTGGCGGTGCCGGTCGTGGTCGACGGACAGGCCCGGGCGGTGCTGTACGGGGCACAGCGCTCGCCGTCGCCGATCGCCGACCAGACCGCCGACTACATCGTCGGCGCCGCGCGCCGCCTGAGCACCGAGCTGCGCATCCGCGACGAAGTCGACCGGCGGCTGCGGCTGCGCGAGGCGGCGCTGGCGGCCGCCCCCGGGATGGCCGGTGCCGAGCAGGTGCGCCAGGTGCACGCCGACCTGCGGCGACTGGCCGCGGACTCCCCCGACGGCGCACAGCTGCGGGATCTGGCCGACCGGCTGGCGGAGGCGCTCGGCGGCGACGCCCCCGCACCGGACACCCCGTTGACCGCCCGGGAACTCGACGTGCTGAGCCAGGTTGCCATGGGATGCACGAATGCCGAAGCCGCGCAACGGCTTTCACTCAAAGCGGAAACGGTGAAGAGCTACCTGCGCAGCGCGGCCGCCAAACTGGGCACCCGCACCCGGCACGAATCGGTGTCGCGCGCCCGGCTGCTGCGGCTCATCCCCTGACGCCCGTGCGAAGATCGCGGGTGTGTCCGCTGTCACACCTTTTCGCATCGCCGTCCCCGACGCCGTCCTGACCGACCTGCAGACCCGGCTGGACAACACCCGCTGGCCGGAGGCCGAATGCGTCGACGACTGGAGCCAGGGCGTTCCGCTGGCCTACACCCGGGAGCTGGCCGACCACTGGGCTCACGGCTACGACTGGCGGGCCCGCGAAACCGCACTCAACCGCTTCGACCAGTTCACCACCGAGATCGACGGCCTCGACATCCACTTCATCCACCAGCTATCGTCGCGGCCCGACGCGTTCCCGCTGATCATCACCCACGGCTGGCCCGGCTCCGTCGTCGAATTCGCCAAGGTGATCGAACCGCTCACCGACGCCGGCTTCCACGTCGTCTGCCCGTCTCTTCCGGGGTACGGGTTCTCCGGTAAACCGGCATCCACCGGGTGGGGCATCGAGCGCATCGCGCGGGCGTGGGACCAGCTGATGACGCGGCTCGGCTACGACCGCTACGGCGCGCAGGGCGGCGACTGGGGTTCGGTGATCACCAGCCAGATCGGCCGCCACGAGCGCGGCTGCGTCGCCATCCACACCAACATGCCGATGGGCCGGCCGCCGAAGGACCTCGCGAACCCCACCGCCGAGGAGCAGGAGGCGCTGGCGACGATCGCCGACCGGCAGAAGTGGGGCGACGGCTACTTCAAACAACAGGCCACCCGGCCGCAGACCCTCGGCTACGGGCTGGTCGACTCCCCGGCCGGGCAGCTCGCGTGGATCGTCGAGAAGTTCCGGGAGTGGAGCGACTGCGACGGCCATCCCGAGAACGTGTTCACCAAGGACGAGATGCTCGACAACGTCATGCTGTACTGGGCGACCGCGTCCGCGGCGTCGTCGGCCCGGCTGTACTGGGAGAGCGCGACCGGCGGCAGGGGCGCGGGGCCGGTCCGGGTGCCGACCGGGGTGGCGTCCTTCCCGAAGGAGATCATCCGGATGCCGCGGCACTGGTGTGAGGACAGCTACCACATCACCCACTGGACGACGATGCCCCGCGGCGGCCATTTCGCCGCCTTCGAACAGCCCGAACTGTTCGCCGGAGACGTAGCGGCCTTCTTCGACACGGTCCGCTGATGCGGTCGATCGAGGCCGACTACCTCGTCGTCGGCGCCGGGGCGATGGGGATGGCGTTCGTCGACACGCTGATCACCGAGTCCGAGGCGACGGTCGTCATCGTCGACCGCAACCACGCCCCCGGCGGGCACTGGACGACGGCGTATCCGTTCGTGCGGCTGCACCAGCCCTCGGCGTACTACGGCGTCAACTCCCGGGACCTGGGCAGCGGCGCGATCGACCAGAGCGGACCCAACGCCGGCTTCTACGAGCTGGCCGGCGGCGCCGAGGTGTGCGCGTACTACGAGGCGGTGATGCGCCAACAGCTGCTGCCGTCCGGCCGCGTGACGTATCTGCCGATGAGCGAACACCTCGGCGGCGGCCGGATCCGCACGCTGGGCGGCGAGGAGATCGAGGTGGCCGCGCGCCGCACAGTGGAAAGCCACCTCGACGTCGTGGTGCCCTCGATGCGCCCGCCCGCCTACGACGTCGCCGACGGTGTGACGTGCGTGCCGCCGAACGCGTTGCCGCGCAGCGCGGCTCACGACCGGTACGTGATCGTCGGGGCGGGCAAGACGGCGATGGACGCCTGCGTGTTCCTGCTGCGCCACGGGGTGGCGCCACAGCGGTTGACGTGGATCAAACCCCGCGAGGCCTGGCTGATGGACCGGGCGACCGTGCAGCCCGGCCCCCAGTTCACCAAGCGGGTGCTGGCCGACTTCACCGCACAGCTCACCGCGGTGCGGGATGCGACGTCGTACCAGGAGTTGTTCGGCCTGCTGGAGGAGAAGGGCTGCCTGCTGCGGATCGACCAGGCGGTCGAGCCGACGATGTACCGCTGCGCGATCGTGTCGCACGGCGAACTGGAGCTCCTGCGGAGCATCGACGACGTGGTGCGGCTCGGCAAGGTGAGCGCGATCGAACCGGGACGCGTGACGCTCGACGGTGGGACCCTCGATGTCGAGGGGTCGGTGCTCTACGTCGACTGCACCGCCGACGGGCTCGGCGAGAAGGCGCCCGCGCCGATCTTCGACGGTGACCGCATCACGCTGCAGACGGTCCGCACGTGCCAGCCGGCGTTCTCCGCGTCGGTGATCGGACACGTCGAGGCGGCCTACGGCGACGACGGCACCCGCAACGCGTTCTGCGGTCCGGTGCCCTACCCGCACGTGCCCGCCGACTGGTTGCGAATGATGCTGGCGTTCAACCGCAATCAGCTGCAGTGGTTCACCGATCCGGAGATGATGGCGTGGCTCGACGGCGCCCGCCTCAACATCCTGCACCACGTCACCGCGGGGGTCAGCGAGCGGGCGCGGGAGAGGATCGTCGGCGTGCTGGGGTCCCAGCTGCACGACATCAACGACAAGCTCGAGGCGCTACTCGGCGAAGCATGAGTGCTGGTGGGGGGCGTTGTACCCTTGACACGTTTGCTGGGGGAAACAACTCGAACCAGCTGCGATCCGGGGGCGGCGAAGATGGCGGCGGCGTTGTCGAGTAAGCGGTGGTCACAGTCGCGCCACTACGAGTGGATGACCGACTACCTGGCAGCGCGCCGGATGACCGCCGCGGTGCGCGTCATGATGGGCGGGATCGCCGCGTCGCTGGCCCTGTGTCTGCTCGTGCTGCTGCGGTTCGACGGCCCCATGGGAACCGTGCCCGTCGCCATGACGTGGGTGGCGGCCGCCTGCGGTTTCGCCGGCCTGGCGCTGTGGGCGTGGCGCTGGCCGACGCACTCGCAATCGGTGGCCTTCGCCGTGGTGTCGAACATCGCGATAGCGCTGTCCTGCCTGGCCTATCCCAACCCGCACGGTGCGCTGCTCGGGTGCATCTCGTTCGCGACCATCGCCGCTTACATCGCGTTCTTCCACTCGACGGCGTTGGTGCTCTACAACTTCGCGGTGACCTCGGTCGTCAGCGTCATCGCGGCGGCGCGGATCGCGATGTCCGGGCACACCGCGATGGCGATCGTCGACCTGTTCATCGTCATGCAGATCAACATCGCGATGCCGGTGGCGATCCACGTACTGGTCCGCGCGCTGGGAGTGGACCTCGCGCGCGCCGACCGGGATCCGCTCACCGGGCTGCTCAACCGGCGCGCGTTCTACGCCCAGAGCGCCAAGTTGCTCGCCGCGGAGCCGGCGCACCCGGGCCGTCATCTGGTCATGGTGGTCGTGGACCTCGACGACTTCAAACGGATCAACGACACGTACGGGCACCAGGCCGGCGACGAGACCCTGAGCGCCGTGGCGCGTGCGCTGCCCCGCGCCGTGGCCGGTGTTCCCGCGGTGATCGGACGAAGCGGTGGAGAGGAATTCGTAGTGGCCGCGGTGTGGCAGACCGACGATCCCACGCCGCTGGCGGAGCGGATCTGCGGCGAGATCGCCGCGCTGCCCGAGCCGGTCACGGCGAGTGTGGGTACGGCGTGTACGGCGATGGGGTCGGCGCGGGTCGGTCGAGAGTCGACGCTCGAACACTTGCTGCGGGCCGCCGACGCGGCGATGTACGCGGCGAAACGAGCCGGCGGCAACAAGTGCCACCACTACAACGAACCGTACCGCTGAGGGTTGGGTGTCGGGGCGTGCGCCCGCGGCGCGCGACTGACACTGCGCAGCGACAGTGCGAGAGGCGGCCTGCCACTTCAGCTTCGCGGCACAAGACCCGAGCAGCACGGCTCAGGCCAGCGACTGCTCCCACGCCCGGTGCAGCGCCGCGTAGCGGCCACCGGCGCGTCCGATCAGCTCCTCGGGTGAGCCGTCTTCCACGATGCGTCCGCCCTCGAGCACCAGCACCCGGTCGGCGATCGCGACCGTCGACAGCCGGTGTGCGATCACCAGCGCGGTGCGATCCGACAGCACGGTCTCCAACGCCCGCTGCACCATTCGCTCACTCGGGATGTCGAGCGACGACGTCGCCTCGTCGAGGATCAGCACCGCCGGGTCCGCGAGGAACGCCCGCGCGAACGCCACCAGCTGCCGCTGTCCCGCCGACAGCCGGCCGCCCCGTTTGGCGACGTCGGTGTCGTACCCCTCGGGCAGCGCGGCGATGAACCGGTGCGCGCCGACGGCCTCCGCCGCCGCCCGCACCTCATCGTCGGTGGCCTCCGGTTTGCCGAACCGGATGTTGTCGGCGATGGTGCCTTCGAACATGAAGTTCTCCTGCGTCACCATCACGACATGCCTACGCAGTTCGCTCTGCGACAGCCGGCGCAGATCGGTGCCGTCCAGCTTCACCGAACCCGCCGTCGGGTCGTAGAACCGCGCGATCAACTTCGCGATCGTGGTCTTGCCCGCACCGGTGGTGCCGACCAGCGCGACGGTCTGGCCGGCGGGCACGTCCAGCGACAATCCCGGCAGCACCGGCCGGTCCGGTGAGTAGCCGAACGTCACGTCGTGGAAGGCGATCTCGCCGCGCACCGTGTCCAGGCGCACCGGATCGGCGGGGTCCTCGATCCCCGGCTTCTCGGCGAGCACCCCGGCCAGCTTCTCCAGCGCCGACGACGCCGACTGGAACGTGTTGAAGAACTGCGAGATCTCCTGCATCGGCTCGAAGAACATCCGCAGGTACAGCAGGAACGCGGTCAGCGTGCCGATCGTCATCTCCCCGTGCAGTACCCGCGAACCGCCGTAGAGCAGCACCACACCCGTGGTGATGTTGCCGACCAGTTTGACCCCCGGCATGAAGATCGCCAGCAGTTTGAAGGTCCGCTCGTTGATCTCTCGGTGCTCGTCGGCGATGTCTTCGAAGATCTCCTGGTTGCGGGGCTCGCGACGGTAGGCCTGGACCGCCTTGATGCCCGTCATCGTCTCGACGAACTGCACGATCACCAGCGCGGCGCTCTCCCGCACCTTGCGGTAGGTCTTGGCCGACTCGGTGCGGAACCACCACACCAGCGCCACCAGGATCGGGAACGCCGCCAGGCACATCAGGCCCAGCTTCACGTCCAGCGTCACCAGCAGGATCGCGGTGCCGACCAGCGTGAGCACCGCGGTGATGAGCGAGTCGAAACCGGTCTCCAGCATGTCCTGGATGGCTTCGACGTCGTTGGTCGACCGGCTCACCACCCGCCCGGAGGTGTAGCGGTCGTGGAACGCGATGTCGAGGCGCTGGAAATGGCGGAACACCCTGCGGCGCAACTCCAGCAGCACCTTCTGCCCGATCCGGCCCGAGCGGCGCAGGAAGAACATCCGGCCGCTCGCCTGCACGAGCACCACTGCGCACAGCGCGCCCACGATCAGCAGCAGCTCACGCGCCGACCCGCCCTCGAGCAGCGGGGGGATCCCGTGGTCGATGCCGCGCTGCACGAGGATCGGCACCGACAACCGCGCGGCGTTCTCCACCACCACGACGAGCGCGAGCAGAATCAGCGGGGCCCGGTACGGCTTGAGCAGGTTGCCCAGCGGAGCCCGCGCCTCGCGGCGACGGGGCAGGCTCTCGTCGATCGGGAGGTCGTCCTCGTTGTTCTCCTTGACGCGGCCGCGCCAGTCGGTGACGCTCATCGCCGTTCGGCCTCCGAGGTGACGAATCGCGGATCGGCGCAGACCTCGTCGGTCGCCTCCGCTTCGGTGTAGGCGTGGTCGATCCGCTCACGCGCGGCGTCGTCCTCCCACGCGGCGACGCGTTCGGCGCCGTCGTCGAGTTCGTCGTCGGCGGCCAGCAGGTAGCGGTACTGCGGCACGTCGGCGAGCAGCTGCGCGTGGGTGCCGACGTGGGTGACGGTCCCGTTCTCGAGCAGCGCGACCTTGTCGGCGAGCAGCACGGTCGACGCCCGGTGCGCGACGACGATGCCGGTGACGGCGTGCAGCACCCGGCGCAGCGCCTCTTCGACGACGGCCTCGGTGTGCACGTCGAGCGCCGACAGCGTGTCGTCGAGGACGAGGATCCGCGGCGCGGCCAGAATGGCGCGGGCCAGCGAAAGCCGTTGCCGCTGGCCGCCGGACAGGCTCATTCCCTGTTCGCCGATGCGGGTGTCGAGCCCGAACGGCAGGTCGTAGACGAACTGCGCGGCGGCCACCTCGACGGCCTCGGCCAGCTGGGCGTCCGTCGCGTCCGGGCGGCCCAACCGCAGGTTCTCGGCGACCGACATCGAGAACAGCGTCGGATCCTCGAACGCCGTCGCCACCGCCTGCCGCAGCGCGGGCAGCGACAGCTCCCGGATGTCGACGCCGTCGATGCGGATCGCACCCTCGGTCACGTCGTAGAGCCGCGACAGCAGCGCGGTCAGCACCGACTTCCCCGATCCGGTCGCGCCGACCAGCGCCAGCGTCTCGCCCGGTTCGACGGTCACGCTGACGTGCCGAAGGGCCCACTTGTCGGAATCGGGGAACCGGAAGCCGACGTCGTCCAACTCCAGCCGTCCGCCGCGCGGGGTGTCGTTGCGCGGCCCGTCGGTGATCTCCCGCGGCGCGTCGAAGATCTCGGCGATGCGATTGGCCGCGGTGTAGGACTCCTGCATCATCGACAGCAGGAAGCCCAGCGAGGCGATCGGCCACACCAGCGACAGCATCATCGTGATGAACGCGACGAGCGTGCCCAGCGTGACGTATCCGTGCCCGGCGGCGTACGCGCCGAAGCCGAGCACGACGATCAGCGTCAGGTTGGGGATGACCTCCAGCAGCGTCCAGAACTTCGCCGACACCGACACCCGGGAGACCTGCGTGTCGTAGAGGTCGGTGAGCTGGCGGTCGAACCGGTCGTAGACGTAGTCCTCCCGCCCGAAGGACTTCACCACCCGCAGCCCGAGCGCCGACTCCTCGACATGGGTGGCCACGTGTCCGGACTGGTCCTGCGCGAGGCGCGACAACCGGGTGTACTCGCGCTGGAAGTGCAGCACCGTCAGCGTGATGGGCACGATCGACACCAGCACGACCACGCCCAGCGGCCAGTACATCGACAGCAGGATCGCGGTGACGACGACGATCTGCAGACCGTTGAGGATCAGGAACACCAACCCGAACGACATGAACCGCCGGATCGTGGACAGGTCGTTCATCACGCGCGACAGCAGCTGCCCGGACTGCCAGCGGCCGTGGAAACTCATCGGCAGGATCTGCAGCCGGGCGTAGAGGTCCTTGCGGATGTCGGCCTCGACGCCCATGGTGGCGCGCGAGACCAGCCAGCGGCGGATGAACCACAGCACGGCCTCGGTGATGCCGACGCCCATCGCGGCGGCACCGAGCACCCACAGCCCCTGCTGGTCCTGGTGGCGCACCGGCCCGTCGATGACGGCCTTGGTCATCAGCGGGATCGAGATCGTCGCGCCCAGGCTCGCGATCGCGACGACGAGCATCGCGATCCAGCGCACCCGGTAGGGCAGCAGGTAGGGCAGCAGCCGCCACAGGTCTGAGCTGGCCCCCGGCCGCGCCCGCCGAGCAGCAATCGCGGGCGCCGACATCAAGGCGCGTGAATCGGGAGAGGCCACTTAGTCAATCTTCCCATCGAGGGCAAGGCAATAACGTCGCCGCGGGAAACGTCATGCGACCGCGTCCGATTCCGCGAACTGGGTCGCGTACAGCTCGGCGTACCGCCCGCCGCGGGCCAGCAGCTGCCGGTGGGTGCCGCGTTCGACGATCCGGCCGTCCTCGACCACCAGGATCATGTCGGCCGCCCGCACCGTCGACAGCCGGTGCGCGATGACCAGCGACGTCCGCCCGGCCAGCGCCTCGCCGAGGGCCTGCTGCACGGCGGCCTCCGACGCCGAGTCCAGCGCCGCCGTCGCCTCGTCGAGCACCACCACCCGCGACCTCCCCAACAGCAGGCGGGCGATGGTCAGCCGTTGCCGCTGCCCGCCCGACAGACGGTAGCCACGCTCACCGACAACGGTGTCGAGCCCGTCGGGCATCGCGGCGACGACGTCGGCCAGCCGGGAGCGGCGCAGCACCTCCCACAGTTCCTCGTCGGTGGCTGACGGTGCGGCCAGCAGCAGGTTGGCGCGGATCGACTCGTGGAACAGATGCCCGTCCTGGGTGACCATGCCGACGGTCTCGCGCAGCGAGTCGAACGTCAGCTCGCGCACGTCCACACCGGCCAGCCGCACCGCACCGGAGTCGATGACATCCCCCGAGTCGCTTCGCTCCTGCCCGCCGACGTCGTACAGCCGGGCCAGCAGCGCGGCGATCGTCGACTTACCCGCCCCGGAGGAGCCGACGAGCGCGACCATCTGCCCCGGCTCGGCGGTGAAGGAGATGCCGTGCAGCACCTCGCCGTCGTCGCGGTCGTCGAGGACGGCCACCTCCTCCAGGGAGGCCAGCGAGACCTTGTCGGCGGTCGGATACGAGAACCGCACGTGGTCGAATTCGACGCGCACCGGTCCGTCGGGCACGGTGACGGCGTCGGGTTCCTCCCGGATCAGCGGCTCCAGATCGAGCACCTCGAAAACCCGCTCGAACGACACCAGCGCACTGGCGATCTCGACCCGCGCGTTGGCCAGGGCGGTCAGCGGCGCGTAGAGACGGGTCAACAGCAGCGCCAGCGACACGATCGCCCCGGCCTGCAGGTGCCCGCCCAACGCGATCATCCCGCCCAGCCCGTACACCAGCGCCAGCGCGAGCGCCGACATCAACGTCAGCGAGTTCATGAACGTCGACTGCAGCATCGCCGAACGCACCCCGATGTCGCGCACCCGCCCGGCCCGCACGGCGAACTCGTGCGATTCCACGGACGGTCGGCCGAACAGCTTGACCAGGGTGGCGCCCGGCGCGGAGAACCGTTCGGTCATCTGGGTGTTCATCGCCGCGTTGTGGATCGCGCTCTCCCGCGACAGGTGCGCCATCTTGGCGCCGATCCGCCGGGCGGGCAGCACGAACACCGGCACCAGCACCAGCGCGACGACGGTGATCTGCCAGGAGATCGCCAGCATCACCGCCAGCGTGAGGGTGAGCGTGACGAGGTTGGAGACGACACCGGACAGCGTGTCGGAGAACGCCCGCTGCGCGCCCAGCACGTCGTTGCCCAGCCTGCTGACCAGCGCCCCGGTGCGCGTGCGCATGAAGAACGCCACCGGCATCTTCTGCACATGGTCGAACACGGCGGTCCGCAGATCGAAGATCAGGCCTTCGCCGATGGTCGACGACAGCCAGCGGGTCAGTAGCGAGATCGCGGCCTCGGCGACCGCCACGACGGCGATGACCAGGGCCAGACCGACCACCACCGACGGCGCACCGCCGCCCGTGATCTCGTCGACCACGCGGCCGGCGAGAACGGGAGTGGCCACCGCGAGCGTCGCGCTGACGACGCTGACCGCCACGAAGCCGGCGAGCCTGCGGTGGTGACGGGCCGCGAAACGCCAGATCCGGCGGAGCAGCGCACGGTCGGCCAGCGCGTGCAGATCCCCGCCGCGGGCGTGCGCCTGGCGGTAGAGGGTCTGCCGGGCGACCGTTTCGATGCTCATGGAATTCACGGTAGAACCTCAACAAAAGGTGAGGTCAATTGTTCCCCGGCGCTGCGGCGGGCAGCCTCCCCCAGCCTGACCACCCCATCAGGCAAGATTGCTCCCATGGACAGTGGTGTGGGATCGCCCCGGGTGCTGGTGGTGGACGACGACCCCGACGTGCTCGCGTCGCTGGAGCGCGGGCTGCGGCTGTCCGGATTCGACGTGTCCACCGCGGTCGACGGCGCCGAGGCCCTGCGCAGCGCGACCGAGACCCGCCCCGACGCGATCGTGCTCGACATCAACATGCCGGTGCTCGACGGGGTGAGCGTGGTGACCGCGCTTCGGGCCATGGACAACGACGTGCCGGTGTGCGTGCTCTCCGCGCGGTCGTCGGTCGACGACCGGGTGGCCGGCCTCGAAGCCGGAGCCGACGACTACCTGGTCAAACCGTTCGTGCTCGCCGAACTGGTCGCGCGGGTCAAGGCGCTGCTGCGGCGGCGCGGATCGTCGGCGACGTTCTCCTCGGAGACCATCCAGGTCGGCCCGCTCGAGGTCGACATCCCGGGCCGGCGCGCCAGGGTCAACGGCGTCGACGTCGACCTGACCAAACGCGAATTCGACCTGCTCGCGGTGCTCGCCGAACACAAGACCGCGGTGCTCTCGCGCGCCCAGCTGCTGGAACTGGTGTGGGGTTACGACTTCGCCGCCGACACCAATGTCGTCGACGTGTTCATCGGATACCTGCGCCGCAAGCTCGAGGCCGGCGGCGCTCCCCGTCTGCTGCACACCGTGCGCGGTGTGGGATTCGTGCTGCGGACGCAATAGCGATGAGCGCGCTGTCGCGGATCTTCCGCCGCACCCCGTCTCTGCGGACCAGGGTGGCGTTCGCGACAGCGATCGGCGCGGCCATCGTCGTCGTCATCGTCGGGACCGTCGTGTGGGTCGGCATCACCAACGACCGCAAGGAACGCCTCGACCGCCGCCTCGACGAGGCCGCCGGCTTCGCGATCCCGTTCCTGCCGCGCGGGCTCGACACGATCCCGAAGTCGCCGAACAATCAGGACGTCGTCATCACGGTGCGCCGGCCCAACGGCGAGGTGACCTCGAATTCGCAGGTGATCCTGCCCGAGGCGCCCGCAGGCTACGCCGACACCTACGTCGACGGTGTGCGCTACCGCGTCCGCACGGTCGAGATCCAGTTCCCCGAGCCCATGTCGGTGGAGGTCGGCGCCACCTACGACGCCACCGTCGCCGACACCAACAGCCTGCACCGGCGGGTGATCATCATCTGTGCACTCGCCGTCGGCGCGGCCACGCTGCTGGGATGGCTGCTGGCCGCGTTCGCCGTGCGCCCGCTCAAACGGCTGGCCGAACAGACCCGCCAGATCGACGCCGGTGACGAAGCGCCCGACGTCGAAGTGCGCGGCGCGACCGAGGCCGTCGAGATCGCCGAGGCCGTCAAGGGCATGCTCGAACGCATCTGGTCCGAACAGGACCGCACCAAGGCCGCGCTGGCGTCGGCCCGCGACTTCGCCTCGGTGTCCGCCCATGAACTGCGCACGCCGTTGACCGCGATGCGCACCAACCTCGAGGTACTGGCCACCCTCGACCTCGCCGACGAGCAGCGCAAAGAGGTGGTCAACGACGTCATTCGCACCCAGTCGCGGATCGAGGCGACCCTGTCGGCACTGGAGCGACTCGCCCAGGGCGAGCTGTCCACCGCCGACGACCACGTGCCGGTCGACATCACCGAACTGCTCGACCGCGCCGCCCACGACGCGATGCGCGTGTACCCCGACCTCGAGGTCACCCTGGTGCCCGCGCCGACGGTGATCATCGTCGGGCTGCCCGCGGGGTTGCGGTTGGCCGTCGACAACGCGATCGCCAACGCGGTCAAACACGGTGGGGCGAGGCGCGTGCAGCTGTCGGCGGTCAGTTCGCGCGCGGGAGTCGAGATCGCCGTCGACGACGACGGCGTCGGGGTACCCGAGGAGGAACGCACCCGGGTGTTCGAGCGGTTCTCCCGCGGGTCGACCGCATCGCACTCCGGCTCGGGGCTGGGGTTGGCGCTGGTCGCCCAGCAGGCCGAACTACACGGCGGCACCGCGACACTGGAGGCCAGCCCGCTGGGCGGGGCCCGGCTGCTGCTGCGCCTGCCCGGCCCGCGGGGCTGATCTCCCCGCGCTCAGCGAGTGGCCAGCAGGTCGATGACGAAGATCAACGTCTTGCCCGACAGCCGGTGCCCACCACCGGCTGGCCCGTAGGCCTGGGCGGGCGGGATCGTCAGCTTGCGACGGCCGCCGACCCGCATGCCCGGAATCCCGTCCTGCCAGCCCTGGATCAGGCCCTGCAACGGGAACTCGATCGACTGGCCCCGGTTCCACGAGCTGTCGAACTCTTCGCCGGTGTCGTACTCCACCCCGACGTAGTGCACCTCGACGTTGGCGCCGGGCACGGCTTCGGGTCCCTCGCCGACGACCAGGTCCTCGATGACGAGCTCGGCCGGAGCCGGACCGTCCGGGAAGTCGATCTCGGGCTTCTGTCCTGGGTTCACAGTCACCACCTCACGGTAGTCGGGCAGACTGGAGTCGTGGCATCAGATCAAGACATCCTGGCTCAGGTGAACAAGCTCGTCGCCGAGGAGCAGCAACTCCGCGAAGCGGTGCAGCACGGTGAGATCGACGAGAGCGAAGAGCGGCAGCGGCTGCGGGCGGTGGAGATCCAGCTCGACCAGTGCTGGGATCTGCTGCGCCAACGGCGCGCGCTGCGCGACAGCGGTAAGGATCCGCGGGAGGCGGAGGTGCGCCCCGCCGACGAGGTGGAGGGCTACCTGAACTGAGCGCGGCCTACGACGCGCTGATCGTCGGCGGAGGGCACAATGGGCTGGTCGCAGCGGCGTACCTCGCGCGTGCCGGCCGGCGGGTGCGGCTGCTGGAGCGGCTCGACCACGTCGGCGGGGCCGCGGTGTCGGCGCACGCGTTCGACGGTGTCGACGCCCGCCTCTCGCGCTACTCGTACCTGGTCAGCCTGCTTCCCCGGCGGATCGTCGACGACCTCGGCGCGAGGATCCGCCTGGTCAAGCGGCGGTACTCGTCCTACACGCCCGACCCAGCCACCGGCGGGCACACCGGCCTGCTCATCGGTGCGTCCAGCACGTTCGACGAGGTCGCGGCCGCCGCCGACGAGCCCCGTTTCACCGAGTTCTACCGGCGCTGCCGCACCGTCACCGAACGGCTGTGGCCGACGCTGACCGCACCGCTGATGACACGCGAGCAGGCGCGCACACACGTGCTGGCCGGTGGTGCCGACGGCGCGGTCCAGGCATGGGCGGCGATCACCGGGGCGCCCATCGGGGCGGCGATCACCGCCGCGGTGGACAGCGATCTGGTGCGCGGGGTGATGGCCACCGACGCGCTGATCGGCACGTTCGCCCGCACCGACGATCCGTCGCTGGCGCAGAACGTCTGCTTCCTCTACCACCTGCTCGGCGGCGGCACCGGCGACTGGGATGTGCCGGTCGGCGGCATGGGCGCGGTGAGCGGTGCGCTGGCCGCCGCCGCGGCCGGGTTCGGCGCGGAGATCACCACCGGCGCCGAGGTCACCGCGATCACGCCGGACGGCGAGGTCACCTACCGCGCCGACGGCCGCGAGCACCGGATCGGCGCGCACCACGTGCTGGCCAACGTCACCCCCGCCGTGCTGGCCGGCCTCCTGGGCGAGCCCGCGCCGCCGTCCGCCCCCGGGTCGCAGGTGAAGGTGAACCTGATGCTGCGGCGGCTGCCCCGATTGCGTGATACCACCGTGACGGCCGAGCAGGCGTTCGGCGGGACGTTCCACATCAACGAGACGCTCAGCCAACTCGACGCCGCACACGACCGCGCGGCGGCCGGCGAGGTCCCGACTCCGCTGCCGTGTGAGATCTACTGTCACTCGCTGACCGATCCGACGATCCTGTCCGACGGGCTGCGAGCCTCGGGTGCGCAGACGCTGACCGTGTTCGGGTTGCACACCCCGCATTCGCTGCTGACCCGCGGCGACGACGACAGGATGCGCAACACGCTGACGTCCGCAGTCCTGACATCACTCAATTCCGTTCTCGCCGAACCGGTTCAGGATGTCGTGATGGAGGATGCCGCGGGCCGGCTGTGCATCGAGACCAAGACCACCGCCGACCTCGAGCGCAGCCTGAACATGACCGCGGGTCACATCTTCCACGGTGGCCTGCAGTGGCCGTTCGCCGAGGACGGCGATCCACTCGACACCCCGGCACGGCGGTGGGGCGTGGCGACCGATCATCCGCGAATCCTGCTGTGCGGCTCAGGGTCTCGCCGCGGCGGTGCGGTGTCCGGGATCGGCGGGCACAACGCGGCCATGGCCGTCCTGGACAGCTGAGCGTACGCTGGCCCGCGTGAACGCCACCTGGATGCTGGCCGGGGTCACCGCGGCAGGGCTCGTGCTCGCCGCACCGGCGACCGCGGCGCCGAGTTACGGCAGCAACGGACTGTTCGGGGTCGACGAGCAGGCCTCGCAGGGTTGGGCCACCTCGTTCATCCCGCCCGGGCGGTACCGCGTCGACCAGGCGCCGAGCATGCCGCCGTACCAGAGCGCACCCGGATTCTGGTTGCGCTGCAAGGCCTTTCCGTGCGTGGTTGAGGCCGGCGGCAACATCCTGGCCAGGGGTGACGCGATCCGCGACACCCCGACGTTCGTCGACATCGCGCCGACCGACGCCGGGGTGCGCCTCTACAACGTCACGCTGACCCGGGTCTGACGCTCAGCTCGTCGCGTCGGCCAGTGCCTCGTGCGCCCAGGCCAGATGTGCCGGGATCGCGCCGCGGTGGGTCGGGGCGCGCAGCGCCTCGATGTCGGCCAGGTAGGTCCCCCGCGGGTCGACGGTCGCCGGATCGGCCAGCACGTCGCCGAGCTCGGCCACCATCGCACGGCAGTGGGCCACGATCCTCGACCGCCGTTCGAGCGCCTCGGCCGTCACCGCGTCACGCTCGGCGGTCGACGCCGACGCCCCCAGTGCCCGCACCGCGGCCAGCGTCCGGATGTCGGCCTGGTTGAACAGCGCCTCCGGCGCCGGCCCCAGTGCCGCGTAGTCACGTTCGACCAGCCGCTGCATGTCCTCGGTGGCCCACCAGGCGTCGTCGGTGCCGGCCGAGTCCGGCTGCTGCCACGGCAGCGTGGTCGAATCGAACCAGACCGGCACGAACGACGACAGCCGCGGGGACGCCAGCGACGCCAGGATCAGCGGATCGGCCGACAGCTCGGTGACGATGCTGGCCGCGGTCTCATGGCCCTTGGTGTCCTCGGCGTGCATGCAGATCACCGACTCCGACTTGATGCCGGGCCGCCAGTCCGCCGCGGTGTCGCCGATGTCGCGCAGCACCGCCCACATGTCCTCGATGGCGACCTTGCCGCGTTCGGCGTTGTCCTGCATCACCCGGCCGGACCGCGCGAGCCGCGCCGTGCACGACGCCAGGAACGGCAGTTCCGGATCGGCGTAGGCAGCGCCGAAGTCGAACCGGCCGCCGCTGCTGGGATTCCACCAGCCGCGTTCGACGGCGTAGGACTCGGCATCGGCGGAGATCAGGTCGTAATCCGAGCCGATGGAGTACGCGTTGGAGATGGTGGCCACCGTCGTCACCCGCTTGGCCGCCCAGTGTTTGTTGGCGGTCTCGATCACCCAGGCGGTCGACGGGTCGGCGATCAGGAAGCCGTTGTGGTAGGTCTGGTCGACCACCAGGTTGGTGGTGCCGGACTGGCCGTGTTCCTCGAGCAGGCCGATCAGCACCTGCAAGCCCTCGTCGGCG
This sequence comes from Mycolicibacterium litorale, assembly GCF_014218295.1. The sequence goes on from NZ_AP023287.1 coordinate 4,625,418, forward strand.
GTCGCGGCACGCTCGAGCACCAGGCGCAGCAGATCCATGCCCAGCAGGCCGGGTTCGGCCGACGCCTCTTCCCGCGACCACAGCGCCTCGTTGCCGACGCCGACGCCGTGTTCGTTGACGCCGTGTTCGAATCCCCAGATCCACCAGGGCCTCGAGCCGATGACGCCGTGGGTCGACGGCACCTGCGGGATGCTGATGTAGGTGGCCCGCACCACCGCCCCCGGCTCGTGCGTGGCGGCAGGCGCGCGGTACAGGTACTGCGCCTCGTTGGGGTTGCGGTCGCTGTTCTTGGCCAGGATCGTGCGGCCGGACGCGGTGGCGTCACCGACGGCGACCATGGTGTCGCAGCTGGCTGCCCGGATGTCTGAATACATGCTGCCTCTTTCGTTCTCGGACGGGAGGGTTGGGGATGTGGTCATGCGACACCTCGGCTCTTGGCCCGGCTCCGCAGCGCGATGCCGACGAGGTTGAGACCCACGGTGGTGACGATCAGCGCGATACCCGGCACCACGGTGATCCACCAGTAGACGAGGATGTACTGCTTGCCGTCGGCCATGATCGAGCCGAGCGACGGCATGTCCGGTGGCGCACCGATCCCCAGGAAGCCGAGCGTCGACTCGTAGACGATCACCGCCGCGACGTCGAGGACCGCGAGCACCAGGACGGCCGAGATGTTGGACCGCAGAAGATATCTGCGGATGATGCGCCCGGGCCGGGCACCCATCGCCACCGAGGCCCGGACGTAGTCGGCCGATTTCTCGAGCTGGGTGGCGCTGCGGACGACGCGGGCGTACGTCGGCCACATCGCCAGGGTCAGCACCGCGGTCAGCGACCAGAACGACGGCTCGGAGACCGACAGTACCGCGACGGCCAGCACGATGAACGGCAGCGCCATCTGGACGTCGGTGAGCCGCATGAGGACCGTGTCGAGGAACCCGCCGAAATATCCGGAGAGCAGGCCGACGAGGAACCCGACGACGATCGCGATCGCGATGACGGTGATGGCGATGGTGAACGAGGTGCGCAGACCGAGTGCGATCCGCACCGCCATGTCGCGGCCCACCTGATCGGTGCCGAGCAGGTGACCGGGTGAGAAGGGCGGCAGGTACGCGCGTTTCGGGTCGACCACGGTGGCCGACGCCGGAGCCAGCAGCGGCAGCAGGATCGCCGTCAGCGTCGCCACCGCGACGATCGCCAGCCCGGCGTACATGGTGGTCGTCCGTGGGAACCACGCGAACCGCTGCGTATCCGGTGCGGCCGGGACCGCCACGTCGTCGACGTCGTGTGCGGAAGGAACCGTCGTCACGCCTGCGCCCCCTTCAACCCGAACTTGGGCAGCCACCCGGGCAGTGCGCGCCTGGCACCGGTGCCGGCCCGGTTGTCGATCGCCATGCGGCGGTCGATGCGGCCGTAGGACAGATCGATGAGCAGGTTGAGCACCAGGAAGATCAGCGCGGTCACCAGCGTGATGACCTGCATGAGCGGATAGTCGCGGCGCAGCACGGTGTTGAGGGTGAGCAGCCCCATGCCGGGATAGTTGAAGATGTACTCGACGACGACGGCGCCGCCGAGGAGATAGCCGAACTGCGCGCCCATCACGGTCAGCAGCGGAACCCCGGTGAGGCGCAGCGCATGTCGCCAGGCGATGCGCGCCGTCGACAGCCCCCGGGCTCGCAGCGCCACAGCCATCTCACTGCGCAGCGCGTCCGCCATGTTGGTGCGCACCACGCTGGCGATCACCGCGGTCAGCGGCACCGCCAGCGCGACACTGGGCAACACGACCGAGATCGGCCCGACGTAGCCGACGGTCGGGAAGATCCCCGATTTCACCGCGACGAACGACCCCAGCATGATCGCCACCCAGAAATTGGGCATCGACTGCAGCACGATCGTGACGACGTTGACCGTGCGATCCGACCACCGGTCCTCGCGGCGGGCGGCGAACACGCCCAGCGGGATCCCCACCAGCAGGCTGAGCACGAGCGCCGTCAGCGCCAGCAGCGCAGTGTAGGGCAACGCCTTGACGACCAGATCGAACGCGCCGCCCTGGAAGAAGTAGGACTCGCCGAAGTCGCCGCGGACCATCTGCTGCAGGAACCCCCAGTACTGGCTGAGCAGCGGCCGGTCGAGTCCGAGTTCGGCGCGGATCTGCGCCGCGGCGGTCTCGTTGGCCGTCGGGGCGATCACCCGGACCGGGTCGCCCGGAATCAGGCGCAGCATGAAGAACACCAGCGTGACCACGCCCACGAGGACGATCAGCGTCTGGACGATCTTGCGCAGCAGGTAGGTCATCGGTCGGCTTTCTGATTCGTGCGGAACCACGGTGTGGGACAGGCGGTCTGCCTGCCCCACACCGCGAGGTCACTGCGCGATGGTCACGTCCTGGATGCGGAAGTACGAGTTCGGCCAGACCTCGAAGTTCTCCAGCTTCGAGCTGTACGCCGTCGCGAGTTCGCTGGCGAACATGGGGAACTCGGGCAGTTCGGTCTCGATGGTCGGCAGCACCTCGGTGCGGAACACCTCCGCCCGCTGCTGCGGGTTCATGGTGGCGCTCTCCTTCTCGAGGACGGCGGCCACCGCGGGAATCGGCTTACCCGTCACCAGCGCGTTGCGGAACAGCGAGAGCAGCATCACCTCGGGGTCCTTGGACGCGATGAACCAGCCGTGGTCGTAGAGGTCGCACGCCTGCGGATCGAACAGGAGCTGGTTGTAGCGGGCCACCTCGAGGGTCTGCAGCCGCGCGTTGATGCCGACGTCGGCCAGGTTCTGGACGATGAACTCGCCGTACTCCTTGGTCTTCGGGTAGAAGCCGACCGAGACGCAGTACTCGAGCGGGCGCAGGCCGGCACCGCCGGGGTAACCCGCCTCGGCGAGAAGCTGTTTGGCCTTGGCGGGGTCGAACTTCGGGAAGGTGGGGCTGTTCTCCGAGAACTCCTGCATGGAGGTCAGGAAGCTGGTGTTGACCTCACCGCTGCCCATCATGATGTTCTTGACGATCGTCGGCACGTCGATGGCGTGCGCGATCGCTTGGCGCAGTTTGACGTTGTCCATCGGGGCCTTCTCGATGCGGAAGGCGGTCCACTTCGACTCGACGGTCGGCGTGCGCTGCACCTTGAGATCGGGCGAGGCCTCGATGACCGGGATCTGGTCGGGCTCGACGCGGTCGATGATCTGCGCCTGTCCGGACTGCAGCGCGGACAGGCGGGTCTGGCTGTCGCCGACGAAGCGGAAGGTGAAGTCCTTGACCTTCGGCGCGTCGCCCCAGTAGTCGGGGTAGGCGGTGAGTTTGACGCCGGCCTCTTCACCGTCGTACGAACCCCACATGTAAGGCCCGGTGCCGACCATCTTCTCGTCCAGCTTCCCGGATTCGATCAGGTGGGCCGGCGCGACGACGGCCGACACCCCGCTCGCCAGCAGCGCCAGGGTGGCGGCGAAGGGTTTACCGGTGTTGATCCGCACGGTGTGGTCGTCGACCACCTCGGCGGTGAACGGGTTCGGGAACGCGAACGAACCCGTCACCTCCGGGTTGGAGACGTACTCGATGGAGGCCTTGACGTCCTTGGCGGTGAATGGTGTGCCGTCATGGAACGTCACGCCCTCGCGGAGCTTGAACTCCCAGATCTCCGGCGACGGATTGGACCACTCGGTGGCCAGCAGCGGCTGGTACTCGAGGTTGTCGTCGAGTGTCAGCAGGCCCTCGTAGGCCATCTGCTGCAACCGGTCCTGGCTGAGCAGGGTGTGGTCGAACGGATCCCACCGGCCGGCCAGGTTCTCCGCGGACAGGAACGTGATCGACCCGCCCGACGTGTCGCCGCCGGGCACCGCACTGTTCTCGACCGGACTGCATCCGGTGACCACGAGTGCGGCCGCCAGCACCGCGACACCGCCTTTGACCACTGCGACGCGCGGGCGCGAAGCCCACCGCCTGACCGGACTCCCCGAACCTGGGTCACCTGACCTCCTTGTACATAGTGGGCACTTCGAAACCTGTGGTGCGCGCGGTCAGTTCGCCGCGCCGACCAGCCGCTCGGACCTGCGCCGGCGCTGCACGACCGGATCCGGCACCGGAACCGACGCCACGAGCTGCTGGGTGTAGGAGCTCTGCGGCCGGGTGAGCACGTCGCGGGCGCGACCCGCTTCGGCGACGCTGCCCGACTGGAGCACCACGATGTCGTCGGCCACCGTGGCGACGACGCCCAGATCATGGGTGATCAGCACGCACCCGAAACCGAGCTCGCCGATCAGCTCCCGGAGCAGTTCGACCACGTGCGCCTGGACGGAGACGTCGAGCGCCGAGGTCGGTTCGTCGGCGATCACCAGGGCGGGATCCATGGCGAGCGCCCGTGCGATGGCCACGCGCTGGCGCTGTCCGCCCGAGAGCTCATGCGGGAACCGGTCGGCGAACGACGTCGGGAGGTGAACGGCGTCAAGCATTTTCACGACCCGTTCGGCCCGCGACCTGGGTGTGCCGACGCGGTGGATGTCGAGGGGTTCGCGGATGGCCTCGGCCACCGTCCGCCGCGGGTAGATCGATGCCCGCGGGTCCTGGAACACGACGCCCAGCGATCCGGTCAGTTCGCGGCGGGCCCGGCCTCTGACGGTCCCGAGGTCCTGGCCGAGAAGCGTGATCCTGCCCGACGTCGGCGTCAACAGTCCGGTGAGGCACTGCGCGATCGTCGACTTGCCCGAGCCCGATTCACCGACCAGGCCGAGCAGGCGACCCGGGCCCAGCGTGAACGACACACCGTCGACCGCGGTGACGGCGTGGCGGCCCGAGCCGTAGGTCACGCGCAGGTCCTCGACCGAGAGAACCGGTGCCGCAGTCTGTTCGGGCTCCGGTTCGGCCTGCTCCACCGAAGAGGGCTGCGGGATGGTGGGGACGGCGGCGATCAGTTCGCGGGTGTACGGCTCGGCCGGGGCGGCGAAGATCTGCTCGGTGGTTCCCTGTTCGACGATCCGTCCGTCGCGCATCACCACGACCCGGTCGGCGAGATCGGCGACGACACCCATGTTGTGGGTGATCAGGACGATGGTGGACCCGTGCTGGTCCCGGCATTCGCGGAGCAGGTCGAGCACGGCGGCCTGTACGGTGACGTCGAGGGCGGTGGTCGGTTCGTCGGCGATGATGACCTTCGGGCGCATCGCGAGCGCCATCGCGATGGTGACGCGTTGCTTCTGACCGCCGCTGAGCTGGTGGGGAAACGACTTGAGCCGCTTCTCGGGGTCGGGCAGACCCACCGACGCCAGCATCTGGACTGCGTAGGAACGGCTTTCGTCGCGGCTCATGTCCTGATGCAGCCGGAACGTCTCGACCAGCTGCTGACCGATCGAGTACACAGGACTCAGCGCGACCGACGGTTCCTGGAAGATCATCGCGAGGTCCTTGCCGCGCAGCGCCGAGAACCGCGATTCGTCGAGGCCGACCAGGTCGGTGCCGCCGAACCGGATCTGGCCGCTCACCGCCGCCGACGGTGGCAGCAGGCCCATGGCGGCGCGCATGGAGACGCTCTTGCCGGATCCCGACTCGCCGACGACCGCGACGATCTCGCCCTCGCGAACGTCGAGATCGAATCCACGGAGCGCCTGCGCGGTGCCCCGCTCGGTCGTGAAGGTGACCGAGACGTCGGCGAATGACAGCACGGGCTCCGGATCGGTGCTGCGACAGTCACTATCGGGCAATGAAATCCTCACTGTGTCAGCGTCTTCCCACCTCATGGGCGAGCTGGACTGGATCGACGGTGAACGGCCGGCAAACAGCGAGACTACCTGGCGTAAACACCGATCACTGGCAGTGAATATTTCCTAGCACGACCAGATACGTCAAATCTTCCGGTCAGACTTAACGCATTCGTTATGTGGCGTTGGATTGACGCCGCTGCTATGGCCGCGCCCGGCTCAGCGGTCGGCGAGCTTGCGCAGGGTCGCCCGCAGCGCCCGCAGTTCGTCGTCACTCAGGGCGGTCAACACGTCGGGCGCGGGGTCGTCGACCGCCTCGATCGTCGCCAGCACCGCGCGGCCCGCGTCGGTCAGCGACACCGTCTTGCACCGGCGGTTGGCCGGATTCACCTCCCGCACCACCAGTCCCCGCTGCTCGAGATCGTTGACGGCGACGGTGGCGGCCGGCGCGTCGAGGGTGGCGGCCAGCGCCACCTGCTTGACCGTCATCGGCCGGCGGCCCAGCCGGCGCAACACCCGGATGCGGCTGAACGGCAGCCCCGACGCCTCGACCACTGCCCGCCGCCAGCTGTCGCGGTGGTCGAACACCAGCGTCGTCAGGGCGGCCCAGACCTCGTCGGCGAGCGGATTATGCGGCACGGGAGGCCCCCTGTGTGACCGCGTCCCCGGCGATCAGCGGAGCCAACCGGTCCGCGGAGCGCAACGCCCGGCCCGACGTGGAGTACAGCGCCAGGACCGTGATGACCAGGCCGAGGCCGGAGCACACGAACCACAGCGGACGCGCCGCGGCGGCGAAGTCCGTCGACGTGCCCGCCAGCGCGCCGCCGGCCACCGAACCGCACAGCGCCACACCGATGCTCACCCCGATCTGCCTGCTGGTCGAGGTCACCGCCGAGGCCGCGCCGGCCCGCTCCAGCGGCATACCGCTGACCGCGGCGTTGGTGATCGGTGCGTTGACCATCGAGAAGCCGATGCCGAACACCGTGAAGACGACGAGCAGCTCCCATACCGGGGTCGTCGCGCTGAGCAAGCTCAGCATCGCCGACGCCGCCGTGATGAAGACACCGGCGATCAGCAGCGACGGCCGTGCGCCGAACCGGCCCACCAACCGGCCCGACAGCGGGGAGAAGAGCAGCGCGCCGATCGCGATGGGCAGGTAGATCAGGCCGGTCTCCATCGCGGAGTAGCCACGTTCACCCTGCAGGTACAGCGACATCATGAACAGGAACGCACCCCAGCCGGCGAATGCCGACACCGCGGTCAGCGTCGCCGCGCTGAACGGGATGCTCCGGAAGAAGCGCAGGTCGATGAAGGGGTCGTGGCGGCGCGACTCGTAGCGCAGGAACGCCGCGAACGCCGCCACGGCGACCACGGCCGCGACCACGGTGCGCGGATGCGTCCACCCCAGGGCGGGGCCCTCGATCAGCGCGAACACCACTCCGAACAGGAACAGGACCGCCAACAGCTGGCCGATCGGATCGATGTCGCGCATGACCGTCGACTTGGTCTCCGGGACGAACACCGCGGTGAGGATGATCGCCGCCGCGCAGATCGGCAGGTTGATCCAGAACACCGCCCGCCAGCTGACGGTCTCGATGAGCAGTCCGCCGACGATCGGCCCGATCGACATCGCGATGCCGACCACCGAACCCCAGATGCCCAGTGCCCGGGCACGTTCCACCCGGCCGGTGAAGATCTGCGAGACGATCGAGAGCGCAACGGGATTCATCATCGAACCGCCGATCGCCTGCAGCAGCCGGGCCACGATCAACGTCTCGATGTTGGGCGCGAGGCTGCACAGCAGCGAGGCGACGGCGAAGACGGTCAGCCCGATCTGGAACACCCGGCGCCGGCCGAACCGGTCCCCCGAGGCGCCCGCGAGGATCAGCAGCGAGGCGAGGACCAGGGTGTAGACGTCGACCACCCACTGCAGTTGCGACGGCGAGGCGTGCAGATCGGCCCTTATCGCCGGGATCGCGACGTTGACGATCGTGGCGTCCATCGACACGATCAGCAGGCTCAGGCAGCAGGAGATCAGGATGATCGCCTTGCGCCGAGCGCTCAGGCCGACGGTTTCATTCACCCAACCATTGTGAAACTACAACTGTTGGCGGGACAAGCCTCGCGCCGAGATCGACGCAATGGCAAATCTCACTCGTCTTTTTGCGCCCGTTTGTTCGTTTGGGCGCAAGGCGGCTAGCGGTTCGAGGAGTCGACGTAGTCGCGCTCGGTGTAGCCGGTGTAGATCTGGCGCGGGCGGCCGATCTTGCCCGGCTCGGAGTGCATCTCCCGCCAGTGCGCGATCCAGCCCGGCAGCCGGCCGAGCGCGAACAGCACCGTGAACATCCGCGTCGGGAAGCCCATCGCCCGGTAGATCACGCCGGTGTAGAAGTCGACGTTCGGGTACAGCTTGCGCTCGACAAAGAAGTCATCGGTGAGCGCCACCTCTTCGAGCGCCTTGGCGATGTCGAGCAGCTCGTCCTCGACGCCCATCTTGCCCAGGATCTTGTCGGCCTGCTCCTTGACGATGCGGGCGCGCGGATCGTAGTTCTTGTACACGCGGTGCCCGAAGCCCATCAGCTTCACGCCGTCCTCGCGGTCCTTGACCTTGCGTACGAACTCGCGGACGTCGCCGTCGGACTGCTGGATCTTGGTCAGCATCTCCAGCACCGCCTGGTTGGCGCCGCCGTGCAGCGGGCCCCACAGCGCGTTGATGCCGCCGGAGATCGACGTGAACAGGTTGGCCTGCGACGAGCCGACCAGCCGTACGGTCGACGTCGAGCAGTTCTGCTCGTGGTCGGCGTGCAGGATCAGCAGCATGTCGAGCGCCCGCACGATCTCCGGGTCCACCTCGTACGGCTCGGCCGGGAAGCCGAACGTCATCCGCAGGAAGTTCTCCACCAGCGTCAGCGAGTTGTCCGGGTACAGGAACGGCTGCCCCTCGGACTTCTTGTACGCGTACGCCGCGATCGTCGGCAGCTTGGCCAGCAGCCGGATCGTCGACAGCTCGACCTGGTTCTTGTCCATCGGGTCCAGCGAGTCCTGGTAGTAGGCGCTCAACGCGTTGACGGCGCTGGAGAGCACCGGCATCGGGTGGGCGTTGCGCGGGAACCCGTCGAAGAACCGCTTGAGGTCCTCGTGCAGCAGCGTGTGCCGCTGGATCTTCGTGGTGAAGTCCTCGAGCTGGTCGGCGGTCGGCAGCTCACCGTAGATGAGCAGGTAGCTGACCTCGATGAACGTCGACTTCTCGGCCAGCTGCTCGATCGGGTAACCGCGGTAGCGCAGGATGCCCGCGTCGCCGTCGATGTAGGTGATCGCGCTCTTCGTCGACGCGGTGTTGACGAAACCACCGTCGTACGTGGTGTAGCCGGTCTTGGCCAGAAGCGACCCCAGCGCAATGCCGTCGGCGCCCTCCGTGGCCGGGACGATATCCAGCTCGAGCTCGCCGCCGGGGTAGCTCAGCTTGGCGTGCTCAGTTGCACTGGACGGATTATCGGCCACGGGAATCCCTTCATCGTCGCTCCGCAGGTGCAGACCCTCGTCTACAAAAGGTAGCCCCATCGTGACGGACGTGCTTGCGGGGGGCGGGCAGTTGCTCAGACCAGCTGCTTGACGTCGGCGGTCACGTCGAGGAACTGCGCGTACGCCGCCTCGATCCGGGACACGATTCCGTCGACGGTCATGGTGTCCCAATCCGCGCTGGGCCCCAGGTCGGCGAGCGCGCACATGACGATCGCACCCCACACCGCGGCCACCAGTTGCAGCCGCCGGTCGTCGGGTGCGGTGCCCATGCGCTCGACGAGGGCGGAGTTCACCGCGTCGAGCCGGAACCGGGTGGATGCCTGTATCAGCGCCGGCGACGACGCCACGATCCGCGCCGCGGCCAGCAGCCGTTGCTCGGTCAGCCCGGTCGGCGGCGCCGACTTGGTGGCGTTGAACGCATGCACGTGGCTGAGGAAGATCGCCTCGAGGTGGCTGATGTCGGCGGGTTGACGGCGCAGCTCGGCGCCGACGATCTCGATCACGTCGTCGATGATCGCCAGCACCACCGCTTCCTTGGTGGCGAAGTAGCGGCTGAACGTGCGCGGTGAGACGTCGGCGACCGCGGCGATCTGGTCGACGGTGGTGTTCTCGAATCCCTGCCGGTCGCACAGTTCGACCGCGGCGTTGATCAACGTGGTCCTGGTGCGTTGTTTCTTGCGTTCGCGCAGGCCGAGCACGGGTGCGACGTCGGGATCAGCCACATCCGGGATGTTAGCCCCGCCGGGGCCGAAATTCAGTTGATCTTGACATCCGGCGCAAGTTGCCGGTGTTCAGACTTTGTCACTCTCGGACGGAACCGGGACGGTGCGGTAGCGCACGAAGGCCGGCACCACCGCCGCGGCCAGCAGCACACCCACCACGACCAGCCCACCTCCCCCGGCCGCGGCGATCGTGGTCCCCACGGCCGCCGCGGCGACGCCGTGCAGGACGTCGGCCACCCGCGGCCCGCCGGCCACCACCACGATGAACACGCCCTGCAACCGGCCGCGCACGTCGTCCTCGGCCGCCTCCTGCAGGATCGTCGACCGGAACGCCGCCGACACCATGTCGGCCGCACCGCCGATTGCCAGGAACGCCAAGGCAATCCACAGCGCCGCACCGGTGTGGCCGCCGGCCAGCCCGCAGGCGACGCCGAATCCGACCATCGCCAACCCCCACACGACGATCGCCCCGACCACCGCGAGACCGTGCCTGCGCACCCTCGGCAGCCAGCCGGAGAACACCCCGCCGGCGACCGCGCCGACCGACATCGCGGCGGCCAGCAGCGCCATCGTCGTGCCGCCCTCGACGGGCCCGCCGAAGCTCTCGTGCGAGATCTGCGGGAACAGCGCCCGCGGCATCCCGAAGATCATCGCGATCAGGTCGACGACGAACGACATCAGCACCACCCGGTTGCCCGCGAGATACCGGAAGCCGTCGAGCACGGCGGTCAGGCCGTAGCGCGACGCACCGCCGCCGATCGGCGGGATCGGGGCGAGCCGGAGGGTCGCCACGATCGGGACCAGACAGGTGAGCGCGTCGATCAGGTACAGCGTGGAAAGGTTTACCCAGCGCAACAGCACCCCGGCGAGCAGCGGGCCGACGATGGCACCGGCCTGGGTGACGGTCATGTTGAGCGAATTCGCCGCCGCGAGCTGATCGGCGGGCACCATCCTCGGGATGGCGGCCGACCGGGTCGGCGAGTTGACGGCGTAGAACGCCTGCTGGACGGCCAGCAGACACAGCACCGCCCACACGTTGTTCAGCTCGAGCGCCGCCTGCAGCCACAGCAGCACCGAGGCGGCCGCCAGCCCGCACGAGGCGATGATGAGCAGCACCCGCCGGTCCATCGCATCGGCCAGCGCGCCGCCCCACAGGCCGAAGACGATCAGCGGCACCAACGCGAACACCCCGGCCAGCCCGACGTAGGCCGAACTCTGCGTCAGCGCGTACAACTGGACCGGCACCGCGAAGATCGTGAGGTTCGCGCCGATGACGGTGGGGATGCCGGCCAGCCACAACCGGCGGAAGTCCCGCGTCCGCAGCGGCGTGGTGTCGGCGAAGAGCCGAGGGGCCATACGTCAGGGCTGCAACCGCTCGACGTGGCCGGTGTGCGCGCGAATCCTGTTGTGCACCCGGTTCTCCCGGCCCTGCCAGAACTCCACGACGTCTGGGGCGATGCGATACCCGCCCCAGTCGGGCGGCACCGGCACGGTGTCGTGGCCGGCGAACCGTTCGGTCACCTCGGCCAGTTGCTCGAGCAGCGCCGCGCGGGACTCGATCGGCCGCGATTGCTGCGACGCCCACGCGCCGAGTTGCGAACCGCGCGGCCGCTTCGACCAGTAGTCGGCGGTCTCCTCGGCCGACACCTTCGTCACCGGACCGCGCACGTGGACCTGACGGCCCAGGGCGAACCACGGGAAGGTGGCCGATGCGTACGGGGTGCGGGCCAGGTCCGCACCCTTTGCCGAGCTGTAATTGGTGAAGAACGTGATGCCCGAGTCGTCGACGCTCTTGCACAGCACCGTGCGGGTCACGGGCCGCCCCGCGGCGTCGACGGTGCCGAGCACGATCGCGTTCGGCTCCGATATGCCTGCCGCCTCCGCATCGGCTAACCACCTGCGCAACAGCGCAACCCAGCCGTCGGCCAGCCAGTCGACGTCGAGGTCGGGACTGCCGTCCTTCTCCACCGATCCGTACTCCACCCGCATCCTCGCCAAGCGCTCGTTGTCGGCCCGCGTCACCGCGCCAACGCTACGCCGACCCACAGGCCGCGGGGTTGCCCCGGGTGCGAGAATCGGCGCATGACTCAGACGTCGCCTTCGGTGCCGGAGCACGCCCCGCAGAACATCGTCGAGGGGCTCGAAGGGGTGGTGGCCTTCACGACCGAGATCGCCGAACCGGACAAGGACGGCGGGGCGCTGCGCTACCGCGGCGTGGACATCGAGGATCTGGTGGCCCGGCGGGTGACGTTCGGCGACGTGTGGGCGTTGCTGGTCGACGGGCGCTTCGGCGACGGTCTGCTGCCGGCCGAACCGTTCCCGCTGCCGATCCACAGCGGCGACGTCCGCGTCGACGTCCAGGCCGGGCTGGCGATGCTGGCCCCGATCTGGGGTTACCAACCGATTCTCGACATCGACGACGACACCGCCCGCGCACAGCTCGCGCGCGCCTCGGTGATGGCGCTGTCCTACGTCGCACAGTCCGCGCGCGGGATCCACCAGCCCGCGATCCCGCAGCGGTCGATCGACGAATGCACCACGGTGACAGCACGTTTCATGACTCGCTGGCAGGGGGAGCCCGATCCGAAGCACGTCGAGGCCATCGACGCCTACTGGGTGACGGCCGCCGAACACGGGATGAACGCCTCGACGTTCACCGCGCGGGTGATCGCCTCCACCGGCGCCGATGTCGCGGCCGCGCTGTCCGGCGCCGTCGGCGCCATGAGCGGCCCGCTGCACGGCGGCGCCCCGGCGCGGGTGTTGCCGATGCTCGAGGAGGTCGAACGCAGCGGCGACGCCCGCGCCGTGGTCAAGGGCATCCTCGACCGCAAGGACAAACTGATGGGCTTCGGCCACCGGGTGTACCGCGCCGAGGACCCCCGCGCGCGGGTGCTGCGCGCGACCGCCAAGCGGCTGGAGGCGCCGCGCTACGAGGCCGCCGCCGCACTGGAACAGGCGGCGCTGGCCGAACTGCGCGAGCGCCGCCCCGACCGCGCCATCGAGACCAACGTGGAGTTCTGGGCCGCGGTCATCCTCGACTTCGCCCGGGTGCCCGCGTCGATGATGCCCGCGATGTTCACCTGCGGGCGCACCGCCGGGTGGTGCGCCCACATCCTCGAACAGAAACGGCTGGGCAAGCTGGTGCGCCCGTCGGCGATCTATGTCGGACCCGACCCGCGCAGCCTGGAGTCCGTGGAGGGCTGGGACCGCGTCACCGCCTCGTGACCGCTGTATTCGCCTCGGCGGCAAGGAGTTTCGCCGATCTGGTGCGCCGGATACCGGACACGGCCTGGAACGGGCCCGGCTTGGGTGAGTGGGATCTGCGGGCGTTGGTCGGCCATACGTCGCGCTCGCTGATCACCGTCAGCACCTACCTGCAGACGACGGCCGAGCGCCGCGACGTCACCAGCGCCGCCGAGTACTACGTGTTGGTGACGCCCGCCGCGCTGGGCATCGACCCGGCCGCCGTCGCCGAACGCGGCATCCAGGCCGGGCGCGACCTCGGCGCGGATCCGGTCACGACGATCGAGGGGCTCGTCACCCGGGCGCTGGCCGACGTCGACGCCGCGGGCGACCCGCTGATCGAGGTGATCGGCGGGCTCGGCATCCGGCTGCACGACTACCTGCCGACACGCACGTTCGAGATGGCCGTCCACGGACTCGACATCGCCCGCGCGGCCGGCATCGACTACACGCCGCCCGCCGACGTGCTGACCGAGGCGATGCGGTTGGCCGCCGACGTCGCCGTCATCTCCGGACACGGGGAGCAGGTCCTGCTGGCGCTCACGGGCCGGGCGGCGCTGCCGCCGTCGTTCTCGATCGTGTGAAGCGATGAGATTTGTCGGTGGGTGGGGTCAGCATGGTGACTGTCCCCACCTACCGAGGAGATTCTCATGGCTATAGACGTGAAACCGATGGTCGCCCCGCATCTGTGCGTCGACGACGCCGCCGCCGCGATCGACTTCTACGTCAAGGCTTTCGGCGCCACCGAGTACGGGCGGGTGCCGGGGCCGGAGGGCAAGCTGGTCCACGCCGCCCTCGACATAAACGGGTCGATGGTGATGCTCAACGACGACTTCCCCGAGTACAACGACGGCAAGCCGTCCACGCCGACGGCGCTGGGCGGTTCACCGGTCACCATCCACCTGCAGGTCACCGACGTCGACGAGAAGTTCCAGCGGGCGGTCGACGCCGGCGCGACGGTGGTGATGCCGGTCGAGGAGCAGTTCTGGGGTGATCGCTACGGCGTGCTGCGCGATCCGTTCGGCCACCTGTGGTCGATGGGCCAGCCAGTGCGGGAGGTCAGCCAGGAGGAACTGCAAGCCGCGATGGGCGCCCAGCAGACGACCTAGAAGACCGCCTTCTGCACCTGGTCGGGTCCGCTGATCTCACCGTCGGGCAGCTTCTGCAGACCGTCGAGGATCTCCTGGTCGGCGCCGTTGCTCTTGGCGTGCTCGATCAGATCCTCCTTCGACGACGGATAGCTCGCACCGGACAGTGCCTTCTGCACATCGATCGGGTTCGGCATGCTCTCGCTCCGTTCTGTTTTCGCTGACAGGCGCGAGAGTGACCGCCGGCCGGCGATCGAAACACTATCTACCGCAGGAGCCCGGCGAGCAGGCGCCGCCCGGCACTCGGTGCCGGCGCGGCGGCCGCGGCCTCGAGCATGTCGGCGACGGCGGTGAACTTCACCCGCGGACGCTCGTCGCGCCCGCGGGCGATCTCCGCCGCGTCGATGGCGCGCCAGCCCTCGGCGTCCAGCACCTCGGGGCGGCGCCGCCGCACCAGGCGGTCCAGATCGCCGGAGCCGCCGGACGGGATGGGGAGCGCACCGGCGTTGTAGTCGGCCACCAGGGTGTGCACCGTCTGCGCGGCGCACGACTTGTTCGTGCCGATGAATCCGGTGGGCCCCCGTTTGATCCAGCCCGCCACGTAGGTGCCGGTCACCGGACGCCCCGAAGTCGGGTCGACGACGCGGCCGCCGTCGTTGGGCACGATGCCCGCCGCCTCGTCGAACGGCAGCCCGGCGACGGGCCTGCCGCGGTATCCGATCGACGTCAGCACGAGGCCGGCGTCGATGCGGCGGAGCCCATCGGTGCCGGTGACGGTGAACTCGACGCCGTCGGCGCGCACCGCCCCGGTCACGCGTCTCGGCGTCAGCCGGTAGGCCAGCCGGATCCGGGGCCGGACGATGGGCGCCGAGGCGTCGCCGAGCTTCGACAACACCTCGAGCTTGTTGCGGACGAGCGGGTCGGTGGCCTCGGCGAGATCGCGCCGCACCAGGTCGTGGTCGGCGGCGTCGAGCACGACGTCGCACGCCGCGGTCAACCCGATCAGCTCGGGCAGCGTGAACGCCGACTGCGCGGGTCCGCGGCGGGCGGCGATCACGACCTCGTCGATCCGCGAGGCGCGCAGCGCGGTCAGCGCGTGGTCGGCGATGTCGGTGGTCGCGAGGCGGTCCGGGTCGGTGGTCAGGATGCGGGCGACATCGAGGGCGACGTTGCCGTTGCCGACGATCACCGCGCGGTGGTGGTCCAGGCGCACCGGCAGCGCGGCGTAGTCGGGGTGGCCGTTGTACCAGGCGACGACCTCGGTGGCCGTCGCGGTGCCGGGCAGGCCCATCCCGTCGATGTCGAGGCGGCGGTCATTGGGCGCACCGACGGCGTACAACACGGCGTGGTGGTGGTCGAGCAGTTCGTCGTGCGTGACGTGCGTGCCGACCTCGACGTTGAGGTAGAGCCGCAGACCGCGCTGGGCGGTCACCCGGTCGAACAGCCGGGTCACCCGCTTGGTGCTCGGGTGGTCCGGGGCCACACCCGCGCGCACCAACCCGTACGGCGTGGGAAGCCGCTCGAACATGGACACGCGGACACCGCGCTGGGTGAGCAGTTCGTCGGCGGCATACATCGCGGCGGGACCGGAACCCACGATGGCGACCCGGAGCGGGCCGCCGGAGCGTGGGTGGACGACGGGCGCGTCGGGCACCGGCGCCAGCTTCGAGGTCGGCGGCACCTTCTCATCGGGCCGGCGCTGCGGGTAGAACGCCGCGTTGAGCTCGACGAACGGCAGCTGGGCGTCGGTCAGCTTGCCCTCCGGCGCGATGGCGCCGACCGGGCAGGCACTGACACACGCCCCGCAGTCGACGCACGCCGCCGGGTCGATGTAGAGCATCTCGGCGGTCGCGAAGCCGGGCTCGTCGGGCGTGGGGTGGATGCAGTTGACCGGGCACGCGAAGACGCACGACCCGTCGCTGCAGCACGACTGGGTGATCACATGAGGCACGGTCGTGCGTCCCTCTAGGCGGCCGTGGCGACGTGCTGGCGGTGCGGCTCGCTGCGGTACCGGCTGGGCCGGCCGTCGATCTTGCAGATCCGCCACATCAGCTTTGCCACCGGGTTCATCAGGCCGGTCTCGTGGCAGAGCATGCGGACGTCGCCGAACATGTCGCGCAGGAACTGCCGCGACTCCGGCGAACGGAAGAACAGTTCCTTCTTGACCGACTTCGGGATGTCGAACTCACGCCAGAACGACTTCGGCGGAACGATGATCGCCTGGCACAGCAGGCGCATCACCAGCGGCACGTACCACGACAGGTGGAACCGCTGCCACCGCGACAACCGCGGTAGCCGCTTGCGCAGGTACTCGTGCGCGAACGAGATGTGGCGCGCTTCCTCGGCGACGTGGATGGCCATGACCCGCTCCATGATCGGATGCAGGTTCTTGCCTTCGCGCAACACGTTCTTCTGCGTGTGGTCGATGGGTTCCTCGCCGGCGAGCACCCCGAAGAAGAACGGGATCGGCAGCGGGCCGGCGACCAGCGGGATGAACGGCGACAGCCAGCGCAGCAGCCGCGGCATACCGGGGACGTCGGCGCCGATGCGGTTCACCATCTCCTGGAACATCATCGTGTGGTTGCACTCTTCGACCGACTCATGCATGCAGTAGCGGTACTCGGGTGAGCCGTTGGGCACCCAGAACGCATAGTTGGTCAGGCCGCGGATCAGGATGATCTCGAACTGCAGGCCGACCTTCGCCACGTTTGCCTGGCGCCAGCGGCCGATCTCGATCTGCCGGTCGACCGGCTGCGACTGGTACCACGGGTGTCGGCCGATCGGATCGGTCCCCGGCAGGATCCAGCGCTCGTCGTTGTCGATCACCGCGAACTCGGGGCTGTCCCACTCGATGTCGGTGTAGGGGTTGAAATTCCGCCGCACCGACCCCTCCGACAGGGTGGTCAACGTGTCCACGTAAGCCTTGTCGTCGCTGACGTCCATGTTGCGGCGCCACCGCCGGACCGTGCGTGTGCGAGCCATGAGAGCCTCCCGAAGGGTTTACATTCACCGGTCTGCTGTACACAGTACCGCAGGTATCGGGTAAAAGTCCATGGGCACTGTGAGGGTTTGCTGTGGTTTCGGTGTCGTTGGTCGCGCCAGGCGCAACTGGCTACACCCAAATCGCGGGAACTAGGCTGGTGACCCATGGCCGACCTCAGCATTCCCGCCGACCTCAAACCCCGCGACGGACGTTTCGGGTCGGGGCCGTCGAAGGTGCGCCCCGAGCAACTCGCGGCACTCGCGGCCGCGGGCGACCTGTTCGGCACGTCCCATCGGCAGGCCCCGGTCAAGAACCTCGTGGGCCGGGTGCGCGACGGCGTCAAACAGCTCTTCTCGGTGCCCGACGGCTACGAGGTCATCCTCGGCAACGGTGGCTCGACCGCGTTCTGGGATGCCGCGGCCTTCGGTCTCATCGACCAGCGCTCGCTGCACCTGACCTACGGCGAGTTCAGCGCCAAGTTCGCCTCCGCCGTCGCGAAGAACCCGTTCGTCGGCGACCCGATCGTCGTCAAGACCGACCCGGGCAGCGCCCCGGCACCCCAGTCCGACCCGTCCGTCGACGTCATCGCCTGGGCGCACAACGAGACCTCCACCGGTGTCGCGGTCCCCGTCGAGCGCCCGGCCGACTCCGGTGACGCACTCATCGTCATCGACGCCACCTCCGGTGCGGGCGGCCTGCCTGTCGACATCGCCCAGGCCGACGCCTACTACTTCGCACCGCAGAAGAACTTCGCCGGCGACGGCGGGCTGTGGCTCGCGGTGGTGAGCCCGGCCGCGTTGGCGCGCATCGAGGCGATCGCGCAGTCCGGCCGCTGGGTGCCCGACTTCCTGTCGCTGCCCATCGCCGTGGAGAACAGCCTCAAGAACCAGACCTACAACACACCCGCGATCGGCACGCTGGTACTGCTCGCCGATCAGCTCGACTGGCTCAACGGCAACGGCGGACTCGACTGGGCGGTCAAGCGCACGGCCGACTCGTCACAGCGGCTCTACTCGTGGGCCGAGGCGTCGTCGTACGCCACCCCGTTCGTCACCGATCCGGCGCTGCGCTCACAGGTGGTCGGCACCATCGACTTCTCCGACGAGGTCGATGCGGCGGCCGTCGCAAAGGTGTTGCGGGCCAACGGGATCGTCGACACCGAGCCGTACCGCAAGCTGGGCCGCAACCAGCTGCGGGTGGCGATGTTCGCCGCCGTGGACCCCGAGGACGTCAGCGCGCTGACCCGGTGCGTCGACTGGGTCGTCGAACGGTTGTAGCTCGCGCCGCGTGTCAGCGCGATCACGGACAGGTAACGCAGTAGGCTGACCAGCTAATCGGGCCGGCGCTACGCGCCGCTGGCGGGCCCGGAGGAGGTCGTGGTGCGGCAACTCAGGGTCGTCGAACTCGACGTCGACGGCAAGACGCTCGTCTGCCAAACCGACTCCGGTGAGAAGTACACGTTGCGTGTCGACGAACGACTCCGCGCCGCCGCGCGCGGTGACCGGGCCGGGTTCAACCGCGCGGCCGACCAAACGATGATCGATGTCGAGGTGCACAACGTGCTGCGTCCCAGAGATATCCAGTCCAAGATCCGCGCGGGTGCATCGGTCGAACAGGTCGCCAACGCCTCGGGCATGCCGATCGAACGCGTCGAGCGGTTCGCCCACCCGGTGCTGCTGGAGCGGTCGAGGGCCGCCGAACTCGCCACCGCCGCGCATCCGGTTCTCTCGGACGGACCCGCGGTGCTCACCCTGCTCGAGACCGTCAGCACCGCGCTCGTCGCCCGCGGCCTCGATCCCGACGCGACGACGTGGGACGCCTGGCGCAACGAGGACGGACGCTGGACCGTCCAGGTGGCGTGGAAGGCGGGCCGCTCCGACAACGTCGCGCATTTCCGGTTCGCCCCCGGTGCCCACGGCGGCACGGTGACCGCGTTCGACGAGGCCGCCTACCAGCTCATCGACCCGAACTTCGCCCGCCCGCTGCGTCCGGTGGCGCCGTTGGCCCAGCTCGACTTCGACACCCCCTCGCTCTCCCCGGCCGCCGCTCCCGCCCCCGCGCCGCAGTCCGAACCGGAACCGGCCCCCGAGCCCGAAGCCGAGGCCCCGAAGCCGGCGAAGAGCCGCAAGGCCAAGGCGCGTCCCACCGTGCCCGGCTGGGAGGACGTGCTGCTCGGCGTCCGCTCCAGCGGGCAACGCTGAGCCGGCACCGACGTCAGACCGGCGCCATCCCGCTGAGCGTCAGCGCCAGTAGCGCCAGCCATCCGCCCGCCACGCCAACCGCGGCACCGAACGCGAACCACCGCCACACCGGCCTGCCGCGCCACCCCCACACGGTCGGCGCCAACCCGCCGACGGCGACCATGTTCAGGCCGATCGCCAACAGCGGATGCACCCGCATCAACCCGAAGCTCAGCACGATCACGGCCGTCGCGGTGACAGCGGCGACACCGGCGGCCACCGTCAAACCCGTTCCCCACGGCGTGGATTCGTCGGTCACTCGACCATCACCCCGGTCGCTGCGCTCCTGCCCACCGGGTCAACCTAACCCGACCGCACACGTTCGTAGAACGCCAGCGCGGCCGCGGTCGCGACGTTGAGCGAGTCGGTGCCGCGCGACATCGGGATGCGCACGCGGCGGTCGCTGGCGCGCATCGCCCGTTCGGTCAGGCCGGGGCCCTCCGCACCGACGAGCACCGCGACCTTGTCCGCGGCCAGCGCCGCCATGGCATCGGCGAGAGTATCGGCGGCCGGGTCGGGCGTCATGGCGAGCAATCTGAACCCATTGGCGCGCAACAGGTCCAGCTCCTGAGGCCAGGCGGTGGCACGGGCGAACGGCACCAGCAGCGCGTGCCCCATCGACACCCGCACCGCCCGGCGGTACAGCGGATCGGCGCAGCCCGCGCCGAAGATCACCGCGTCGACGCCGAGCCCGGCGGCGTTGCGGAAGATCGAGCCGAGGTTCTCGTGGTCGTTGACCCCTTCGAGCACCGCGACCGTGCGGGCGCCCTCGAGCACCTCGTCGACGGTGAGTTCGGGTGGGCGCGACGCCGACGCCAGCACGCCACGGTTGAGGTGGAAGCCGACGACCTCGGCCATCACCTCCGCGCTGGCCCGGTAGAACGGGGCGTCGACGCTGTCGAGGTCACCGTCGAGTTCGGTCAGCCGGCGGTCGGTGCCGAGCAGTGCGCGCGGGGTGAACCGGGACGCCACCATGCGCTGGACCACCAGCACCCCCTCGGCGATCACCAGCCCCTTGCCGCTGGGCAGATCGGGTCGGCGGTCGATGCTGTTGAGGTCCCGGAAGTCGTCGAGCCGGGGGTCGGCAGGGTCGTCGACGTCGATGACTGTGGTCAACGCTGCGCTCTTCGCACGGCGGCGAAGCTTACGCGCTCTCCTCCACCATCGCCGACATCAGGTCCGCCGCCATCAGCAGGGTCTTGCGCTGTTCGGGGTCGAGCTGGGAAAGCCGGCGCTGCAGCCATTCCTGACTCGCCTTTTTCTCCGCTTCCACGAGTTGGGCCCCCGCGGGCGACACCGAAACCAACACCTGGCGGCCGTCGACCGGGTGGGCATTGCGCGCGACGAATCCCATTTCGGCGAGCGAAGCGATTACCCGGGTCATCGACGGCGGACGCACCCGTTCCCGCACAGCTAACGCACCAGGAGTCATCGCACCCTCTTTGGCCAGCGTCGACAGCGCTGACAATTGCGACAGCGAAATGGGGGATTCGGCACGCCGGAAGCGTAATTGGCGAGCCAGCCGCACCACAGCGAGAGACAAATCGCTGGCCAACCGAGACTCGAGGTCCATCACAAAGCAAATACTACATAGGGTCGTGAAAGGCGGCGAGCAAAACCGATAAGCATTGTTACGGCGACTTTCCGATGGACTAGGTTGGCCATTGATGGCCGACGAACCCGCTTCCGAAGACCCGCAGCCGCCCGCCCTGCCTGCCGGCCTGCTGGAGCCGTGGCCCGTCATCCTGGTGATCGCCGCGGCCTGGCTGATCGCCGCGGTGCTCGCCTTCACCGTCTCGGCACTGCACGAGTGGCGGCCGTACACGATCGCCGGGCTGGGCATCGGCGTGCTTGGCACGTCGATCTTCCTGTGGCAACGTCAGGCCGTGCGCCGCGGCGCCCGTGGTGCGCAGAGCGGGCTCCGCTGACCCCGGCAACCCAAGGAGGACGTATGGCCGCACCACTGCTGCACGCAGAGATCGACATCGACGCCCCGGTGGCCAAGGTGTGGTCGCTGGTCTCGGATCTGAGCCGGATGCCGCAGTGGAGCCCGCAGTGCCGCGTCATGAAACCCCTCGGGCCGCTGCGGCCGGGGACCAGGACGATCAACCTCAACCGGCGCAACTTCCTCGTCTGGCCCACCACCTGCACGGTCACCGAGGTCATCCCGGAGAAGAAGGTCGCGTTCCGCGTCAACGCCAACCGCACGGTGTGGAGCTATGAACTCGAACCCACCGCCACCGGCACCCGGCTGGTCGAGACCCGCAACGCCGAGAACGGTGTCACCGCGGTGTCGAACATGACCGTCAACGCCCTGTTCGGCGGGGTGCCCAGCTTCGAGGAGGAGCTCGTCGCCGGGATGAACGAATCGCTGGCCAAGATCAAGGCCGCGGCGGAGCGATAGCTCAGTCGTTGTCCGCGAGCTCGACGACCCCGTCGTCGTAGGGGTCGTAGAGCGGCGACCCGGAACCCTGCGGCGCCGGGGTGTCGGAGTGCGCACCGCAGCCGTACTCCGAATCGACCACGTGGCCGTCGGCCGACATCTCGTTCGCGCAGACGCCGAACATCACCCCGAGCGAACCCGACAGCGGGAGATAGAAGCCACAGTCCCGGCACACCCGCTTCGTCGAGCGTGCCATCGCCGAGCCGGGACCGAAGTCGCCGTCGTGCCAGCGTTGCGCCGCGTCGAGGCGGCCCCACTGGCTGAGCACCTGCCGCCGCCCGAACCCGACCTCCGCGGCGGTTTCGTCGACCTGCGGGTCACCGCTGGCCAGGTATCCGGGAACGAGCCGGGGGTCCTCGCGCGGCGGGGCGAGGAGATCACCGGGTCCCAGATCCCCGGGCCGCACCCGGTCCTGCCAGGGCACCCATTTGGGTGCCAGCAGTGCCGTCGGGCCCGGTACCAGCACCAATTCGCTGATCGTGGCGTGCTCGGCCCCCGGGTAGGCCGCGACGACGACGGCCCACTGCCAACCCCGGTAGCCGGGCATGTCGGCCAGGAACCGGTGTGTGGCCGACGTCGGGTCCTCGAACGAGGCGCCGAGGTACTCGCCGATCGTGTCCGGCCCGCTGAACTCGGCGAGCGCGGCGCGTGCCTGGTCCACGGCACCCAGCAGCACCGCCTCCAGGTCGGCGGGGCGTTGTGCCACGTCTGCGGGGGTGTCGGTCACGCTGTCCATCGCACCCCATAGTGCCGCAGAGCGATACCGGAAAGCCACACCGGTCGGCTGTCGGCCACCAGTCGGTGCGATGAGGGAGAATCGGAACGTGGCCGGCGGACGTGATGAGGGTGACGGAGATTTCCGGCGCGACGCTCGTTACTACCCGCCCCGGCCGCCCGCGGGTCACGACCACCCCGGCATGGCGAACTATCCCAGCGACGGCGGCTCCTACCGGCGTGGCCGCAGGCAGTCCATGCCGAGCGCGAACCGCTGGTTGCCGCCGCTCGACGACCCGCCGCCGTCGGGCCACCACTACGAACCGCCCCCGGGGCACGGCGTCGGAGCCGGGAAGGTCACCGTCACCCGGGCCGCGGCGCAGCGCAGCCGCGAGATGGGGTCGAGGATGTACGGCCTGGTGCACCGGGCCGCCACCGCCGACGGCGCGGACAAGTCGGGTCTGACCGCGCTGACGTGGCCGGTGGTGGCCAACTTCGCCGTCGACGCCGCGATGGCGGTGGCGCTGGCCAACACGTTGTTCTTCGCCGCGGCCAGCGGGGAGAGCAAGAGCAAGGTCGCGCTGTACCTGTTGATCACGATCGCCCCGTTCGCGGTGATCGCCCCGCTGATCGGCCCGGCCCTCGACCGGCTCCAGCACGGGCGGCGTGTGGCGCTGGCCGCGTCGTTCCTGGCCCGCACGGCGCTGGCGGTGCTGCTGATCGCGAACTACGACGGTGCCGGCGGCTACGAATCCTGGGTGCTCTACCCGTGCGCGCTGGGGATGATGGTGCTGTCGAAATCGTTCTCGGTGCTGCGCAGCGCCGTCACGCCGCGGGTGCTGCCACCGACGATCGACCTGGTCCGGGTCAACTCCCGGCTCACGACGTTCGGGCTGCTGGGCGGCACCGTGGTGGGTGGCGGTGTCGCGGCCGGCGCCGAATACCTGCTCAACCTCTTCCACCTGCCCGGCGCGCTGTACGTGATCGTCGCGGTGACCGTCGCCGGTGCGGCCCTGTCGATGCGGATCCCCAAGTGGGTGGAGGTCACCGCCGGTGAGGTGCCCGCGACGCTGAGCTACCACGGCGGCAGCGGTGGTCTGCGTCGCGAACCGCCGCCGGAGCGGTCCGGTAAGGCCCGCCAACCCATGGGCCGCAACACCATCACCGCGCTGTGGGGCAATTGCACGATCAAGGTGATGGTCGGCTTCCTGTTCCTCTACCCGGCGTTCGTGGCGAAATCGCACGACGCCACCGGCTGGGAGCAGCTGCGCATCCTCGGACTCATCGGCGCCGCGGCCGCGATCGGCAACTTCCTCGGCAACATGACCAGCGCCCGCCTGCAACTCGGCCATCCCGCGCGGCTGGTGGTGCGCGCCGCCGTCGCGGTGACGGCGGCCTCGCTGCTGACCGCGGTGACCGGGAACCTGCTGGTCGCCGCCGTCGCCACCCTCATCACCTCCGGGGCCAGCGCGATCGCCAAGGCATCGCTGGACGCGTCGCTGCAGGACGACCTGCCCGAGGAGTCGCGGGCCTCGGCGTTCGGCCGTTCCGAATCGCTGCTGCAGCTGGCGTGGGTGGCCGGCGGGGCGACCGGGGTGCTCATCTACACGGAGCTGTGGATCGGCTTCACTACGATCACGGCCGTGTTGATTCTCGGTCTGGCGCAGACGGTGGTGAGTTATCGCGGCGAGTCGCTGATACCAGGGTTCGGCGGCAACCGTCCGGTGCTGGCCGAGCAGGAAGGGCGTCACGAAGGCCGGCGCACCGACACCGCCGGGGTGAGCTTCGAGTGAAGCGCGTGCTGGCGGTCCTCGCGGCCGTCGCGGTGCTGGCCACTGCCGCCACCGCCGTCCTGGTGTGGCAGCTCACCCGCGACCACGAACCCGCGCTCCCGGAGATCAGCGCCTACTCGCGTGGTGAGCTGACGCGCGTCGGGCCCTACCAGTACTGCAACGTCGTCGACCTCAACGACTGCGAGCCCGCGGGCCGGCAGGGCGAACTCCGGGTCAACGACCGCGACCCGGTGCAACTGTCGATCCCGACGGCGATCGCCGAGGCGCCGTGGCGGCTGCTGCAGGTCTACGAGGACCCGGTCAACACCACCGAATCACTGTTCCGGCCCGACAGCCGGCTGGCGGTCACGATCCCGACCGTCGATCCGCAGCGCGGGCGGCTCACCGGGATCGCCGTCCAACTGATGACACTGGTGCAGGACGAGACCGGCGAGGTGTTCGAGGTTCCGCACGCGGAGTGGTCCATCCGCATGGTGTGGGATCAGAACAAGTCCTAGAGCGGGGTGTGGTCGGCCGGTACCCGCTCCCCCTCGCGGGTCGGGCCCGGCGGGGTGCCGTCACCGAAGGGTCTGCCGCCCAGCGCTTCGCGCCCGTGCGGGGTCAGCCAGTTGGCCAGATCGGGTCCCTTGGGCACCACCTTCGTCGGATTGATGTCGGTGTGCACGATGTAGTAGTGCTGCTTGATCTGTACGAAGTCGGTCGTGTCGCCGAATCCCGGGGTCTGGAACAGGTCACGCGCATAACCCCACAGCGCCGGCATCTCCGACAGCTTGGCGCGGTTGCACTTGAAGTGCCCGTGGTAGACGGGGTCGAAGCGGGCGAGCGTCGTGAAGAGCCGGACGTCGGCCTCGGTGATGGTGTCGCCGACCAGGAAGCGCTGACCGGTGAGCCGCTCCTCGAGCCAGTCCAGCGCCGTGAACAGCCGGTCGTAGGCCTTCTCGTACGCGCGCTGTGAACCGGCGAAGCCGCAGCGGTAGACGCCGTTGTTGACCTCGGTGTAGATCCGCTGGGCCACCTCGTCGATCTCGTCGCGGTGCTTTTCGGGGTAGAGGTCCGGCGCACCGTCGCGGTGGTAGGCCGTCCATTCCGTCGAGAAGTCGAGCGTGATCTGCGGGAAGTCGTTCGTGACGACCTGACCCGTCGACACCTCGACGATCGCGGGCACCGTGATGCCCTTGGGGTAGTCGGGGAACCGCTTGAAGTAGGCGTCCCGCAGGCGCGGGATCTTCAGTACCGGGTCCACGCCGCCGGGGTCGAGGTCGAACGTCCAGCTGCGCTCGTCGTGGGTGGGCCCGCAGAAGCCGATGGACAGCGCGTCCTCGAGACCGAGCAGCCGCCGCACGATGATCGTGCGGTTCGCCCAGGGACAGGCACGCGCGACGATCAGCCGGTAGCGGCCCGGTTCCACCGGGTAGCCGTCACGGCCGTCGGCGGTGATCCGATCGGTGATGTAGTCGGTGTCGCGGTTGAACTCGCCGCCGCTTGCGACATAAGCCATGTCACGAGCATGCCCGATCTCGCCGAGTGTGAAGCCAGTGCGGGGAACCCGCCAGGATTTCGCAAGGACTTCACATTCGGCGCACAGCCGCAGAACTCAGGCGTCGAGTTCGCGGGCGACGGCCTTGACGACCTCCGACACCCGCCGCGCGACCTTGCGGTCGGGGTAGCGGCCCTTCTGCAGGTCCGGCTGGATCGTGCTCTCCAGCAGCGTGATCAGGTCACCGATCATGCCGTGAAGCTCGTCGGGGGTGTGCTTGTGCTCGGGACGCTCGGCCTCGCGCCGGGCCTTACTCAGGCTCGGCGGCGGATCGATGAGCGTGACGCTCAAGGCCTGTGGGCCCCGCCGCCCCGCCGCGACACCGAACTCGACGCGCTGGCCCGCCTTGAGACCTTCGACACCCGCGGGCAGCGCCGAGGACCGGACGTAGACGTCCTCGCCGTCCTCCTGGGACAGAAAGCCGAAGCCCTTGTCGGCGTCGTACCACTTCACCCTGCCGGTCGGCACTGTCGTCACCTGCTCGTCGTCTCGCGTCAACATGAGAACGCGTCCCGCTTGCGCCGGGACGCGTCGAGGCCGATCCTACTCGGACTCACCCCGCGTCTTCACACCCTTATCGGTAGGCTTTGGGTCACCGCTGAAGGAAGAAGTAGCCCCCGATATGCGAGTAATACTGAACGTCATCTGGCTGGTTTTCGGCGGCCTGTGGCTTGCGCTCGGTTACGCGCTGGCGGGGCTCCTCTGCTTCGTCCTGATCATCACCATCCCGTTCGGATTCGCGGCCTTCCGGATCGCGTCGTACGCGTTGTGGCCGTTCGGCCGCACCATCGTCGAGAAGCCGGGCCCGCGCCCGGGCGCCACGATCGGCAACGTCATCTGGGTGCTGCTGTTCGGTATCTGGCTGGCGATCGGCCATATCGTCAGCGCCGCCGCGATGGCGGTCACGATCGTCGGCATCCCACTGGCGCTCGCCGACCTCAAGATGGTCCCGATCTCGCTGGTGCCGCTCGGCAAGGAGATCGTGCCGGTGGACCGGGCGACACCGACCGTGCGAGCCGCCGCATGACCGTGACCGCGCTCGGTGTTCCGACGATTCAGGGTCCGGCCGTCGGCATGCCCACCAGCGGACCGCTGGTCGACACCTTCGGCCGGATCGCGACCGACCTGCGGGTGTCGCTGACCGACCGGTGCAACCTGCGCTGTACGTACTGCATGCCCGCCGACGGCCTGGACTGGCTGCCGGGCGACCAGTTGCTGCGCGCCGACGAGCTCATCCGGCTGCTGCGCGTTGCGGTGACCCGCCTCGGCATCACCAACGTGCGCTTCACCGGCGGCGAACCGCTGGTGGTGCGCCACCTCGAGGACGTGGTGGCCGCGACCGGTGCGCTTCACCCGCGCCCGGAGATGGCGATGACCACCAACGGCATCGGGCTGGCCCGTCGCGCTGCGGCGCTCAAGGCGGCGGGGCTGAACCGGGTCAACGTCTCACTCGACAGCGTCGACGCCGCCCGCTTCGCGCGGATCACGCGCCGCGACCGGCTCCGCGACGTCCTGGCCGGATTGGCCGCCGCCAAGGAGGCCGGTCTGACACCGGTCAAGGTGAACGCGGTGCTCGATCCGGACACCGGCCTCGAGGATGCGGTGTCGCTGCTGCGGTACTGCCTCGAGCACGGCTACCAGTTGCGCATCATCGAACAGATGCCGCTCGACGCCGAACACCAGTGGCAGCGCGGCCGCTCGCTGGAGGCCGCCGACATCCTGGCCGCATTGCGGCGCCACTTCACCCTCGTCCCGGACTCCAAGCCGCGCGGCTCGGCACCGGCGCAGCTCTGGCGCGTCGACGGCGGGACGTCGACGGTGGGCGTGATCGCCTCGGTGTCGGAGGCCTTCTGCGCGGCGTGTGACCGGACCCGGCTGACGGCCGACGGGCAGGTGCGCAACTGCCTGTTCGCACGCGAGGAGAGCGATCTGCGCCGGCTGCTGCGCGGCGGCGCCGACGACGACGCGATCGAGCAGGCCTGGCGTGCGGCGATGTGGACGAAGGCGGCCGGGCACGGCATCAACGAGCCGGGCTTCGAACAGCCCGACCGGCCGATGAGCGCGATCGGTGGCTGACGTGTCGACCACGACGACGGTGCAGGTGACGGTCCGCTTCTTCGCCGCTGCGCGGGCGGCGGCCGGCACGGAGACCGAGACGCTGGTTGTTGCGGCCGGGACGACGGTGCAGGCGCTCGTCGACGAAGTCGCTTCTCGCAGTGCGGAATTGGAGCGCGTACTGGCGCGGTGCTCCTACCTCTGCGACGGAGTGGCCGTGCGGGATACGGGGGCGGCGCTGCTCAACGCGCAGACGCTCGATGTACTTCCCCCGTTCGCCGGCGGATAACCGTGATTTGTGTCACATAACAATTTGGTCACGAGCTGGCTATGGCGCAGTTCACGCCAGGAAACACCTGCGGAAACGAGCGGCCAACCTGCACCTTTAGAGCCCTTTTAAGATTTGCTGTGGCGGAAAACGCCGAGGTCGGGAAAAGGTGACGGGTACGCGGGCAGCAGTTACCGTCTCTCCAGGCCGGTCGACCCCAATCACCGGCCCGCCCCGCCCGATAGCGCCGAGCTCCATCCGTCGACGCGGGGGACCACGAACCACCTGGATGGAGGCGGGGGACCCACCGGTCCACCGAAGGACCTGGGGCCGCCAGCGGCCCCTTGGGGTGAAGCCGAGACCGGGTGACCGGGACCGGCCGGGTGACCTCTCCCACCCGAACCCGACAGCTGACCTCGCGGGCGCCGACGAGAGGACCTATCGCACTCATGAGTGGACGGCATCGCAAGCCCACTAACTCAGCAGTCAGCGTCGCCAAGATCGCCTTCACCGGAGCCGTCATCGGCGGCGGAGGCATCGCCCTCGCCGGACACGCCAATGCCGCCACCGACGGTGAATGGGACCGGGTCGCGGCCTGCGAATCCGGCGGCAACTGGGCCATCAACACCGGCAACGGCTACCACGGCGGCCTGCAGTTCTCCCCCAGCACCTGGGCCGGCCACGGCGGCGGCGAGTTCGCCCCGGCCGCCTACCTCGCGACCAAGGAAGAGCAGATCGCGGTCGCCGAGCGCGTACTGGCCAGCCAGGGCAAGGGCGCATGGCCCTCCTGTGGCGGCCCGCTCTCCGGCGCGACACCGCGCAACGTGGTCGACCAGCCCGTCGATCCGGCCCCGCTGAACGGCATCCTGCCGCCCCCGCCGCCGATCGATCCGTTCGCGCCGCCTCCGCCCCCGGCGCCCGCGCCCTTCGACGCGCTGGCCGCACCGGCCCCGCTGCCACCGGCGCCGGCTCCCCTGCCGCCCGCTCCGGTGCCGCCGCCCGCCGCGCCGGTCGATGCGATGGCCGCTCCGGCCCCGCTGCCCCCGGCCCCCGCGCCGATGGCCGCGCCCGCACCTGTTCCCCCGGCTCCGGCTCCTCTCGACGCGCCGCTGCCCCCGCCGCCGCCCGCGCCGGCCGAGCCCGCCGTCTGGGCCGCTCCGGCGCCCGCTCCGGTGGGTGCGCCGCTGCCCCCGCCCGCCGAGGTGCCGCTGCCTCCGGCCCCGCCCGCGCCTCCAGCCCCTCCGGCCGACAGCGCGGTGGCCGCGGCCGCCGCGAACTGGGACACCGCCGCGGCACCCGCACCGGGTCAGCCGCAGCCGCAGACGTGGTCGCTCGGCGTGCCCGCGCCGCTGCAGCCGGCTCCCCCGGCGCCCGTCCCGGCCCCGGTGCCCGCTGCGGCTCCCGCTCCGGTCGCCGCCCCGGCCCCGGATCCGTTGGCGCCGCTGAACGCGGTCGACATCCCGCAGCCGGTGTTCGACGCGGCGAATCAGGTCGCCAGCGGCGAGATCCCGGCCGCCCCCGCCGGCCTGCCCCCGATGCCGGCCGAGGTGCCGCACCTGGCGAGCCCGGACAACCTGCCGCCGGGAACGACCGTCAACCCCGCCCAGGTGCCCGGGCAGAGCCCGAACGTCACGTACCTCAAGGAGCTGTGGCACGCGATCCAGACCCAGGAGGTCTCGGGTGCCGATGCACTTCTGGCGCTCACCCAGCGTCCGCTGACCACCCCGGACAGCCCGGGCGGTCCGGCGCCGATCCCGGTCGGCACGGCGCCCGCACCGGGCGCCCCGGCCCCGGCTCCGGCTCCCGCTCCGGCCCCGGCTCCGGTGCTGCCGCCCGCCTGAGGCTAGGCCGAGTTCACCCACTCCTCGGAGCCGTCGCCGAAGAACTGGTGCTTCCACACCGGTATCCGGTCCTTGACGGCGTCGACGAGCCGGGAACAGGTGTCGAACGCCGCCCTGCGATGGTCCGCTGCCACAGCGGCCACCAGGGCGGCGTCGCCGATTTCGAGGGGTCCGACGCGATGGCTGACGGCGATCGCGCGCACACCCTGCGATGCCGCCGCGATGTCGGCGGCGACCTCCGCGAGGACCTGCGCGGCGCTCGGGTGCGCAGAGTATTCGAGCCGGGTCACACCCCTACCGCCGTCGTGGTCGCGCACCACCCCGGCGAAACTCACGACCGCGCCTGCGGATTCGTGGGCCACCAGGTCTTCGTGCTCGGCCAGGCTGATCGGTTGTTCGGTCACGGTGGCGCGGAGCACGGAAGCGGTCATCGCGGATGGTCCTTTCCGGCGAGTTGATCCAGGGCGTGGTCGAGGACGTCGGCGAGCACTGACAGCCCGTCCTTGACGCCGCCGGTCGATCCGGGGAGATTCACCACCAGTGTGCGTCGGGCGACACCGCAGATCCCCCGCGACAGCACGGCGGTCGGCACCTTCGGCAGCCCCGACCGCCGGATGGCCTCGGCCAGCCCGGGTAGTTCGTAGTCGACGACGGCGGCGGTGGCCTGCGGGGTGGCGTCGGTCGGCGAGATGCCGGTGCCGCCGGAGGTGATGACGACGTCGACGCCGTCGGCCACCGCGGCCCGCAGTGCGGCCTCGACCGGGGCACCGTCGGGCACCACGACCGGATCCGGCGTCTCGACACCGCGGGTGGAGAGCCAGTCGACGATCAGCGGTCCGGTCCGGTCCTCGTAGACGGCGGCGGCCGCGCGGGTGGAGGCGATGACGACGCGGCCTATGCGCATCGTCGTCGGTTCTTCGCGCAAGCGCTCGTCACGGCCGCGTCCAGGTGCCGGTCTTGCCGCCCTCTTTGCGGAGCACCGCGATGTCGTCGATGCGGGCGGCGGCGTCGACGGCCTTGATCATGTCGTACACCGTCAGCGCGGCCACGCTGACCGCCGTCAGCGCCTCCATCTCCACACCGGTGCGGTCGGTGGTGCGCACGGTGGCGGTGACGCGGACGTGGCTCTCGCCGATCTCGAAGTCGACGTCGACACCGGTCAGCGCGAGTTGATGGCACAGCGGGATCAGCTCGCTGGTGCGTTTGGCGGCCATGATGCCGGCCACCCGGGCCGTCGCCAGCGCGTCACCTTTGGGCAGCCCACCTGACGCGATCAGCGCGACGACGTCCGGACGGGTGTGCAGCGTGCCCGCGGCGACGGCGGTGCGTTTGGTGACGTCCTTGGCGCTGACGTCGACCATGTGCGCCGCTCCGGACTCGTCGAGGTGCGAAAGCCCGTGCTGCGAGCCGCCGGTCACTTATCTGTTGACGACCGTGACCGGATGCAGGTACGGCAGATCGTCGGCTGGCAGGGGGAAGGTCACATCGCCGAAGGGTGAGAGGGCCCCGACGCGGTCGGAGGCGAGTTCGCTCACGGCATGCTCGTCACCGTCGAGATGAGCGGGCCACCCCGGATCCACGTAGTGCTTCTTCGATTTCTTGTCAGCCACGTCCACATTGTGGCAAACGCTGCAGCGCATCGCGAGGTCGGGCGGCTGCTTTACGCTGGTCAGCAATGACAGCACACACTCCGCCGTCGGGCAGGAGCGAAGCGACTCGGGGGAACACCGGCGTCCCTCTGGGCGCCTGGTTGGCCCAACTACCCGACGAGCGGCTGATCCGGCTGCTGGAGTTGCGCCCTGACCTCACCCAGCCGCCGCCGGGCACCATCGCCGCGCTGGCCGCACGGGCGACGTCGCGTCAGTCGGTCAAGGCCGCCACCGACGACCTGGACTTTCTGCGGCTGGCTGTGCTGGATGCGCTGCTCGTCCTGCACGGTGACACCACCGCGGTGCCGCTGGCCAAGCTGTTCGAGCTGATCGGGTCCCGCGCCGACGAGGGTGCGATCACCGCCGCCGTCGACGATCTGCGGGACCGGGCGCTGGTGTGGGGTGACGACGAGGTGCGGGTGGCGGCCGAGGCCGCGTCCGGGCTGCCGTGGTATCCGGGGCAGGCCGTCGTGGAGACCGCCGACCTCGGCGCCGACGACATCGCGCGCATGCTGTCCGGGCTCGACACCGCCCAGCGCGACCTCCTCGACCGGCTGCTCGAGGGGTCGCCCGTCGGCCGCACCCGCGATGCCGCACCCGGCACACCCCCGGACCGGCCGGTGCAGCGGCTGCTTGCCGCGGGCCTGTTGCGACAGGTCGACGACGACACCGTGATCCTGCCCCGCCTGGTCGGCCAGGTGCTGCGCGGCGAGGTGCCGGGACCGTCGGAGCTGACCCCACCCGATCCGGTCACCACGTCGACGAAGGTCAGCGACGTGGACGCCGTGGCGGCCGGTGCGGCCATCGACCTGCTGCGTGAGGTCGACCTCGTCCTCGAGACGCTGTCGGCGGCCCCGGTGCCGGAACTGCGCAGCGGCGGGCTCGGCGTGCGCGACCTCAAGCGGCTCACCAAGACCACGGGGATCGACGAGCGTCGGCTGGGGTTGATCCTCGAGGTGGCGGTGGCGGCCGGACTGATCGCGGCCGGGATGCCCGACCCCGACCCGGGTGACGGCACCAGCACGTTCTGGGCGCCGACGGTGGCGGCCGACCGGTTCATCGAATCACCGTCCGCGGTGCGCTGGCATCTGCTCGCCTCCACGTGGCTGGATCTGCCGGGCCGGCCTGGGCTGATCGGGAGCCGCGGTCCGGACGGCAAACCCTATGCGGCCCTGTCTGATTCGCTGTACTCGACGGCCGCGCCGTTGGACCGCAGGCTGCTGCTGTCGGTGCTGGCCGACCTGCCCGCCGGTTCCGGGGTGGACGCCGCGTCGGCGTCGCGGGCGATGATCTGGCGCAGGCCGCGCTGGGCGGTGCGATTACAACCGGAACCGGTCGGCGGTCTGCTCACCGAGGCGCATGCGCTCGGCCTGGTGGGCCGCGGGGCGATCGCCACGCCGACCCGCAGGCTGCTGGCCGGCGATCCGCCCGAGGACGTGGTGGCGGCGATGGGCAAGGTGCTGCCCGAGCCCATCGACCACTTCCTGGTCCAGGCCGATCTCACCGTGGTCGTCCCCGGCCCCCTCGAGCGCGACCTCGCCGAGCAGTTGGCCGCGGTCGCCACCGTCGAATCGGCCGGTGCGGCGATGGTGTACCGGGTCAGCGAGACCTCGATCCGCCGCGCACTCGACACCGGCAGGACCGCCAGCGAACTGCACGCGTTCTTCGGACGCCATTCGAAAACCCCGGTGCCGCAGGGTCTGACGTATCTGATCGACGACGTCGCGCGCCGCCACGGCCAGTTGCGCGTCGGAATGGCGTCGTCGTTCGTGCGGTGCGAGGACCCTGCCCTGCTTGCGCAGGCGGTGGCCGCACCCGCCACCGATGCGGTGGAGCTGCGGCTGCTCGCCCCGACCGTGGCGGTGTCGCAGGCTCCGATCGCCGACGTGCTCGCCGCGCTGCGCAGCGCGGGCCTCGCGCCCGCCGCCGAGGACGCCTCCGGCGCCATCGTCGACATCCGGTCCCGTGGCGCACGGGTGCCTGCACCGGGGCGGCGGCGGGTGTACCGTCCGGCGCAGACGCCGACGGGCCAGACGCTCGGCGCGATCGTCGCGGTGTTGCGCAAGGTCGCGTCCGCCCCCATGGGGAACATGCGGCTCGATCCCGGCGTTGCGATAACTCAGCTGCAGGAAGCGGCGCTACAGCAGACCTCGGTGGTGATCGGCTACGTGGACCCCGCCGGGGTGGCCACCCAGCGGGTGGTGGCGCCGGTCAACGTCCGCGGCGGCCAGTTGACCGCTTACGACCCGGCATCCGGGCGGGTGCGCGAGTTCGCGATTCACCGCGTGACCTCGGTGGTGTCGGCCGAGAACGAATAATGGAGCTATGACAGACGGTCCTTTGATCGTGCAGTCCGACAAGACGGTGCTGCTCGAGGTCGACCACGAGCAGGCCGGTGCGGCCCGCGCGGCGATCGCCCCCTTCGCGGAGCTGGAGCGTGCACCCGAGCACATCCACACCTACCGCATCACGCCGCTGGCGCTGTGGAACGCCCGCGCCGCGGGTCACGACGCCGAGCAGGTGGTCGACGCGCTGGTGTCGTTCTCGCGCTACGCGGTGCCCCAGCCGCTGCTGGTCGACATCGTCGACACCATGGCGCGCTACGGCCGGCTGCAGCTGGTCAAGAGCCCGGTGCACGGGCTGGTACTGGTCAGCCTCGACCGCGCGGTGCTCGAAGAGGTGCTGCGCAACAAGAAGATCGCCCCGATGCTGGGCGCCCGCATCGACGACGACACGGTCATCGTGCACCCCAGCGAGCGCGGCCGCGTCAAGCAGATGCTGCTCAAGATCGGCTGGCCCGCCGAAGACCTCGCCGGCTACGTCGACGGTGAACGCCACCCGATCGACCTGCTGCAGGACGGCTGGCATCTGCGCGACTACCAGGAGATGGCCGCCGACTCGTTCTGGTCGGGCGGATCCGGTGTGGTGGTGCTGCCGTGCGGTGCGGGCAAGACGCTCGTGGGTGCGGCGGCGATGGCCAAGGCCGGCGCCACCACGCTCATCCTCGTCACGAACACGGTGGCGGGGCGGCAGTGGAAGCGCGAACTGATCGCCCGCACGTCGTTGACCGAGGACGAGATCGGCGAGTACTCCGGTGAGAAGAAGGAGATCCGGCCCGTCACGATCGCCACCTATCAGGTGATCACGCGGCGCACCAAGGGCGAGTACCGCCACCTCGAACTGTTCGACAGCCGCGACTGGGGGCTGATCATCTACGACGAGGTGCATCTGCTGCCCGCGCCGGTGTTCCGGATGACGGCGGATCTGCAGTCGCGCCGCCGCCTCGGCCTGACCGCCACGCTGATCCGTGAGGACGGCCGCGAAGGCGACGTGTTCAGCCTGATCGGGCCGAAGCGCTACGACGCACCGTGGAAGGACATCGAGGCACAGGGCTGGATCGCGCCCGCCGAGTGCATCGAGGTGCGGGTGACGATGACCGACAACGAGCGGATGCTCTACGCGGTCGCCGAACCCGAGGAGCGCTACAAGCTGTGCTCGACCGTGCACACCAAGATCGCGGTGGTCCGGTCGATCCTGGAACGCCACAAGGGTGAGCAGACGCTGGTCATCGGCGCCTACCTCGACCAGCTCGAGGAGCTGGGGCAGGAATTGAACGCCCCGGTGATCCAGGGGTCGACGAAGAATGCCGAGCGGGAAGCGCTGTTCGACCAGTTCCGCCGCGGCGAGATCTCGACGCTGGTGGTCTCCAAGGTCGCGAACTTCTCCATCGACCTCCCCGAAGCCTCTGTGGCCGTACAGGTTTCGGGCACGTTCGGCTCGCGCCAGGAAGAGGCGCAGCGGTTGGGCCGGTTGCTGCGGCCCAAACACGACGGCGGCGGCGCGGTGTTCTACTCGGTGGTCTCGCGCGACAGCCTCGACGCCGAGTACGCCGCACACCGGCAACGGTTCCTCGCCGAACAGGGCTACGGCTACGTCATCAAGGACGCCGACGACCTGCTGGGCCCCGCGATCTAGGGCGACTCAGCTGATGTCCTTCTCCGCATCAGCCAGCGCGGCGAATTCCTCGTCGGGCGAGTTGGCGACCAGGTGGTGGCGGCTGTAGATCCCGAAGTAGGCCATGAACGCGGCGAACACCACCAGGCACCAGGTGGCCGCGGTGCTGTCGACGAGGAAGGTGGCGACCACCGCCAAGGCGGCGATGACGAGGGCGAACCCGGTGGTGACGATGCCGCCAGGCGTACGGTACGGCCGGGGCATGTCGGGTTCCCGGACCCGCAGCGTGATGTGGCTGACCATCATCAGCACATAGGACAGTGCGGCGCCGAAGACCGCCATGTTGAGCAGCATCGCGCCCTGTCCGGTCAGCGACAGGATGAAGCCGATGATGCCGGGCACCACCAGGGCCAGCGTCGGCGCCTTGCGCGAGTTGACCACCGACAGCCGCTTGGGCAGGTAGCCCGCGCGTGACAGCGCGAACAGCTGGCGCGAGTAGGCGTAGATGATGGAGAAGAAGCTCGCGATCAACCCGGCCAGGCCGATGTAGTTGACCACCTTGGCCATCGCCGTGTCGCCGAGCGCCTCGACGAGCGGGTTGCCCGAGGCGCTGATCAGCTCGGCCCCGCCGGACCCGGCCGCCAGCACCAGCACCGTGCTGCCGGTCACCAGCAGCACGGCCATCGCCGCGAGGATTCCCCGCGGGACGTTACGGGAGGGATCCTTGGCCTCCTCGGCGGCCAGCGGCACCCCTTCGATGGCGAGGAAGAACCAGATCGCGAACGGCACGGCCGCCCAGATCCCCAGGTAGCCGAACGGCAGGAACGACGAGGCGCCTGCCGCGTCGGTGGGTGCGATGTCGGTGAGGTTCGCGGCGTCGAAGCTGCCGATGGCCGCGATGGCGAAGATGATCAGGCCGGCCAGCGCGATCGCCGTGATGACGAACA
This sequence comes from Mycolicibacterium litorale, assembly GCF_014218295.1. The sequence goes on from NZ_AP023287.1 coordinate 4,662,093, forward strand.
TGACCTTGAGCGCTTCGCCGACGCCGCTGAGATGGATCCCGATGAACAGCAGGTACACCGCCAGATACACCCACCAGCCGTCGGTGATGCCGAACAGGCCCAGCGATTCGACGTAGGCGCCGATGAATGTGGCGATGGCGGCCGGGGCGATCGCGTACTCGATGAGAATGGCTGTGCCCGTGGCGAATCCGCCCCACGGTCCGAGCGCGCGGCGGGCGAAGGTGTAGCCGCCGCCCGCGGCGGGCAGCGCCGAGGACATCTCGGCCATCCCCAGCACCATCGCCAGGTACATGCCCGCGATGATCACGCCCGCGATCAGCAACCCACCGAAGCCGCCCTCGGCGAGCCCGAAGTTCCACCCCGAATAATCGCCGGAGATCACGTACCCGACGCCGAGGCCGGCAAGGAGGACCCAGCCGGCGGTGCCCTGCTTGAGTGTCCGTTTGGCGAGGTACTCGCTGGATTCGCTGTGCGTGGTGTCCACCCGGCGATGCTAGACCGGGCGCCGAGGTCGTATCAGCGGTTCGCGCCACCCTGCGCGGCGAGGCCATCTCGTCGCACAGGCGACGGGGGCGGCCGGAACACGCTAGCCTCGACACCCATGACCGGACGACCGCGCACCCGCGCCACCTCGACCGCCGCCGGTGCCCGGCTGATCGTGGCCGGTGCGGCCGTCGGCCTCGGCGCGCTGGCGCTGGCCGGACCCGCCCTCGCCGATCCCGTGCCGCCGCCGGTGCCCCCGCCCGGTCAGCCCGTCGTGGTGGCGGCCGAGGGTCCGGTGCCGCCGCCGGCCCCGCCCCCGGTCGGACCGCCGCCGGTACCGCAGGTGCAGAACCCGGTGTACGGCTCGGGTGACGGTCCGCTCGGTTTCCTGCGCGACGCCTGGCATCAGGCCCGCGATCCGTACGGGATGGGTATGCCCGGACAGACGCCGGCGTTCGCCCCGCCGCCGCCGGGAGCCGGTCCGCCACCCCCGTTGCCGCCCGGGTACACGTCGTTCACCGCACCGGAGTCGTCGACGCCGGCCCTCGCACCCGAGGGGCCCGAAGCCGCGGGCCCGCCGCTGCCTCCGGGCTACTACCCGCTGGACGGTCCGCCGCCGCCCGGGTATTTCGATCCGCCGCCTCCGGCGCCGCCTGCCGCACCGCCTGCGCCGCCGAAGATCATCGCGGGGCCCTGACTCGCCTCAGGCGTGTGGGCCGACGGCCTTCATCACGGTCAACAGCACCGCGGAGTCCTCGAGCGCGTGCAGGCCGTGCCGGGTCTTGGGGATGACGATCAGATCGCCCGTGCTGCCCTCCCAGCTCGCGTCGCCGGCGTCGAGCCGGACGCGGCCGTGCAGCACCTGCAGTGTGGCTTCTTCGGGCGCCTCGTGTTCGTGCAGATCCTGATCGGCGGCCAACGCGATCAACGTCTGGCGCAGCGAGTGCTCGTGTCCGCCGTAGACGGTGTGCGCACTGCGCCCGCTGTTGTGGGACCGGGCGGTCTCCAGATGTTCGCGAACCAGGGCCGTGAGTGAGATCTTTTCCATGAGTTGTTAGTTCCCGCTTCCTGTGAGTGCAATCAGCTCAGTGCCGGAATCACCTTCTGCTCGAACATCTCGATACCCGATCTGTCGTAGGCCGCTTCGGGGAAGTACAGGATCGCGTACTCGCACCCGAGATCGCGCATGCGCGCGAGCTTCTCGATGACCTGATCCGGTGTGCCGCTGGCCGCCCCGGGCGCCGTCACCGAAGACAGCATCGCGTCGACCGCCTCCTTGTCGGCCACCGCGACCTGCCGCTCACGCACCCGCTCGACCCGCGCCGCGACATCGTCGCCGGATTCGCCGATCACGGCGTTGAAGTTCGCCGACCGCACGATCGCGTCGTAGTCGGTGCCGACGTCGCGGCAGTGTGCCGCCAGCACTTTCGACTTGTGCTCGAACCCTGCCGGCTCCGAGGTGAAGTTGGTGTACTGCGCGTACTTCGCGGCGATCCTCAGCGTCACCTTCTCACCGCCGCCGGCGATCCACAGAGGAATCCCGTTCTCCTGCAGCGGTTTGGGCGCCACGATGGCGTCGGTGACCTGATAGTGCTCACCGTCGAGGGTGGCCCGTCCGTCACGCCAGGCGTCACGCATGATCTGCACGCCCTCGTCCAGCCGGCCCAGCCGGGCACCCGCCGACGGGAAACCGTAACCGTAAGCACGCCATTCGTGTTCGTACCAGCCGCCGCCGATGCCCATCTGCACCCGGCCGCCGGAGATGACGTCCACGGTGGCGGCGACCTTGGCCAGGTAGGCCGGATTCCGGTAGCTCATGGCGGTACACATCTGCCCGAGTTTGATCCGCGACGTCGTCGCCGCGTAGGCGGCCATCAGCGACCAGGCTTCATGGGTCGCCTCGTCGGTCGGCACCGGGACGGTGTGGAAGTGGTCGTAGACCCACAGCGAATCCCAGGCGGTGCCGTCGGCGTAGGCCGCCAGATCCGACATGACCCGCCAGTGCTCGGCCGCCGGGATACCGACGAGGTCGAGCCGCCAACCCTGCGGAATGAACAATCCGAAGCGCATGACTCCCGACTGTAGCCCCGGACCCGGACGGATCCCGGCGACATGCGGACAGTGTCGGTGGACGTCACTACCCTCGCGATCATGGCCCTATCGAAAGTCGACCGCGAACAGTTCTTCGCCGAACCTCATGTCGCCGCGCTCTCGGTGTCCGCCGAGCAGAACCGTGGCCCGTTGACCGTGCCGGTCTGGTACCAGTACTCCCCCGGCGGTGAGCCGTGGGTGCTCACCGGCGCCGGTTCCCGCAAACACCGGCTGATCGAGGCGGCCGGGTGGTTCACCCTGATGGTCGAGCGGGTGGAGCCGACGGTGCGCTACGTCGCCGTCGACGGCCCGGTCAGCCGCATCGAACCCGGCACCGACGATCACCTGGTCGAGGTGAGCAGGCGCTATCTCCCGCCGGAGGCGGTCGAGCCGTACCTGGAGATGGCGCGCCGTGAGCACGGCGAGAGTGTGGTGATCCACCTCCGCCCGCAGCACTGGCTGTCGTCGGACCTCGGCTCGTTCTGAGCGCCACGCGGAGACCGGCACCGGCGGCGAGGGTACGGCTACGTGTTCAGCCGGACCTTGTCGTAGAGCGCCGCGACGTCGGGGAGCCGCACCTTCAGCGACGGCGTGCGCGGCAGTTCGTCGACGGCAACCACCGCGACCGGCACATGGTGCACCGGCAGCGCGGCACGCACCCAGTCGCGCAGCTCCTCCGAATCCGGAGTCGGTTGTCCGCGTGCGGGTTCCACCGCCGCGAACGGCACCTGCCCCAACCGGTCGTCGGCCACCCCGACCACGCACGCATCCCGCACACCGGGATGACCGAGCAGCACCTGGCGCACCGTCTCGGGCAGGATCTTGAACCCGCCCCGGATGATGGCGCCATCGGCGCGGCCGTGCAGGGTGACGAATCCGTCGGCGTCCATCGACGCGATGTCGGTGGTGCGGATCCAATCCGGGGACAACACCGCGATCCGGGCCTCCAGCACACCGCGCTGCCCCGTCGGCACCTCGGCACCGGTGTCGGGGTCGACGATGCGCACCTCGGTGTCGGGCAGCGGACGGCCCACGCTGTCGCGTTTGCCCGCCCCGAACCGCTCGACGAGGTCGGGGGTCCACGCGCACACCGACCCGGCGAATTCGGTTGCGCCGTAGGCCAATCGGATAGGTATGCCGAAGCGCTGCTCGAACTCGTCGCGGGTCGCCGGATCGAGCGGGCCCGACGCGCTGGTCAGGAACTGCAGCGACGTCAGATCGTCGGCGGGGACGTCGGCGTCGAGCAACATGCGCACCACCGCGGGCTGGACCCCGGCCCGCGGGATGCGGTGCGTGCGCACGGCCCGCACCCAGTCGTCCACGCTGAACCGCTCCAGCAGCACGATGCGCTTGCCGGTGGCGAACCCCGCGATCAGCTGACAGACCCCGATCCCGCCGAACGGCCAGTACGCCAGCTCCGGCGGATCCTCGGGTGAGGCGAACAGCCCACCGGTCACGCTGAACACCGTGCGTTCCAGTACGGCCTCGCCGATCGCCTGCCGCTTCGGCGGACCGGTGGTGCCCGAGGTGAGGATCGACAGCCCGGCCGACGGGGCGGCGTCCGCCGCACCGTTGCCCATCGTCATGACGCGCGGTCGGTTTGGTGTGAGCGCCACTCCCCCGAGCCCACAGCGCGTCGCGGCGGCCATGACCGGTTCGGTCCAGTCCTCGGCGTCGGCGACCACGGCGGCCGGACGGAGCTGTTCGATGTCGTGGGCGATCGCCTCGGGCGACTGGAATGAGTAGATCATCGACACCCACCGCCCGCAGGCGAGCGATCCGGCGACGGCCGCGGCGTGCGGCAGCCGGTTGCGGACAACCAGGCCGATGGGCGCCCGCGGATCGGCGCCGGCCCTCCGCAGTGCCGCGTCGACGGCGGCCGCGTAGCCGGTCACCTCCGTGCCGCTGTGCCAGCGCCCCTCGAACTCGATGCAGGGGCGGTCGCGGTAGCTCGCGAAGCCTGCCGCAAAGGTTTCGGTAAAGCCCACGGTGGCCAGGCTATCGGCGTCTCCCGCCGAGCAGACGCGAAAACCCCCAAAACCGGACGGGGCGATTTCGGGGGTTTCCGCGTCTGCTCGCCCTACTCGGCGAGCTCGTCGGGCCGGATCAATCTGTGCTGGCGCCGTCGTTGTCTGCCGTTCCTGCCGTGTTGTCGGCATCGCCGCCGTCGTCCCCGCCCTTGTCGCTGCTGACCGGGTCCGTCGCAACGGGCGTGCCCTTCGCCTCCTCGGCGTCGTCGCCGATCGTGTCCGCGGGATCCCTGGGGTCATCCGCAGCTGCGTCGTCAGCGACGGTCTCGTCCGAATCCGCGACAACGACGTCGAGCGAGGTGTCTCCGGTTGATTCCAAATCGGCGGCGCCGATGACGGTTTCGTCGGCGTCGAGCACCGGGGTCGCCGCGGTGTCCTCATCGGCCTCGACGGTCGCCGTCTCTCCGCTCGGAACCGCCTCGGCGCCTTGATCTTCGGGTGCTGCTGTCGGCGCCTCCGGTTCCGGTGCGGTCTTCAGTGCGGGAGTCTCGCGCGGCGCGGCGACGGGCGGTGCGATCGCCGCGGCGATGGCCCGGGGGATGTCGATCAGGAACGAGCGCAGCGGGGCATACATCCGGTCGGGACTCAAGAGCCCGGAGGTCCAGGTGCCGGGCGCTCCGGGGCGTCGAGGGGGCACATAGGACCCGTTGAGGATCGCGCTGACGATGTCGGCGGGAGCGTTGATGATCGTGCTCGCCAACTTCACCATGTCGCGGTCCTGGATGGCGTCGTACAGGTCCTGTCCGATCCGAGCGGCACCCTGTGACACGAAGCCCTGGACGACGGTGACGTAGCCCATGCCGACCTGGCCTACCAGCCCCACATCGATAAATGATTTGAAGGTCAGAAGATTCAGCACGGATGACAGATTGCCGACCATTTGATTCGGGATGGAGAGGAGATTGAGCATCGGGAACAGACTCGATGCGACAGTCAGGGTGGCGCGCGACATGACATTGCCGACGCCCATGATGTCACCGGCCTCGAACTCGGCGCGCGCCTCTTCCAGATAGTCCGGTATGTACATGGTCACCGTGTTGATGATGTTCTGGACGACCGTCGACAGCGAGGTGCCGATGAGTTCGCCGTAGGTGATCTGGTTTTCGATGATCTGTCGCAGGACCGGGAACGGCTCGGCGGCAGCGTTCTGGAAAAGCTTGGTCAGGTTGGTGGCCGTCAGCTCGAACACCTCGGCCCATCGGGTGATGGGGTTGACGAACGAAGAGTCGGCCAACGCCGCCGCGAATGGGGTGAGGTCAGCGGGGCTCGCCACGTCCAGGGTCTGCACCGAAGCAGACAGCGCCACGGTGCGGTTCTGAATCTCGGGTGCAACCGCCGTGATCGGCGTGGCTGCGATGACGCTGGCCCCGACGATCGCCACGCCGGCGGTCACGTAGGGCCGTAGTGCGAGCTGCAACTCGGTCTCCTTCTGCTCACATGGTGTGTCAGCGATCACTGACCGAGCGAAGGTAGCGGAGGCCAAGCAGGCCCACATTCGCATTCTGTAACACGTTTCAATTCCTGCAGGGAGCGAAGGACAGAGCGGCACCGCGACATTCGGCGAGCGCTGCCTTTTGTCGACGCCGCAGCGATGAAACCCGTCAGGCTCCGGTCTCACGTACCGAGGCGGTACCCGCGAGGCGAGACGCCGACTCGGCGCTTGAAGGCGGTGGCAAAGTGATTGGGTGTCGAGAAACCGACCGCGACGGCGATCTCGGTGATCGACTGCGAAGTGGTCAGCAGCAGCGTCTTCGCATGCCCGATCCGGCGATCCAGGACGTACTGATAGGGCGTGGTGTGAAACGTCTTACGGAAGGCCCGGATGAACGCGCCCGCCGGCATACCGGCCAACCCCGCCAAGGTGTCCAGCGTGATCTCTGCGTCCAGATTGTCGCTGAGGTACTCCACGATCAGCGACCGCGTGGCCGGATCCAAGGTCGTCCGCTCGGGACGGGCGACCTGTGGCGCGACGGTATAGGTGTCGATGATCAGCAGCCGGAGAGTCTCGGCGAGCGACTCCGTCAGCAGGCGGGCGACGACGTCGTCACGTCCGGCGACGCTGTGAATCTCCTCGATGAGGTGATAGACCAGTGGGTTCTTGTACTTGACCCGCGGGATCAACGCTGTATCGCCGATCGTGCGACCGGGAATGGCGATCTCGCAGTACCCGGCGATGTCCCCCTGGACCAGCGCCGAGCAGGGTATACCTGCGGGTTTCCACCAGATGTCACCCGCGCTCGGCGGAATGCGGCCCGACGGCCCCCAGTCGAGCAGGGTGTCCATCGAGCGCATGGCGCCGTGACGGTACACGTACATCAGGTGGTTGCCGGCGTCGACACTGCACCAGTCGGTGGGTGCGGTGATCCGCTCCGTGGCGAACGTGAACGACAATCCGCGGGCCTCGATGTCGCTGCGCTCGAGCACCGTGCGCGGGGTCTGAGGTCGATCACCGTCCCACGGCTTCATCGCCACCCGCGAGAGTGTATCGATACAAACGCAAATACCCCCGGAACTTTCGGTTCCGAGGGCATATGCGTTTCCGCGTCGGCTCGCGCTACTTGGTCAGCGACTCCGGCGGGGTGAACCGGTCGCCGTAGCGCTCGGCGAGCTCGCGGGCCCGGGCCACGAAGGCCTCCTTGCCGCGGCCGTGCGCACCTTCGTATCCGACGATGTACTGCGCGCTGCCACCGGTGTAGGGCGGGAACCCGATGCCCATGATCGAGCCGATGTTGGCGTCGGCGGTCGAGGTGAGCACCCCTTCGTCGAGGCACTTCTGCGTCTCGATCGCCTCGGCGAACAGCATCCGGTCGATCATGTCCTGCAGCGGGATCTCGGCGTTGCCTGACCCGAACGTCTCCCGCAGGCCCGGCCACAGACCGGTGCGCTTGCCGTCGACGTACTCGTAGAAGCCGGCGCCCTTCAAGCGGCTGGGACGGCCGATCTCGATCATCTTGTTCACCACGGCCTCGGCGGGGTGCGGTTCGTAGGTGCCGCCCGCGGCCTCGGCGCCCTTGCGGGTCTCCGTGGCGATCTTCTGCATCAGCTCGAGATTGAGCTCGTCGGACAGCTGCAGCGGCGGCGCCGGGTAGCCCGCCATGCTGCCGGCCCGCTCGATGCTCGCCGGCTCCACACCCTCGCCGAGCATCGCCAGCGCCTCGTTGACGAAGGTGCCGATGACCCGGCTGGTGAAGAAGCCGCGGCTGTCGTTGACCACGATCGGGGTCTTGCCGATGGCCAGGGTGTAGTCGAACACGCGGGCCAGCGCCTCGTCAGAGGTCTTCTCGCCCTTGATGATCTCGACCAGCGGCATCTTGTCGACCGGGGAGAAGAAGTGGATGCCGATGAAGTCCTCCTGGCGCTTCACCCCGGTCGCCAGACCGGTGATCGGCAGCGTGGAGGTGTTCGACCCGAGCAGCGCGTTGGGCTCGACGATGTCCTCGATCTCCTGGAACACCTTGTGCTTGAGTTCCTGGTTCTCGAACACCGCCTCGATGACGAAGTCGACGCCCGCCAGGTCCTGCGGATCGCCGGTCGGGGTGATCCGCGCCAGCAGCGCGTCGCTGCGCTCCTGGGTGGTGCGGCCCCGCTCGAGCGCCTTGGCCTCGAGCTTCTCGGAGTACGCCTTACCCTTCTGCGCGTTCTCCAGGGAGACGTCCTTGAGCACCACGTCGAACCCGGCCTTGGCCGAGACGTAGGCGATGCCCGCGCCCATCATGCCTGCGCCGAGCACGCCGATCTTCTTGATCTCCTGCTTGGCGATGCCGTCGGGCCGCGAGCCGCCGCCGTTGATGGTCTGCAGGTCGAAGAAGAACGCCTGGATCATGTTCTTGGCGACCTGGCCCGTGACCAGCGAGACGAAGTAGCGACTCTCGATGCGCGACGCCGAGTCGAAGTCGACCTGGGCGCCCTCAACGGCAGCGTCGAGAATCGCGCGCGGCGCCGGCATCGGCGCACCCTTGAGCTGCTTCTTCAGCAGCGCGGGGAACGACGGCAGGATCGAGGCCAGGCCAGGGCTCGACGGCGTACCGCCGGGCATCTTGTAGCCCTTGGCATCCCACGGCTGGGTGTGCGCCTCGGGGTTGGCCTTGATCCACGCCTTGGCGGCCGGCACGAGATCGTCGACCGTGCTCACCAGTTCACTGACCAGACCTATTTCCTTGGCCTTGGCCGGCTTGAAGCGGGTGCCCTGGCTCAGCACCTCCATGAACGCCTTCTGGATGCCGAACATGCGCACGGTGCGGGTGACGCCGCCACCGCCGGGCAGCAGGCCCAGCGTGACCTCGGGCAGGCCGATGACCGATCCCTTGACGTCGGCGGCGATGCGGTGGTGGCACGCCAGCGCGATCTCCAGGCCACCGCCGAGCGCGGCGCCGTTGATCGCGGCCACGACCGGCTTGCCGAGGGTCTCCAGCTTGCGCAGGTCGGCCTTGATCTCCTCGACGTTGGCGAACACATCGGCGGCGTCGTCGGGGCCGGCGTTGATCATGCTCTTGAGGTCGCCGCCGGCGAAGAAGGTCTTCTTCGCGCTGGTGATGACGACCCCGGTGATCGAGGCAGGGTCGTCTGCCACAAGCTTTGCCAGTTTTTCTACGGCGTTGTGCATCGACTGCTTGTAGTGGTCGTTCATCACGTTGGCCGACCCGGTCGGATCGTCCAGCGTCAGGGTGACGATGCCGTCGTCGTCCTGCTCCCACTTGATGGTGTTCTCAGCCATGGTCGTTAAACCCTTTCGATGATGGTGGCCACGCCCATGCCGCCGCCCACGCACAGCGTGATCAGCGCGCGCCGGGCACCCCGGCGCTCGAGCTCGTCGACCATGGTTCCGGTGATCATCGCGCCGGTGGCGCCCAGCGGGTGGCCCATCGCGATGGCGCCGCCGTTGACGTTGAGTTTCTCGTCGGGGATGTCGAGGTCCTTCTGGAACTTCAGCACCACCGAGGCGAACGCCTCGTTCAGCTCGAACAGGTCGATGTCGTCGACGGTCAGCCCGGCGCGGTCGAGCACCTTCTTGGTCGCCGGCGTCGGGCCGGTGAGCATGATGACCGGGTCCGAACCGCTGGTGGCGGTGGCCACGATGCGGGCGCGCGGGGTCAGCCCCTGCGACTGGCCCGCCTTTTCACTACCGACGAGCACCAAGGCGGCGCCGTCGACGATGCCGGAGCTGTTGCCGCCGGTGTGGACGTGGTTGATCTTCTCGACGAAGTGGTACTTCTGCAGCGCCACGTCGTCGAAGCCGCCCATCGCGCCGATGCCGTCGAACGCGGTCTTGAGCTTGCCGAGGCTCTCGACGGTGGTGCCGGGCCGCATGTGCTCGTCGTGGTCGAGGATGACCAGGCCGTTCTGATCGCGCACGGGCACGACCGACTTGGCGAAGTAACCGCCCGACCACGCCGCGGCGGCACGCTCCTGCGAGCGCGCGGCGTAGGCGTCGACGTCCTCACGGGAGAAGCCCTCGATCGTCGCGATGAGGTCGGCGCCGATGCCCTGCGGCACGAACCCGATGCGGTAGTTGGTCTCCGGGTCGGTGGCCCACGCGCCGCCGTCCGAACCCATCGGCACACGGCTCATCGACTCGACGCCGCCGGCCAGCACCAGGTCGTCCCAGCCGGAGCGCACCTTCTGCGCGGCGGTGTTGACCGCCTCCAGGCCCGAGGCGCAGAACCGGTTGAGTTGCACGCCGCCGGTGGTGTCGGGCAGGCCCGCGGCCAGCACCGCGGTCCGGGCGATGTCGCCGCCTTGATCGCCGATCGGCGAGACCACACCGAGGATGACGTCGCTGATCAGCGTCTCGTCGAGGTCAGGAAAGCGACGGCGCAGCTCGTCGATCAGTCCCGTGACGAGGTTCAGCGGCTTGACCTCGTGCAGCGAACCGTTGCGTTGTTTGCCGCGAGGCGTGCGGATCGCCTCGTAGATGAAGGCTTCTTCAGACATGTTCGCGAGCGTAACAGCCTAAACCAACCTGTTGGTTGGCCGGTCCGATCCGGTGCGAGCAGGCCTCAGGCCGACTTGCGGGCTTCCAGCTCGGCCAGCGTCGGATAGTCGATGTAACCGACCGGACCTGGCGCGTAGAAAGTCGCCACGTCGGGTTCGTTGAGCTCGGCCCCGACGACGAGCCGGTCGATCAGATCCGGATTGGCCAGAAACGCCCGGCCCACGGAGACCGCGCTGACCGCACCCCACTGCGCGAAGCTCTCCAGCTGGCAGAAGTCGGTGCCCGTGTCGCGGCCGGTGTTGAGGACGAACACCCCCGGCCACAGCGCCCGGATGACGCCGAACGTCGTGCGCGTTGGATCGATCGACACATGCAGGTACGCGATGCCCAGCGGGGCGATCCGGTCGAGCAGCGCCTCGTACGTCGGGATCGGATCGATCTCCCGCACATCACCCACCCCGTTGCCGGGTGAGATGCGCAACCCCACGCGGCCCGGCCCGATCTCGTCGACGACGGCCTCGACCACCTCCGCGGTGAGGCGCGCCCGGTTCTCGGGTGACCCGCCGTAGGCGTCGGTCCGGTGGTTGACCACATCGGAGGTGAACTGGTGCAGCAGGTAGCCGTTGGCGCCGTGGATCTCCACCCCGTCCATACCGGCGTCGACGGCCCGGCGTGCGGCGGCGCGGAAGTCCGCGACGATTCCCGGGATCTCCTCGATGGCCAGCGCCCTCGGCACCACCAGCGGCTTCCTGCCTGCTGGCGTGTGGGCCGTCATGTCGGCGGCCACCGCCGACGGCGCGACGGGCTGCACACCGCTGATGTCGGGGTGGCCCATCCGGCCGACATGCCACAACTGCATGAAGATGCGGCCACCCTCGTCGTGCACCGCGGACGTGATCTCCGCCCACTTCTGCTGGTGGCGGTCGGTGTAGATGCCCGGGGTGTTGACGTAGGCGCCGTTGGCGGTGCGGGAGACGGCGGTCGCCTCGGTGATGACGAGGCCGGCCGAGGCCCGCTGCGCGTAGTACTGCGCGGCCAGGTAGGACGGCGTGCCGTCGTCCTGGGCGCGGGACCTGGTCAGCGGCGCCATGAACACCCGATTGCCGGCGAAGGTGTCACCGACCATCAGCGGGGTCAGCAGGGTTGCGTCGTCATCGAATCTGAAAGCCACGTCGGTGCAGACGTCGTGCGCGTCCGATTCATTCCCGTCGTTACGCTCGGAGCCATGACGGTGTCGAGGCTGCGGCCGTATGCGGTGACCGTGTTCGCCGAGATGTCGGCGCTCGCCGCCCGCATCGGCGCGGTGAATCTGGGGCAGGGGTTCCCCGACGAGGACGGTCCCGCGTCGATGCTCGAGGTGGCGCGCAACGCGATCGCCGACGGCGTCAACCAGTACCCGCCCGGTCCGGGTATCGCTTCGCTGCGCGAAGCCGTTGCCGCGCAACGGAAACGGGTTTACGGCGTGGACTACGACCCCGACACCGAGGTGCTGGTCACCAATGGGGCCACCGAGGGCATCGCCGCCGCGGTGCTCGGACTGGTCGAACCGGGCTCCGAGGTGCTGCTCATCGAACCGTTCTACGACTCCTACTCTCCGGTGATCGCGATGGCGGGCTGTCACCGCGTCGCCGTGCCGATGACCCAGCACGGCCGCGGCTTCGCCATCGACCTCGACGGTCTGCGCCGTGCGGTCACGCCCCGGACCCGGGCGCTGATCGTCAACACCCCGCACAACCCCACCGGCATGGTGGCGTCCGACGCGGAACTGTCGGCGATCGCCGAACTGGCCGTCGCACACGATCTGCTGGTCATCACCGACGAGGTTTACGAGCATCTGGTGTTCGACGGGCGCAAGCACCTGCCCCTGGCGGCGTATCCGGGAATGGCGGGGCGGACCGTCACCATCTCGAGTGCGGCCAAGATGTTCAACGTCACCGGGTGGAAGATCGGATGGGTCTGTGGGGCAGCCGATCTCATCGCCGGGGTGCGCGCGGCCAAACAGTATCTGACCTACGTCGGTGGCGCGCCGTTCCAGCCGGCCGTCGCCCATGCCCTCGACCACGAGGACGCGTGGGTGGAGGCGCTGCGGGACGCGTTCCAGACGAAGCGCGACCGACTGGGCGCGGCGCTGAGCGAGGTGGGATTCGCGGTGCACGACAGCGCGGGCACCTACTTCCTGTGCGCCGACCCGCGCCCGCTGGGTTACGGCGACAGCACCTCGTTCTGCGCGGACCTCCCCGCACGGGCCGGCGTCGCGGCGATCCCCATGTCGGCGTTCTGCGATCCGGACTCCCCGCACATCGACCTGTGGAATCACCTGGTGCGGTTCGCCTTCTGCAAGCGCGACGACACCCTCGACGAGGCGATCCGGCGACTGCAGGTACTACGCCGCTAGACGGTATGGGTGACCGTCTAGAACGCCGCCGCCACCTCCCGCGCCGCCGCCAGCGATGCGGCATCCGATCGGCCGACAGGGCTGAGCACCACGTCGGTGGCTCCGGCGTCGAGGTAGCGCCGCAACTGCCGGACCACCGCGTCGGCCGGCCCGACCGCGGCCAATTCGCTTGCCGAGGAGGCGTTCTCGCGAGCGATGATCTTCTGATACGACGGGATGGCGTCGTAGAAGCGAAGTTCGTCCGCCACCTCCTCGCGGGCCGCGTCGACGTCGCCGGCCACCAGGACGGGCACCAGGGCGATGATCCGCGGGGCGGGTCGACCGGCCTCGGCCGCGGCCTTGGCGATGGTCGGTTCGATGAACTCGGCGATCGTCCGCGGGCCGGCGAGATACGGCAGCGTGCCGTCGGCGAGTTCGCCGGTGATCCGAAGCGCCCTGGGACCCATGGCCGCGACATAGACCGGTAGCGGGGTGCCGCCGGCCACCGTCACCGGCCACTCGGGAGCGGCGCTGAGGTGCTCACCGCGGAAGGTGACGGCCCCGGTGTCGAATACCGACCTCAGCACCGTCAGGTGTTCACGCAGCCGGCCGACCGGATCCGGCCACGCCGCTCCGAATGCCAGCCGTTCGGGCTCATGGGCGCCGAGTCCGAGGCCCAGGCTGAAGTTGCCGTGGGAGGCTGCCTGGGCCGTCTGCGCCGCAGAGGCGATCAGAAGCGGGTGGCGTGGGTTGATCGGGACCACGGAGGTGCCGACACCGAGCCCGGGTACGGCGGCACCGATCAGCCCGGCCAGGGCGATCGCGTCGTGGTCGACGCGCTGCGGCACCCATATCTGCCGCACGCCGATCTCGTGGGCCGCGGCGGCCTGGGCGATCGCATCGTCGACGGCGTTGGCTGCCGCCAAGTCTGGGTTGATGACGAGTCCTGTTGGCATGTTGTGGGAAACCAGCGGCGGCCCCTCGCTGTTCCCAGTTCACTCAGCGTGAGTTTTACTCATCACCCGCTGGCGCAATCCCTCGGTCGCCGAGTGCAGCACGATCTTCTTCGCCCGTTTGACGAGGAACTGCGGGATGGGCGCCGACGGGTCGACGATGATGTCGAAGCGCACCCGGGTGCGGTCGCCTTCCCGGGTCAGGTTGTACTCGACGTGTTGTCCGCGCTGCTGGAAGGTGTCCTCGGCGTCCCACACCACCCAGTTCCGGCCCCAGTGGTACTCGAGAATCTCGTTGTCGGTGATACCCATCAGCCGAAGCGTCGCCTTGACGCGTCGAGGTCTGCCGTCGGGATGCCGATCGAGCACGGTGACCTTCTTGTACACCGACGACCAGTCCGGCAACGCCTCGATGTCGGCGAGCACGTCGAGGATGGCCTCCGGTGGGGCGTCGAAGACCACTTCACGGGATGCGCGAACGGCCATGGCCTCAAGATAGTGACCGGCGGGTCGCTACCGGCGGGTTCAGCCGAAATCGACGGCTTCGACCGGTTCGCCGCCCAAGCGGAACCGCCTGCCGGTGATCGAGGTCGGCGTGATGCGCAGGAAGCGCCGTTTGACGGGCGCGGTCCACGGGAGCACCTGTGCGCGTTCGGCTTCGGCGATCTCCTCGGGGTACATCAGGACCTTGGCCCGGCCCTTCACCACCACGCTCCACGCCTGCTCCGCGTTGTGCTCGTCGACCTCGAACGCCACCTGGCCGTTCGTCATCGCGGCGGCGAGCTTGGTGCCCTCGGCGGTGCGGATCAGGATGGTGCGGCGCTGCACCACGAAGTTGACGGGGAAGATGTCGGGCTGGCCCCTGACACTGAGCGCCAGCCGCCCCAGCGTCATCCCGGACAGCAGCGCCCAGCTCTCGTCCTCGGTGAGTGCGGTGACGGGTTCACTCGGTGTCTCGTGCGTCATGACACCATTGCACCCCGCCGGGGCCCCGGGTGGCTAGGTCTGCTCGACAGGGCTTCGCCGTGGATGGACGCTCCGGGGCGAGCTCAGCCGCCCCTGACCTTGAGTACCCGCTTGCGCAGACCGTCGGTGGCCGTCTCCATCAGCCCCTTGGCGCCCTTCTTGACCAGGAAGCCGGGAAGCGGCACCGTCGGGTCGACGGTCAGCTCGAAACGAACGCGGGTGCCGTCGCCGTCCGGGGTCAGCGTGTACCGACCATCCTGTGCGCGTTGCTGTTTGGAGCTCACCAGCGTCCAGCTGACACCGTCGTCGTGAACGGTGTAGTCGAGCACCTGCTCGTCACTCACGCCGACGATCTTGACGACCTGTCTGGAGCGCTTCGGCCGCCCCTCGTCGTCGCGTTCGAGGATCTCGACCTTCTGGTGCGCCGAGGACCACTCGGTCAGCGATTCGAGGTCGTACAGGACGTCGAGGATTTCGTCGGGGGTCGCTTCGATGACGACTTCGCGGGATTCGGTGATGGCCATGACTGGCTATGTGCCACCCTTCGTCACCTTCAAAACCTGTTTGCGCAAGCCGTCGGTCGCGGTCTCCATCGCACCCTTCATCGCCCGTTTGAGGACGAAGCCGGGAAGCGGCACGGACGGGTCGACGGTGATCTCGAACCGCACCCTGGTCTTGGCGCCGTCCGGGGTGAGCGTGTAGGTGGCGTCCTGGCTCTTGAGCTGGCCGGCGCTGACCAGGGTCCAGCTCGCCGACGTGTCGGTCCAGGTGTAGTCGACGACCTGCTCGTCGGTCAGGCCCGCGGCCTTGACCTTCATCTTCACGCGGCGCGGTCTGCCGTCGGGGTGCGTTTCGAGCACCTCGGCGCTCTGGTACTGCGACGACCAGTCCGGAGTCGACTCCACGTCCGCGATGACGTCGAGGATCTGGGCGGGCGTCGCCTCGATGACGACTTCGCGTTTGTCGCTGACTGCCATGCGGTGACCATAGCGACCGAGGCGCCGCCGCGTGATCACTTGCGCGTGCGCAGCTCTGTCACCCGGTCACGCAATCCGAGCGTCGCGGTGTCGAGCACCCCCTTGGTGGCGCGGCGCAGCAGGAAGCCCGGCATCGGCAGGACCGGGTCGACGGTCACCTCGAAGCGGACGCGGGTGCGCTCCCCCTCGGGGATCAGCCGGTAGCGGGCCTCCTGCGAGCGCTGGTAGGTCGAGCTGACCAGCGTCCACCCGTAGCCGTCGTCGTAGTACGACAGCGCGATCTCCTGCTCGTCGGTGATGCCGACCGTCGTGACCGTCGCGCGGCTGCGGACCGGCCTGCCGCGCTCGTCGCGTTCGAGCACGACCGAACTGCGGTGCGCCGCAGACCATTGCGGAAGCGCCTCCAGATCGAGCATGACGGCGAGGACCTCGTCGACCGGGGCCTCGATCACGACCTCGCGGGACTCCCGAGCGGCCACAGCGGTGACCCTACGCCCGGCGTAGGCTCGCCGGGTATGACCGACGCGATCAACCCTGCGGCGCTGCCGAGCGGGACCGGCTGCGCCGAGTGCGAAGCGGCGAGCGGCTGGTGGGTGCACCTGCGCCGGTGCGCGGCGTGCGGGCACATCGGGTGCTGTGACGACTCCCTGGCCCGCCACGCCTCGGCGCACTGGCGGGAGACCGGGCATCCGATCATCCGGTCGTTCGAACCCGGCGAGGACTGGTTCTGGAACTTCGAGACCGGTAGCTACGACAACGGTCCCGCGCTGGCCGACCCCCAGAGCCACCCGGCCGATCAACCCGCCCCCGGTCCGCGGGGCCGGGTGCCGTCGGACTGGGTGCAGCAGTTGCGCGCCCGGTGAGCCCGTCGTTTTCCGGCGACAGCGACAGGGTATTCGGCCGTCGTGACTGACGAGCCGAAGACCACCGAGTCCGACACGAGTCCCGACAACGCCCAGGACGACGTCATCAGCGATCCGGCCGAAGGCGCCGGCGACCGCGTCGACTGGTCCAGTGAGGGCGGGGCCACTCCCAGCGGTCCGGCCGACACCGGCGACTAGTGAATGGTGCTGGCAAGCGACGAAAGCGCCTCTGCGGCACTGTATCTCGGCACCCAGCCGAGCTGCTCCCTGGCCTTGCCGGTGTCCATCACCACCGAGGTGCGGCCGGCGTGCAGCCATTCCAGCGCCGAGGGCACGAACGGCAACCGCGACATCACCTCCGACGTGGCCACCGCCGCCATCCGCGGCACCCGCACCGGGCGGGCACCGAGTGCGTCGGCGACATCGGACATCGACAGCACGCCGTCGCCGGCGATGTTGTACGCGCCGGGCGGCGCGGACGTGGTGACCGCGAGCGCGATCGCCGCCGCGACGTCGTCGTGATGGACCAGCTGCAGTGGGGTGCCCGGATCCGGGAACGGGGGTTTGAGCAGCGGCAGCGCCTGGGTCACCCGCCGCACCGGCCCGGGCAGTTGATTCCATGGCATGGCGTCGGCCAGCGCAGGTGCCTTGGGGCCCACCACGATGCACGGCCGCAGGACGTACACCTCCAGAGACGAGCCTGCCGTGATCTCGGCGAGCGCAGCTTCGCACGCCGCCTTCTGCTCGGAGTAGTAGTGCTCGGGCGAACCCCGCGGCGGCACGTCCTCGGTGATGGGCACCGGGTTGTCGGAGTGGTAGCCGTACGCGGCGACCGACGACGTGTAGACCAGACGGCGTGGCCGCGCCGCGGCGACCGTCGCCTCGAACACGTTGCGGGTCCCCGCCAGGTTGATCCGCGCGCTCTCCTCGCGCGACCCCATGATGATGAAAGCCAGGTGGACGACGACGTCCACGTCGGCCACGAGCGCATCGACCGCCTCACGGTCGAGGATGTCGCCCTGCCGGTAGGTCGTCTTGGTCCAGCCGCGCTCCGCGGGATCGAAAGGCCGCCGGGCCATCCCGATGATCTGTCCGACGTCGGGGTGGTCCTCGAGCGCCTCGATCGCCGAAATACCGATATCTCCGGTGGGTCCCGTGACGGCGACGCTCAGTGCCATGCGCGGAGTTGTTCCCGCTGTGCCCACCGCAAAACGTTGCTCACCGCTACCGGTGGGCATACAAAGGAAGTCCACCCGACCCGAAGGGACCCGCGATGAAGCTGATCTCGCCGACCGACTCGATGTTCTTGCTGGCCGAGTCCCGCGAACATCCGATGCACGTCGGCGGACTACAGCTCTTCGAACCGCCCGACGGCGTCTCGGGGGCCGAGTTCCTGCGCGAGATCCATCAGGCGATGGTGGCGCAGACCGATTTCCAGGAGACCTTCCGCAAGCATCCGGGCACCCTGCTCGGCGGCGTCGCCAACCTGACGTGGGCCGTCGACGACGAGGTCGACCTCGACTACCACCTGCGCCGGTCGGCGCTGCCCACGCCGGGGCGGGTGCGCGAACTGCTGGAGCTGACGTCGCGACTGCACGGTGGGCTGCTCGACCGGCACCGGCCGCTGTGGGAGGCGCATCTTGTCGAGGGGCTCAGCGACGGCCGGTTCGCGGTGTACGTGAAGTTCCACCACGCGCTGATCGACGGGGTGTCGGCGCTCAAACTCACCCAGCGCACGCTGTCGACCGATCCCGACGACACCGAGGTGCGGGTGCCGTGGAACCTGCCCTACCGACGGAGCACGGAGCCGCAGGAGTCCCGGTCGATGCTGCGCAGCGTCGGCGATCGGCTGGGTTCCGTTGCCGCACTTGCCCCTTCGACGCTAGGACTGGCTCGCGCGGCACTGCTGGAGCAGCAGCTGCAGTTGCCGTTCGGGGCGCCGCGGACGATGTTCAACGTGCCGATCGGCGGTGCCCGCCGGGTGGCGGCCCAGTCGTGGCCGCTGGAACGGATCCGGGCGGTCAAACAGGCGACCGGGGCGACGGTCAACGACGTGATCCTGGCGATGTGTGCCGGGGCGCTGCGCTTCTACCTCACCGAGCAGGACGCGCTGCCGGATGCGCCGCTGATCGCGATGGTGCCGGTGAGCCTGCGCACCGAGGAGGAGGCCGACGCCGGGGGGAACATGACCGGCATCGTGCTGTGCAACCTCGCCACCGACGACGGTGATCCGGCGCGGCGCCTGGACACCATCAGCACGTCGATGCGGCGCAACAAGCAGGTCTTCACCCAGCTGCCGCGCATACAGCAGTTGGCGTTGTCGGCGTCGATGATCGCGCCGCTGGGCCTGGGTGCGGTGCCCGGTTTCGTCTCCACCGCTCCCCCGCCGTTCAACATCGTGATCTCGAACGTGCCGGGCAGCCGGGTGCCGTTGTACTGGCGCGGCGCCCGCCTCGACGGGAACTATCCGTTCTCGATCGCGCTCGACGGGCAGGCGCTCAACATCACGATGGCCAACAACGGCGACAACCTCGACTTCGGCCTCGTCGGCGCCCGCGGCAGCGTGCCGCATCTGCAGCGGCTGCTCGGCCACCTCGAGGACTCGCTCAAGGAGATGGAGCGCGCCGTCGGGGTGTGAGGACCGTCAGGCCGGGTCGGGGCGCAGCAGGGCGATGGAGGCGGCGACGGCCTCCTCGGTGATGTCGCTCATCGCGCCACCGTCCTCGACGGTGATCGCGGTCAGCTCGCGCAGGCCGCCGAGCAGCATGACGACGCGCTGCCGCGACACCGGCCCGATGCCCGCCGAGTGGAATTCGTCGGTGTCGCCGAGCGCCTGCACCATGCCGATGAAGTTCTCGGTCACCTGGCGCTGCAGGTCGCGGGCCGCGGCGCCGATGGCGGGCAGGTCGCGGGTGGCGCTGAGCATCAACGCCGAGCGCGACTCGGCCGAGGAGATCCACGCCTCGATGGCCTGGCGCACCTGGACCCGCCACGGCGAGTTCGGGTCGACGGCGGCAGAGATCTGCTGGACCTGGCCGGCGTAGGCCTCGGCGAGCAGGGCGAGAAAGCAGGCCTCGCGGCCGTCGAAGTGCTCGTAGAAGGTGCGCCGCGACGTGCGGGCGCGCCGCACGATGTCGGCGACGGTGGTCTTCTGGTAGCCGTCCTCGGCGATCGACTCCTCGAGCGCGTCGAGAAGCCGCTGGCGGAAGTTGTTTCTGTCCTCCACCGCGCCGGGGGCCTCGCTTGTCACGGTCATGTCAGCGAGAATCGTACGGCCATGCGGGGAGATGACGGCGGGAAGAACACGGAAGGACCGCTGTCGTGGTGGCCAGGGCCGGGATCGAACCGGCGACCTTCCGCTTTTCAGGCGGACGCTCGTACCAACTGAGCTACCTGGCCGGAAGGCACCGGCCCGTGGAGAACCTCAATGCCTCGCCGTGATGGCGACCCTGACGGGACTCGAACCCGCGACCTCCGCCGTGACAGGGCGGCGCGCTAACCAACTGCGCCACAGGGCCTTGCTGTGTGACTCCTATCGGACTAGTCACGTGTACCCCCTACGGGATTCGAACCCGCGCTACCGCCTTGAAAGGGCGGCGTCCTAGGCCGCTAGACGAAGGGGGCCAAGCCGAATCTCTCCGGGGTACTCGCAACGCTTCCGTTGGGAGCTTCGATAGCTTAGGACACCGGTCGCCCAAACCCAAAACCAGGGTCGGCACCGGCCCCGGCGTGCACGCAGTATTGTGGTGCACCGCGCCCCTATAGCTCAGTTGGTAGAGCTACGGACTTTTAATCCGCAGGTCCCAGGTTCGAGCCCTGGTGGGGGCACCACCAGTCGCCCTCGCCGAGACTGCTGCCAGATCACGATCGAGCCGATTTCCGCGATCTCACCGCAGTCTCGGCGGAGGCAGTCAGACCTTCGGGCTGTAGTGCATGGGGCTGTCGCGGTACTCGACCGGCGGCAGGTTGCGGGCGGGGGTGTGCACCAGCGGGGCGTCGGCGGGCAGCCGCCCGCCCGACCGGTCCCAGCCGGCGCGGGCGCGCGGGTGGTAGCGCCTGCGCTCGGGCAGCATTTTGAACGTCAGGTTGACGACGCGGCCGAACAGCCAGTGCAGCCGCTCGTCTCGGCGCGACCAGCGGTAGCCCATCAGCTCACGCACCGGCTCGTCGTAGAGGCCGACGGTCACCCACACCGCGAACGGTCCGAGCACCTTGAGGTGCAGCTTCCACAGCCAGTCCGGAAGCCATTGCAGCGACGGATGTTTGGGCATGGTCGACAGGTCGAGCACTTCGCGCGCCGCCCAGTTGTTCTCCAACACATTGCGGCACATGTGGTCCCAGTACTCGCAGAACTCCTCCCACGTCTTGGGCACCGGCCGCATGCTCATCCCGTACATCCGGTACCAGGTGACGTGTTCGTCGAACAGTTGGCGCTTCTGGTCTTCGGTGAGGCCGTCGCCGAAATGCTCGGCGGTCAGGATCGTGCCCATGAAGAACGTCGAGTGCGCCCAGTAGAAGACCTCGGGGTTCAGCGCGCTGTAGCGGCGCCCCTGATCGTCGACGCCCTTGATGCCGATGTGGTAGTCGCGGACCTCGGCACCGGTCTGCGGGGCGCGGTCGCCGTCGAACACCACGCCCCCGATCGGATACAGCGAGCGCAGCAGCCGCGGCAGCCGCTCGAGGAAGAAGATCGAGTGCTCCTGCACGGCGGCACCCAGCTGAGGATGCATGTTCTGCATCGACCCCGCCCACGGCCCCTGCAGCAGTCCGCGCCAGTCGCCGAACAGCTTCCACGTCAGCGAGTCGGGCCCGAGTGGAGGGGGGCCGTCATAGCCACCGGAGGTCACCGGACATCCGCTGGCCACCGGGATGGAATCGCTGGCCGCCACGGGTACCGCAGAAGTATCTTGGCTCACTGGTGCACTTCCTGTCGGCGTCAGTGACAATTCTGACTACACACGTTGTCACCTTGAGCTTAGGAGCGATGTGTCATCCGGTCAACGACGCGGACGCTGGTCCGGGGTCCCCCTGCAGGACCGCCAGGCGTTGCGCCGAGACGAACTCCTCGCCGCCGGCGTCGCGCTCCTCGGCAGCGCGGGCGGCCCCGGTCTGACCGTGCGCGCGGTGTGCCGTGAAGCCGGGCTCACCGAGCGCTACTTCTACGAGAGTTTCGTCGACCGGGACGAATTCGTGCGCGCCGTCTACGACGACGTGTGCACCAGGGCGATGTCGACCCTGCTCAACGCCGAGACGCCGCGTGACGCCGTCGAGCGCTTCGTGGCACTGATGGTCGACGACCCCACCCGCGGACGGGTGCTGCTGCTGGCGCCGGCCTCCGAACCGATCTTGACCCAGTCGGGCGCCGAGTGGATGCCCAACTTCATCGAGCTGGTGCAGCGCAAGCTCACCCGCATCACCGATCCGGCCGTCCAGGCAATGGTGGCCACCGGCCTGATCGGCGCGTTGACCGCGCTGTTCACCGCCTACCTGGACGGCCGGCTGACCGCGACCCGCGAACAGTTCATCGACTACTGCGTCGACATGCTGCTGAGCCGGGTCTCCAGCCGCTGACGCGTGCGTGGGTCGGCGCCACCGCGGGTACTCCGCACGGACGTCCGTCGCGCCCGCGAAGTGGTCCGAAGTGCGCGGATCGGGCGCCGGTGACCCGCATGACACTCGGACAACGGAACTTGATGTCACCGGAGTACACACATATATTGAGTGCAACCAACAGGTACAGATAACTCCGACGAGCTCTGAACCGCGAGGAGGACCAGCACCGATGCACGAAAACCTGACCGACCTACACCTGCTGCACGAGCTGGAGCCGGTCGTCGAGAAGCTGCTCAACCGGCACCTGACCATGCGCAAGGACTGGAATCCGCACGACTACATCCCGTGGACGGACGGCAAGAACTACTACGCCCTGGGCGGTCAGGACTGGGATCCCGAGCAGTCGAAGCTCTCGGAGGTCGCCCAGACCGCGATGGTGCAGAACCTGCTCACCGAGGACAACCTGCCCTCCTACCACCGCGAGATCGCGATGAACATGAGCATGGACGGCGCCTGGGGTCAGTGGGTCAACCGCTGGACCGCCGAGGAGAATCGGCACGGCATCGCCCTGCGCGACTACCTCGTCGTCACCCGCGCGGTCGATCCGGTCCAGCTCGAGGAGCTGCGCGTCGAGCAGATGACCCGCGGCTTCTCCCCCGGCCAGAACCAGCAGGGTGATCTGTTCGCCGAGAGCCTGTTCGACTCGGTCATCTACGTGACCTTCCAGGAACTCGCGACCCGCGTCTCGCACCGCAACACCGGCAAGGCCTGCTCCGAGCCGGTCGCCGACCAGCTGCTGCAGCGCGTGTCGGCCGACGAGAACCTGCACATGATCTTCTACCGTGACGTGTCGGAGGCCGGTTTCGAGATCGCCCCCGACCAGGCGATGCACTCGCTGCACCGGGTGCTGCGCAACTTCAAGATGCCCGGATACACGGTGCCGGAGTTCCGCCGCAAGGCCGTGATCATCGCCGTCGGCGGCGTCTACGATCCGCGCATCCACCTCGAGGACGTGGTGATGCCGGTGCTCAAGAAGTGGCGCATCTTCGAGCGTGAGGACTTCACCGGCGAGGCCGCCCGCATGCGCGACGACCTCGGCGTCCTCGTCGAGGAGCTTCAGGAGGCCTGCGAGAAGTTCGAGACCGCCAAGCAGAAGCGCCTCGAGCGCGAAGCCAAGATGGCCGAGAAGAAGGCCAGTAAGGTTCTGGCGTCATCAGCGTCGTAGCCCCGCCCGCCGATACGGCCCGGTCCGCAGATCTGCGGATCGGGCCGCTGGCGTTGGCCAGCCCCGTCGTCCTCGCGCCGATGGCCGGGGTGACCAACGTCGCGTTCCGCACCCTGTGCCGTGAACTGGAAGTAGCCAGGGCCGGCACCGTCAGCGGCCTGTACGTGTGCGAGATGGTGACCGCCCGCGCGCTCGTCGAACGCCACCCGGTCACCATGCACATGACGGCGTTCGCACCCGACGAGTCGCCGCGCTCGCTGCAGCTCTACACCGTTGATCCGGCGACCACATACGCCGCGGCCAAGATGATCGCCGACGAGAACATGGCCGACCACATCGACATGAACTTCGGCTGTCCGGTGCCGAAGGTGACCAAACGCGGCGGCGGCGCCGCCCTGCCCTACAAGCGCAGGCTGTTCGGCCAGATCGTCGCCGCCGCGGTTGCCGCGACCGAAGGCACCGACATCCCCGTCACGGTGAAGTTCCGCATCGGTATCGACGACGCCCACCACACCCACCTGGACGCGGGCCGCATCGCCGCCGAAGAGGGCGCGGCCGCCGTCGCGCTGCACGCCCGCACGGCGGCCCAGCGCTACTCCGGAACCGCGGACTGGGGGCAGATCGCCGCGCTCAAAGCCCACGTCACCTCGGTGCCCGTGCTGGGCAACGGCGACATCTTCGACGCCGACGACGCCGTCCGGATGATGGCGACCACCGGCTGTGACGGTGTCGTCATCGGTCGCGGCTGCCTCGGCCGCCCGTGGCTGTTCGCCGAACTGTCCGCGCGGTTCACCGGCCGTCCGATCCCTACCCCGCCCACTCTGGGCGAGGTCGCCGACATCATCCGCAGGCACGGCGAACTGCTCACCGACCACTTCGGCGAGGACAAGGCGATGCGCGACATCCGCAAGCACGTCGCCTGGTATCTGCACGGCTTCCCCGCCGGATCGGATCTGCGTCGGGCACTGGCACTGGTCAAGACCCGCGCCGAACTGTCGGCACTGCTCGACCAGCTCGACCCCGACGTGCCGTTCCCGCCCGCGGCCGCCGGTCCGCGCGGACGGCAGGGTTCGGCGGCCTCGGTGTCGCTGCCTGAGGGCTGGCTGGCCGATCCGGACGACTGCACGGTGCCCGCGGGCGCCGACGTCATGCACTCCGGCGGCTGACCAGTCGATTCGGCCGGACGCCATACCGAGACGTTGTCGAGACGTTCGCCGGCTGGATCACTCACAGGAACGCTCAGTACGATATGGGTCTCGTTGCAGCAGGGCTCCGGTGGCGGAGTTCCGGTCGTGCTGCTACAAGACAGTGAGCACTGCGCGCGTACGCCGCGGGCGCCACGCTGGACAGAGTCGGAGGCCGGTTGGACATGAGTGACGGCGATAACGCCACTCCTGACCCTCGGCGTCCCCGCGAGCCACGGTCCGACTGGGACGACAACCAATGGCTTACCCGATCATCGCAGCGATCACCAGGTGCCGCGCCGTGGGAGCGCAGTGAACCGCTGAAGCGGTCGCGTACCCAGCCACCCGAGACCGAACCCGAACCCGAATCCGACGAGACCGACGAGCCCGCCGGTAGCCACACCGCCGGTGTCGTCACGGTCGCCGATCTGATCGCCAAGCTGAACGGCGACGGCACCGGACCGGCCGAGGTGATCCCGAAGCGCCGACGCGCCGAACCGGACCGCGAGCCCGAACCCGAACCGCCGGCCCCTGCCACCGAGATCATCGAGCCGATCGACGCACCGATCCTCGAGCCCACCCGGACGCCGGCCGATCCCGACCGCCTCGACACCGAGATCATCCCGGCCGCCACCAGCGCCTACGCGGAGGAACTGCCGTTCCTCGCCGACGAACCGAACGACCGGGTCCCGCCCTACCGCGTCGGCGACGACACACCCGTCGTCGTCGAGGACGAACCTCGTCGGCGCCGCCGCGTCATCCTGGCCGGCCGCGCCGCCGCCGCGCTGCTGGCGGTGCTCGCGCTGGTGCTGACCGGCGGTGCGTGGCAGTGGCAGTCGTCGAAGAACAACAGCATGAACCGGGTGTCGGCGCTGGATCAGGACAGCCGCGACATCGTCGACCCCAACGCCCAGTTCGGTGACGAGAATTTCCTCATCGTCGGCGTGGACAGCCGCATCGGAGAGAACAGCGGGATGGGCGCTGGCACCACCGACGACGCGGCAGGCGCCCGGTCGGACACCGTGATGCTGGTCAACATCCCGGCCAATCGCAAACGCGTCGTGGCGGTGTCATTCCCGCGCGACCTGTCCATCGACCCGATGGAGTGCGAACCGTGGAACCCGGAGACGGGCGCCTACGGGCCCATCACCGACCCCGATTCGCCGATGTACGGGCGCGAAACCGTCTACACCGAATACAAACTCAACTCGGCCTACGCGGTCGGCGGGCCGAAGTGCCTGGTGAAGGTCATCCAGAAGATGTCCGGGCTGTCGGTGAACCGGTTCATGGCCGTCGACTTCGCCGGATTCTCCAAGATGGTCGACGCCCTCGGCGGCGTGGAGGTCTGCAGTACCGAACCGCTGGAGGACTACGAACTCGGCACCGTGCTGCCGACCGCGGGACGCCAGATGGTCGACGGCCACACCGCACTCAACTACGTGCGCGCCCGCCAGGTCACCACCGAGATCAACGGCGACTACGGCCGCATCAAACGCCAGCAGCGCTTCCTGTCGTCACTGCTGCGGTCGCTGATCTCGAAGGAAGTCTTCTTCTCGCTGTCCAAGCTGAACAACGTGGTCAACATGTTCATCGACGACAGCTACGTCGACAACATCGACACCCGCGACCTGGTGACGCTCGGCCAGTCGATCCAGGGGGTGACGGCCGGACGGATCACCTTCGTCACCGTCCCGACCACCGGCTATGCCGACGAGTACGGCAACGAGACCCCGCGCACCGACGACATGCGCGCGCTGTTCGACGCGATCATCAACGATGATCCGCTGCCCGGGGAGAAGAACCCCGACAACACCCCGGTACCCGGCACACCGGAGTCGACGACGTCGAACCCCGCGGCCGAGGCCCCTGCGACCGAAGACCAGTCCACGGCGGAACTGGTCAACGCGGTGACCACCGAACCGCAGGACGTCACCGTGCAGGTGTCGAACTCGACCGGCCAGACCGGACTGGGCGCCACCGCCGCCGACGCCCTGCAGCAGCACGGCTTCAACGTCACCACCCCTGACGACTACCCGAGTGCGCTGAACGCGACGACGGTGTTCTTCTCGCCCGGTAACGAGCAGGCCGCGGTGACGGTCGCCTCCTCGTTCCAGAACCCGACGATCGAACGGGTCAGCGGTATGGGCGACGTCGTCCAGGTGGTGCTCGGCAGCGACTTCAACGCCGTCGGCGCCCCGACGCCCAGCGGCTCGCCGGTCCAGGTGAACGTGTTACACGAATCCGGCAGCTCGTCGGCTCCCCTGCCCGAGGACCTCAACGTCACCAACGCCGCCGACACCACATGTGAGTGACCCGCCCCGGCGGTGTTTGGGCAGGTGGCATTCACCTTCAGTTCATCCGCGTCGTCGTGACGACGCACCGTCACAACCTCTAGTCTTGACGCATGCGTACCGCGTACCACGAGCAACTAGGGGCTCTCACCGATCAGCTCGGCCAGATGTGCGGGATCGCCGGCGGGGCGATGGAACGCGCGACCCAGGCGTTGCTCCAGGCCGATCTGGTGCTCGCCGAACAGGTCATCTCCGACCACGATCAGATCGCCACGATGAGCGCTCGCGCCGAGGAGGCCGCGTTCGTCCTGCTGGCCCTGCAGGCCCCGGTCGCCGGTGACCTGCGCGCCGTGGTCAGTTCCATCCAGATCGTCGCCGACGTGGACCGGATGGGCGCGCTGGCGCTCCATGTCGCCAAGATCGCCCGCCGCCGGCATCCGCAGCACGTGCTGCCCGAAGAGGTCAACGGCTACTTCGCCGAGATGGGCCGGGTGGCGGTCGAACTCGGCAACGCCGCCAAGGAGGTGCTGGAGACCCGCGACCCCGAGAAGGCCGCGCGGATCCAGGAGGAAGACGATGCGATGGACGATCTGCACCGTCACCTGTTCACCGTGCTGATGGACCGCGAGTGGAAACACGGCGTGACCGCGGCCGTCGACGTGACGCTGCTGAGCCGGTTCTACGAACGCTTCGCCGACCACGCCGTCGAGGTGGCGCGCCGGGTGATCTTCCAGGTGACCGGCGCCTATCCGGCCGACGAGCCGATCTCCACGCCGCACTGAGCGGGCGCTGCCCTGCGCGGAACGCCCCCGCCTCGGCGGGGGCGTTCGTCGTTTCCGGGAACTCAGCCGAAGCGGCCGGAGATGTAGTCCTCGGTGGCCCGCTGCGTCGGGTTGGAGAAGATCTTCTCGGTGTCGTCGATCTCGATGAGCCGGCCCGGCTTACCGGTGGCCTCGAGGTTGAAGAACGCGGTCTGATCGCTCACCCGCGCGGCCTGCTGCATGTTGTGGGTGACGATGACGATCGTGAAGTCCTGCTTGAGTTCGGCGATCAGATCCTCGATCGCCAGCGTCGAGATCGGGTCCAGCGCCGAACACGGCTCGTCCATCAGCAGCACGTCCGGCTGCACGGCGATGGCACGGGCGATGCACAGGCGCTGCTGCTGACCGCCGGACAACCCGCCGCCCGGCTTGTCGAGCCGGTCCTTCACCTCGTTCCACAGGTTCGCCCCCTTCAGGGAGCGTTCGGCGACCTCGTCGAGCGTCTTGCGGTTGCGCACCCCCTGCAGCTTCAGCCCGGCCACCACGTTGTCGCGAATCGACATGGTGGGGAACGGATTCGGACGCTGGAACACCATGCCGATGGTCTTGCGCACGCCCACCGGGTCGACGCCCGCGCCGTAGATGTCCTCCCCGTCGAGCAGCACCGAGCCCTTGACGTAGGCGCCGGGGATCACCTCGTGCATCCGGTTCAGCGTGCGCAGCACCGTGGACTTGCCGCAGCCCGACGGGCCGATGAACGCGGTGACGCTGCGGGGCGGCACCGACATCGACACGTCGGCGACCGCGTGGAACGACCCGTAGTAGATGTTGACGTCTTTGAGGTCCAGCCGTTTGGCCATATCGAAGTTCTCCTAAACCTGCTCAGACCTTTTTAGGGGCGAAGAATTTGGCGAGGTAGCGCGCGCCCACATTGAGCAGCGCGATGAGGATGACGAGCGTGAGCGCCGCACCCCAGAGACGGTCGGTCGGAACGGGATTCGCGCCGGCGCCGGCCGAGGTCTGGTCGTACATCATGCCGGGCAGCGACCCCATGAACCCGCCGAACATGTCGAAGTTCATCGCCTGCGCGTAGCCGACCAGGATCAGCAGCGGCGCCGTCTCACCCATCACCCGGGCCAGCGCCAACAGCACGCCGGTCACGATGCCCGACAGCGCCGTCGGGATCACGATCGACGAGATCGTCTTCCACTTCGGCACGCCCAGTGCGTAACTGGCCTCCCGCAGGTCCATCGGCACGACCCGCAGCATCTCCTCGGTCGAGCGCACGATGACCGGGATCATCAGCAACACCAGCGCGAGCGAGACCGCGAAGCCCGACCGCTCGAAGCCCAGCGTCGCCACCCACAGCGCGTAGATGAACAGCGCCGCCACGATCGACGGCACGCCGGTGAGGATGTCGACCATGAAGGTGGTGACCTTGCCCAGCCGGGTGCCGCCGCCGTACTCAACCAGGTAGATGCCGACGAACACGCCGACCGGGATCGAGATGACCGCGCAGATCAACGCCTGCAGGACGGTGCCCACGATCGCGTGGTACGCGCCGCCGCCGGCCTGGAACGCCGTCATGCCGGCCTGCGAGTTCGTCCACCACGTCGAGGACGTCACCGCGCCGATGCCCTTGGACACCACCGTGAACAGCACCCACAGCAGCGGGATGATCGCGACCACCACCGAGGCGGTCACCAGGACGGTGGCGACGGTGTTGGTGATCTTGCGTCGCGTGCCGACACCTTGGAAGGTGGGCACCTTGACGGGTCTGTCGAGCGCCGGAGTCGTCGTCACGATGCGGACCTGTCCTTTCCGGAGACCGCGGCACGGGCCAGCGAGTTCACCACGAACGTCAGGATGAACAGCACGAGGCCGGCGGCGATGTAGGCACCCGCCTTGTACTGGTCGTTGAACTCGGAGGCCGCCGCCGCGATCTTGCTGGCGAACGTGTAGCCGGCGTCGAACAGCGACCAGCCGAAGGCCTGCTGGGTACCGCGCAGGATGATCAGCAGTGCGATCGTCTCACCGAGCGCGCGGCCCAGACCCAGCATCGCGCCGCTGATGTAGCCCGACATGCCGAACGGCAGCACCGTCGTGCGCACCACCTCCCAGCGGGTGGCGCCCAGCGCGAGCGCCGCCTCGATCTGACCGCGCGGGGTCTGGACGAACACCTCGCGGGTGACCGCGGTGATGATCGGCAGGATCATCACCGCCAGCACGATGCCCGCGGTGAAGATCGTGCCGCCGCCCGCGACCGAGGCGTTGCCCGTCTGGAACAGGAACAGCCAGCCGAGGTGGTCGTTGAGCCACACCGCGAACGGTTTGATCACCGGGGCCAGCACGTACAGCCCCCACACGCCGTAGATGATCGACGGCACCGCGGCCAGCAGGTCGACCATGTAGCCGAGCGGGCCGGCCACCCGCTTGTGGGCGTAGTTGGTGAGGTAGATCGCGATGCCGAGTGCGACGGGCATCGCCAGCACCAGCGCGAACACCGACACGAACACGGTCACCTGCAGCAGGTCGAGGATGCCGAACTGCATCGCCGACGTGTCGGTGGTGACCCAGTTGCCGCCGTAGAGGAAGAAGTTCGCCTCGTTGCGGGCGAGCGCGGGCACCGCACGCCACAGCAGGAAGAGGCCGATCGCCACGATGATGGCGACGATCAGGACGCCCGACCCCTCGGCGAGCCCGCGGAAGACGCGGTCGCCCAACCGCACCTTGGCGTTCCTCGAGGGGTCGGTCGAGATCGGCTCCGGTTCGGGGAAGGGCGCGGCCACCGCCTCGCCCGATCCCCGTTCCGTGGGATTGGGAAATGTCACATCCACCCTGTCGGTCATCGGATTCGCATCCCATCCTCACCGTTGTCGAGTCGCGGCGCCACCAGGGTCAGGCAGTCGAGCCGATGGCGTCGATGGAGGTCAACAACCGCTCCTTGAAGCGGTCGGGCAGCGGCACGTAGCCGGCGGCGGACAGGCCGGACTGTCCGTCGTTGGCGGCCACGGTGAGGAAGGACTTCACTGCGGCGGCGGTCTCGGCGTCGTACCCGTTGGAGCAGACGATCTCGTACGTGGCCAGGACCAGCGGATACGCACCCGCTTCCTTGGTGCCGTAGAGGGAGTCGAGGTCGAGGGTCAGGTCGTTGCCCTCGCCCGCGAACTGCGCGGCGTCGATCGCCTTGCCCGCCGTCTCGTCGGTCAGCTCGACCGCACCGCCGCCGTTGTCGATCTGCGCGTAGGGCAGGCCGGCCTGGTCGGCGAAGCCCTTCTCGACGTAACCGATACCACCGGGCGTCGCCTGCACGGCCTGCGCCACACCGGCCGACTTCTGGGCGCCCTCACCGGCACCGCCCTGGAATTCGCTGCCGTCGCCCTTGGTCCATGTCTGCGGCGCGGCCGCGGCGAGGTACTTCTGGAAGTTGTCGGTCGTGCCCGAGGAATCCGAGCGGAAGATCGGGGTGATCGCGGTGTCGGGCAGCGTCTTGCCCTGGTTCAGCCCGGCGATGGCGGGGTCGTTCCAGGTCTTGATCTGGCCCTGGAAGATCTTGGCGAGCGTGTCGCCGTTGAGCACCAGGTCGTCGACGCCCTCGAGGTTGTAGGCGAGCGCGATCGGGCCGAACACCAGCGGCAGGTTCCATGCCGGGTTGCCGCCGCAGCGCTGGGCGGCCTGTTCGGCCTGCTGCTCCTTGATCGCCGAGTCGGAGCCGGCGAAGTCGACGTTGCGTGCGACGAACTGCTCGCGGCCCGCACCCGAACCGGTGGGGTTGTAGGACAGGTTCTTGCCCGGGCACTTCTGCCCCCAGACCTGGTTGAACACGGCGATCGCGTTCTGCTGGGCCGTGGAGCCCTCGGCGGTGACGGAGTTCTTGCCCCCGCAGTCCGCGGCGCTGGCGGACCCGGTGCCGGACGCTCCGGTGGTGTCGCCGGTTCCGGCGTTGTTGTCACTACCGCAGGCGGTCAGCGTCAACGCGGCGATCGCCGTTGCGGACCACACCATGCCCATGCTCTTGAGCTTCACTTATCCCACTTTCCGTTTGGCGGCTCGAACTCACCGGCAACGTATGCGGCGCTGGTGGACGGATCGCGGATCGCGGGTTAACGGGCAGTGAACAGGTTCAGTGATTTCACAGGTTGCCGGTTGGGGCGGCTTCGGCGACTTCGACGGTGTGGGCGGCGTGGGCGGCGTGGGCGGCGTGGGCGGCGTGGGCGGCGTAGGCGGCGTCGACGCTGTACACGTCGAACCCGAGACGCCGGTACGTCTTGACGGCCGCGGTGTTGTCGGCCTCGACGTAGAGCATCACCGTCGGCCGAGGCGAATCCGACAACCGCTCGGCGAGGTGATGCAGACCGGTGAGCGTGAGCGTGGCGCCGAGTCCGCGGCCCTGGGCGGCGGGGTCGACGCCGACGACGTAGACCTCGCCGAGGTCGGGTCCGTGGATCTTCGTCCAGTGAAATCCGAGCAGTGTGCCGGACGCCTCGTCGAACGCCATGAACAGACCCTCGGCGTCGAACCACGGTTCGCCGCGCCGCTCGGCGATGTCGGCCTCGGTCCAGCCGCCCTGTTCGGGATGCCAGGAGAAGGCGGAGTTGTTGACCCGCAACAACTCTGGATCGTCGTCGGGTCCGCGGTAGGTCGTCAGGCGCACCCCGTCGGCCACTGTCACAGGCGGCAGGTCGGTGAGCGGACGGCGCATCTGCAACAGTTCCCGCACCACCTGCAGCCCGAGTGCGCGGGCGGTGGCCTGGGCGGCGTCGAGGTTGCCGTGCGCCCAGATCCGCGCCGCCGCACCGCCTTCGGAAAGGCCGGTGCGGGCCATCTCGGTGCCGATGCCGCGTCGGCGGGCGTCGGGGTGCACGACGAGTTCGGCCATCGGCGGTGCGGTGTCGGAGGCGGGCGCGAGGTCGAGGTAGCCGACGATCTGTTCGTCGCTGTCGAGGGCCAGCAGGTGCCGGGTCCGGTCGGCGGGAAGCTCGCGCAGGACCTGGTCGCCGACGGGCGCCACACCGTCGGCGGCCGTGGCAGCGGCGATCACCTCACGGATCCGGCGCTGTTCGTCCTCGGTCAGCCCGGTCCGCCACACGGGTGAGGTCACGGCGCCCGCAGCGGGTCGGCGAGCGACGAGGGCACGTTGTCGGGGGTCTCGTAGTCGTCCTCGTCGTCGGCGATCTCGGCCTCCGGAGCGGGCGGACGGCCTCGGGCGGGCCGCACGGCCTTGTAGCCGACGTTGCGAACCGTGCCGATCAGCGACTCGTACTCGGGGCCGAGTTTGGCGCGCAACCGCCTCACGTGAACGTCGACCGTGCGGGTGCCGCCGAAGAAGTCGTAACCCCACACCTCCTG